>JASHON010000185.1 GCA_030041095.1 Terriglobia bacterium
CCGCAAGGAGAGCGTGGAAAGCCGGGTGAGATTCTCTCTTGCTGTCATAGGGCTGCAAGAATTATAACCCGGGCCAGCAAAAATGCAAGTGCGAATTTCCCACCTGCGAATTTCCCGCTAACCTATTGAAGGGCTACGTGATGGATTTACCGTGCGAAGCTCCTGGGATGATGCCGCGCCGGAAGATTCTACCTGCATCGTGAGCTAAATTCCCATCGGATTATCCAGCCAGTAAATCGTCAGGCCGGAGAGGAGCTTGGGATAGAAGTCGGTGGATTTCTGAGGCATGACGTCGCCTGCAAATGCCACCTGACGAACCGCCTCAACGGGCGTGGGATTCAGAATGAAAGCCACCTGTGCTTTGCCGGAATCCACGCTGGCGACAGCTTCGCTGAGTTTGCGTACGTAGTGAATATTTCTTTCTTCCCGCACCGCTTCCGCGGCGATGCCGAGCACGCCCTCAAGCAGCAGACGATGAAGGATGATCACGTCCAGGTGGCGCTGAGCCTCGGAAAGCCCGGGAAGGGCGTGAGGGAGATCAATATCCGGCCGCAGGCGCAGGAGGGCCAGTTTGCCTGCCGCGTATGCGGCAATGGTTGGCTGTTTTCGGCCGCTTTCATCCAGCGCGGCCAGCAGCGGCACTCCCCCTGACTCTCGAGCCATCTCCGGCTGTTTTTCCTGCACTTCGAAGTTCTCACTTAAGCCGTTCACGAATTCGTTCCAATCAAAATGGGGCAGGTTGTGAACCACGCGGTGCGTGGGGAGAATGGTCAGACCTTCGGCTTCCATCCGAATGAACGTCGCCATCACATAATCGGACGGAGCATCAGCGGCTTTTGGTATTCCGCCAAGGCCGCGACAGGTGAGCGCCGTCTCATAGCGATGATGGCCATCGGCGATGAGGAGCTTTTTCTCTCTCATTGCTTCAACCACTTGATGGACCGCCGGAGATGCAGAAACTCGCCATACGATGTGAAGCGTTCCATACTCATCCTCGACCTGCTCCCACGGTTCGCCCGCCGTCAACGGCTCGATGATCTGATCCACGCGGCCGTCGGGGTCGCTATAGAGAAAGAAGATCTGGCCAAAATGGGCATGCGTTCTCTTAAGCAGCTCAATGCGCCCCGCCTTAGGCCCGGAAAGCGTTTCTTCATGGCGGTGAATGACTCCGTGCGAGTAGTCTTCCAGCCGGCAAAGACCAATGAACCCTCTCCTTTCTTTTTTGACGCCTGGGGTTCCAGGGACTTCGTAGCGTTGAAAGTACGGGTACAGCGCAGGTGTGGCTTCGGGCGCCAGGATTTGGTTGTTAACCCAAGTTTCGAACTCGCGCGCGGCGCGCGTGTAAACGTTATTTTCCGCAGTATCCTGCGTCGTTTCCTTTCCTCGAATCACCCGAGCCAGGTTGTAAGGGCTGAGGTTGTAGTAGCGATTCTGCATTTCAGGCGAGATCTTGTCGTAGGGTTGCGTCACAACCTTGCCAAGCTCTTCGGTCTTGCGAAGGTTGTAATGAAGCGCGCGAAACGGACGAATTTCTGCCACAGGTCTCCGTTAGATCCTTTCAGTGATTTTCTCAGCAGCTTGAGCCCGATACCCGCTCGAGCTGATTTTCCAAAATCATGCCGGGTGAGTAGCCGGCTAAGCAGATTTCACGAGCAATTTTCGAATTCAGCGCCGCACGCGGGGCCAGACCCACTAACTCGCTTTCGACGATAGGCACGCCCAAGTTTCGTGCTTCCTGCGAAACCTCGGCGAAAGCCGTTTGAAGCGGCGTGATTCGGAAATCAGTGACGTTCATGGCCACTTGAGCACGCCCGCGCGAAGGAAGATAGACGCCGAGCGCCTTCACCGCCGGCAGTCCGCCTGATGACTCCCGAACCTTTCGCGCAATAGAGCGTGCGATTTCGATTTTCCGGGTATCGAGATCCACGTTGAAGGCAATCAACGGGCCGCGCGCGCCGACCGCCACTGCTCCAGCCGTGGGATGCAAGCGCCTTTCGCCGAAATCGGGGCGGAGAGACGGTTCCGCGGCAATTCGCTCGCGCAGTCGCTCGAATTGGCCGCGACGGATCATCTCGAGATTGCGATGGTCTGAACGCAGCGCGGCAGACTCGTAGAGGTATACCGGAACGTTGAAGCGCCGGGCGATTTCACCGCCAACCCGACTTGCGATACGCTTGCAGGCTTCCATGCCCTGGGCGAAGAGCGGGACGAATGGAACCACATCCGCCGCTCCGATGCGAGGATGCACCCCGTCATGCTGGTTCAGATCAATCAACTCCACCGCTTTGCCGACACCGCGCAACGCCGCCTCCCCGATCGAGTCGCTCGTCCCAATGAATGTGATCACGGAACGATGATGGTCAGGATCCATGGTCTGGTGCAGCAGATGAACGTCAGGGCCGCCGAGAATGGCGGCAACGATCGCGGCAACCTTAGCGCCGTCCCGCCCTTCGCTGAAGTTCGGAACGCATTCGATCCATCGAGGTTTCATCACTCGCCCGGCGAAAACCTGGTTGCAGGGATGGTCCGTGCGATGAGGTTAACCGGTCCTTGAAAGACCGTTCACTGTCTCAGGCAGAGGCGCTTTTCCTGTAACGCTCGAGGCACTCTTCTGAGCAGAAATGAAGAACCGTACCGTGCCAACGAAGCGAGTGAGAGAGTTCCGTAGAGACGAACATACCACATACCGGGTCGCGAACCGTTTCGCCGGCCGTTGCGGTCCGTTGTTCTTCACGCGGCGGCGCCGCGGTTGTGTGTGATGTGAAGCGCGATGGGCCCGACCGAAAAAATCCCTTTACGGCGCCTGCCAGCATGCGCGCAACGATCAGCGCGGTGGCGAGATCAACGATGAGATCCAGTATGCGGCCCATTAGATTTGTAAGACGGTCCGGCCTGACGAAGAGATGCCCAGACGTCTCAAGCGCGAATCTCCGTTTCCAACATTGAAATACCGGAAGCCGGCGTGAGACCGCTCGTTCCGAGTCTAATGCGAGGCGGAGCTCTTGCCGGTCGGGGTGGCGTCGAGCGCCCGTTTCAATTCCGCCAGGTGCGGGTAAGCCGGGTCGATGGAGTGAAGCCGATTCCACGCCTGCTCGGCTGCTGCCGGATCGTGCTCACCCTCCAGGTTGACGACTATCAGGTTGAAGAGGGTAGCACGGTGATGAGGATCAACCTTGAGGGCCTGATTGAGCTCTTTGAGCGCCTTGGCAGGCTCTCCAAGATTGAAATAGCACGTCGCCAGATCCGTTCGGGCATCGACGTCTTTTGGATTCAGCCGGAGAGCCTGAAGATACCACGAAATCGCCTCCGCCCACTGCTTTTGGTCGTATAAAAAATCAGCCAGTTTCAAGCGTGGTCCGGGATTACCAGGATTCGTGGCCGCCGCATCTTCAAAGAAATGGACAATCTCTGCTGGGCTCACGGGCGGGTGTCCATTCGGCAAGCCTAGCGAGGTATCACCGGCGGGAGTTGCAGCGGTAGTCGAGGCAGGCGACGGCGCGACGGTAGCGTGAGCTGCCGATTGGTGGGCCGTAGCCGTGCGATGAGCGTTGTAAGCATACCCCCCCAAAAAACCTACCCCCAGAAAAACCGCGATGGTGATTAACGTCTCTTTTTTCATGCCGCTAGCCTAACGGGGTGGTGCCTCCCTAAGTGTATCGAACGCTGAATCGGGACGTCAAGGAGTCACCGTTACTTCCTGGACATCAACTGTTTATCGCTAGACCATACGGAATGGGATATTGGGGGTCATAAATCCGCCCCGATGCCGGACGTAGAGTTCCTTTATGGGCCTAACAATGAGGGATAAGCTGCTGATGTACCGACAGAATAGTGTTGAAAAATATGGCGGAAGCCTGTGCTCTGACGAAAGAAATTCGGAGAACGATCTCGCCTAGGTGAGCGTGGTTCGTCATGCAATCTGAGGATTTAATTGACACTGCGATACTAAAGCATTATTATAGTAACGCGCTAAGGCAAAGACGCATCTAACCTGCTATCAGAAGTATCAAGGCGGCTGGGTAAAAGGAGAGCACGAAATGGCAAAGATTATTGGCATAGATCTTGGTACGACGAACTCTGTCGTCGCGGTAATGGAGGGTGGGGAACCGTCCGTTATAGCGAACCCTGAGGGCGCCAGAACGACGCCGTCAGTTGTTGCGTTTACCAAGTCGGGCGAGCGGCTAGTGGGACAAACGGCCAAGCGACAAGCGATTACCAACCCCGAAAATACGATTTATTCGATCAAGCGATTCATGGGTCGGCGCTTCAACGAAGTGCAGAACGAGATCAAGACGGTGCCCTACAAAGTTGTTGAGGGGCCAAACGGAGACGCGCGTGTTATCGCACAAGGCAAAGAATACTCACCGCCGGAAATATCCGCGCTCATCCTGCAGAAAATGAAGGATGCTGCCGAACAATATCTGGGAGAGAAGATTACTCAGGCAGTGATCACAGCTCCCGCGTATTTCAACGACAGCCAGAGGCAGGCGACCAAAGACGCCGGAAGGATCGCGGGCCTGGAGGTTTTGCGCATCGTGAACGAGCCCACAGCGGCGGCGCTGGCTTACGGACTCGACAAGAAGAAGGACGAGACGATTGCGGTGTACGACTTTGGCGGCGGCACGTTCGACATTTCCATCCTTGAGGTTGGGGAGGGCGTTGTCGAAGTGAAATCCACCAATGGTGACACGCACCTGGGCGGCGACGACATCGACAAGCGCATCATCGATTGGATTGTGGAGGAATTCCGCAAGGACCAGGGCATCGACCTGTCGAAGGACCGCATGGCGCTGCAGCGTCTGAAGGAAGCAGCGGAGAAGGCCAAGATGGAGCTTTCCACGCTGCTCGAGACGGAAATCAATCTGCCATTCATTACGGCGGATGCCTCCGGGCCCAAACACCTGGCGATGAAGTTGACACGGTCCCGGTTCGAGCAAATGTGCGAGGACATCTTTCAGCGATCCGTCGCGCCGGTGAAGCAGGCGCTTCAGGACGCCGGCTTTGGTCCCGACAAAGTTAATGAAGTCGTGTTGGTGGGCGGGTCGACACGCATTCCACGCATTCAGCAGATTGTGAAGGACCTGTTCCTGGGCAAGGAGCCTCACAAGGGCGTCAATCCGGACGAGGTGGTTGCGGTGGGCGCGGCCGTGCAAGCCGGTGTCTTGGGTGGTGAAGTCAAGGACCTGCTGCTATTGGACGTTACTCCGCTGACTTTGGGAATCGAAACATTGGGCGGGGTTTCAACCTCGCTCATTCCTCGAAATACGACGATTCCCACGCGCAAGAGCGACGTGTTCTCTACCGCTGCGGACGGTCAGACTTCTGTGGAAATCCACGTGCTTCAGGGCGAGCGACCGCTTGCCAAGGATAACCGCACGCTCGGCAGGTTCCATTTGATCGGAATTCCGCCCGCTCCGCGCGGAATTCCGCAGATCGAGGTGACGTTTGATATCGACGCGAACGGCATCCTGAACGTCTCTGCGCGCGATAAGGGGACGGGCAAGGAGCAGAAGATCACGATTACATCCTCCAGCGGTTTGAGCAAGGACGAAATCCAGCGAATGACGCACGAAGCCGAGTCGCATGCCGACGAGGACCGCCAGCATAAGGACGAGATTGAGGTCAAGAACCGGGCGGATTCGGTGGTTTACAACGCCGAGAAAACTCTAAAGGAATATCGGGACAAGATCTCGGAGGCGGAAGCGAAGAGCATCGAAGCGGCTATCGAAGATGCCAAGAAAGCGCTGCAGGGCAGCGACACCTCGCAGATTACCGCCGCTGTCGACCGGCTGACGCAGGCTTCCTACAAGCTTGCCGAAGCCATGTACAAACAGGCGGGTCCGAGCGGCGGAACGGGCTCGCCCCAGGATGCCGAGACGGGCGCGGGCGCCTCATCCTCCGCCGGCGCCTCAGGTGAATCACAGAAGAGCGCTGATGGCGAAGTGATTGACGCGGAGGTCGTGGATTCAGACGATAAGAAGAAACAGTAGCCCTGCGGCGTGTCGCCAGCGAGGCTCCGGGCGCGGGGAATGGACCTGCGGAATCTCGAACGCAGAATTCAGAGGTGAATTCTTGGAACTTACGCAGCCAATCGAAGAGTCGCACGTCATTCATCGGACGCATTTGGGAGTTGAGTGCCCGCACTGCCACTGGCGGCAGTTCGTCGAGGTGGGTTTGGAAAAGCCGGATTTGGATAGCCCCATGGCGCGAGAGATTTACTCGCATCTGGCGGCCTGGATGGCTTCGCATTGCCCGGATCACTTAAGCGCGATTTCGACGATGAGAAGAAACTGAGGCCGCTTCATGCCGGTGAGCGCACAAAAAGATTACTACGCCACGCTCGGGGTGGGGCGCGGTGCCAAGGCGGAGGAAATTCGTAAGACTTTTCGGCGCCTGGCGCGAAAGTACCATCCAGACGTCAACCCTGGGGACAAAAAGGCAGAAGAGAAGTTTAAGGAGATTTCCGAAGCCTATGACGTGCTGGGGGACGAGAAGAAGCGGGCGATTTATGACCGGCACGGATTTTATGCCGAAAACATTCCAACGGATGGGTTCAGTGGCGGAGGCCAGGCCGCAGGAGCGCCCGGATTTGATTTCTCCGGATTCGACTTTTCCGATCTCAGCACCGAGGAACAGAAACACGGAGGGTTCTCTTTCCGCGATATTTTCTCGCAATTTTTTTCTCGAGGAGAAGGCGCGGCGGAAGCGGCCGGCCCGGAACGCGGCACTGACATCGAACATCACGTACATCTTGGTTTTCGAGACGCCATTCTTGGTAGGAATCTCCGCCTGACGCTGGCGCGAAAAGAAGAATGCGCGAAGTGTCATGGAACCGGCTCGGCTGGCGGATCGGCCACAACCTGCGCCACTTGCAATGGAACGGGAAAGGCAGCGCGCCAGGTTGGAATTATGCGGTTTTCCGGCCCCTGCCCGGACTGCGGAGGAACGGGCAAGCGCCGTCCGGCGTGTTCTGCGTGCGGTGGAGCGGGTACGATTCGCAAACCTGAATCGTTCGAAGTTCGTATTCCTGCGGGCGTCGATACCGGCTCGCGCGTGCGTGTGAGCGGGAAGGGAAACGCCGGGGCTAAAGGCGGGCCGCGCGGCGACCTTCTGATTGTTACGGAAGTGGATTCCCATCCATTTTTCGAGCGCAAGGGTGACAACATTTACGTGAAAGTTCCAATCACCCTGGCTGAGGCCGCGTTGGGGGCCAAGGTGGAAGTGCCCACATTGGATGGACCGAGCGTGATCCGCATTCCGCCCGGCACGCAAAGCGGACAAACACTTCGTCTGCGCGGAAAGGGCGCGCCGTCGTTGCGCGAGGCGGGTTTGCGAGGCGACCAGTTCATCGAAGTGCAGGTGGTGGTGCCGCGCGTCATGGACGAGCGCACCAAGGAGCTCCTGAGGGAGATTGCGCGGCTGAACCCGGAGGATCCGAGAAGGGATTTGAAGGCACGGGCGGGGATGGGCGACTGATCCGCCCAGGTTGAATCTCGTGGCCAAGCGAGGCAGAAAAACACGCACGAAGGCGGGCTATACCATCAGCGCCGTTGCGGAGATGTACGAGCTTCATCCGCAGACGCTTCGCCTTTACGAGCGGGAAGGTTTGCTGACGCCATCCCGGACTGAAGGCAACACCCGCCTTTACACCGCGGAGGATCTTGAGCAGCTCGAGCTGGTTCTGAAGCTGACGCGGGATCTGGGCGTGAATTTGGCGGGAGTCGAGATCATCCTGAACATGCGAAAGCGAATGGCCGAAATGGAAAAGGAGATGCGCGCCTTTGTGGAGTATGCCCGTCAGGAGTTTGTAACCCGCGCGGCCGCATCGCAGAATTCCACGCAGAACGCGCTGGTGCGATGGGAGCGGCCGGTTCTGAGCCGCGCCAGCCAGCGAGATTACCGCTGAAATTGCTTCATCGAAAGTTAACCTTCATCCAGCCGGAATTGTGGCATCATAGATCATCGTGGATCGTGTTGACCTTGTTTACACGAACGCGGGTGGAGGCCATCGCTGCTCTGCTGAGGCGGTGGGGGCGGCCCTCAGTACTAAAGACACCTGGAGCGTGCGTTTCGTGGCGAGCCAGGATATTCTCCGCCCGGCAGACCGCATGTACAGGCTGACCGGCGCGTGCATGGAGGACTACTATAATTTCGCCCTGCGAAGAAGCTGGACGTGGGGCGGATCGCTGGTTGTCCCCCTCCTTCACAGCGCCATCCGGCATTCGCACTGGAGACAGGCGGAGCTGCTCACCGAATACTGGCGCCGATCTCCCGCAGATCTTGTGGTTTCTCTTTTTCCTCATTACAATCGCGCCATCGGTGAGGCGCTTCGCCGCGCCTTGCCGGGCGTGCCTCTGGTGGTGGTTCTTACAGATTTCGCGGACTTACCGCCCCACACCTGGATTGAATTGCAGGACCAGTTTGTGGTGTGCGGCACCGATGTGGCTGTGCGGCAAGCGCGAGCGCTGGGCATGCCGCCGCACCGTGTATTCCGCACGAGCGGCATGGTGGTGCATCCGCGGTTCTACGAGCCTCAGACGGGGGACCGCGCCGCCGAGCGGCAGCGCGTGGGCCTGAACCCCTCACTTCCCACCGGCATCGTGACGTTCGGTGGCCACGGCTCAGCAACGATGTTACAAATCGCACGCCGCCTGGATCGCTCCAAGCTTCCTGTGCAGATGATTTTCCTCTGCGGCCGGAATCCCAAGCTCGCCGCACAGCTTAGCGGTGACCACTTGCGCCTGCGGCGGCTCGTAGTGGGAGATACGAGGGACGTGCCCAAGTACATGCATCTCGCAGATTTTTTTATTGGAAAGCCCGGGCCGGCCAGCATCAGCGAAGCCTTGCTGATGAAGCTGCCTGTGATTGTGGAGAGAAGCGCCCGCACGATGCCCCAGGAGCGCTACAACGTGGAATGGGTCCTGCGCAACGGCGTCGGATTGGCGGTGCCGAGCTTCCGGCTGATCGATCGTGCTATTGAGGAGCTTCTCGAGCCTGAGCGATATGCCCGGCTGCGAGCCAACGTGGCCGCCATTCAGAATCGTGCCGTTTTTGAGGTTGCGGATATCCTTAAGGAGATCCTGGAAAAGAGCCGCTGCTCGATCGCAAGCTGAGGTGAAGGAGGATCTATCATGGAAAAACGACCCATGGGCGCGAGCGGACTCACTGTGTCCGCCTTGGGGCTTGGATGCATGGGAATGTCGGAATTTTATGGTCCGGGCGACGAACAGGAGTCCATTGCAACCATTCACCGGGCGATCGAGCTTGGGATCAATTTCCTGGACACGGCAGACATCTACGGGCCCTACAAGAACGAGGAATTGGTGGGCAAGGCCATCCGGGGCAGGCGCGACCAAGTGATTCTGGCTACGAAGTTCGGTATCGTTCGTGATCCTCGCAACCCTGGCAACCGCGGCTTCAATGGCCGGCCCGAATACGCGCGCAGCTCGTGCGAGAACAGCCTTCGCCGGCTCGGTGTGGAAACGATCGACCTATACTATTTACATCGCGTCGATCCCGATACCCCCATCGAGGAGACGGTGGGCGCCATGGCGCAATTGGTTAAGGAAGGCAAGGTGCGTTACGTGGGCCTATCGGAAGCGGGGCCGCAGACGCTGCGCCGTGCTGCGCGTACTCATCCTATTGCGGCGTTGCAAACGGAATATTCGCTCTGGACGCGCGACCCGGAAAACGAAATCCTCGCCACGTGCCGCGAGCTCCATATCGGGTTCGTGGCGTACAGCCCGCTGGGGCGCGGATTCCTCACCGGGCGAATCAGGAGCGCTGACAACCTCGCGCCCGACGATTTCCGGCGCCGCAACCCGCGCTTTCAAGGAGAGAACTTGCAAAAGAATCTCGATCTCGTGAGGCGGATTGAGGAGCTTGCCGAGGCAAGGCGCTGCACGCCGGCACAGCTCGCACTGGCGTGGGTGCTGGCCCAAGGGAAAGACGTGGTTCCGATTCCGGGGACCAAGCGGCGGAAGACGCTTGAGGAAAATGCCGTTGCCGTGGACGTAAAGCTGACATCGGACGAACTGCGGCAGATCCAGGAAGCGATGCCGCGCGGCGCCGCTGCCGGGCTCCGCTACGACGAGCCGATGATGAAAGCTGTCGGCAGGTGAGTGGACCGTTTACAATGGAATGAGAGGAGAAACGCCGATGAATGACGAGCGCGATTCCGTCGCTGCTGGCAATCCACTTAGAAGTCTGGACGAATGGGACGACTACGTGCGGGAGCGCTACACGGGCAACCAGGATGCGCCCGTGGCGACAGAATTCGTCACAGTGAGTCCCGACAAAAAGAAGGAAGAGTTTCGCAACTATCAGGCGGAAGCCCGCGCGTGCGTGAAGGAGTTTTACCGCCAGAACCACACTTACCAAACCCGTGATTTTGTTCTAGCCAAGAAGAAACAGTACCTGCCGAGGCAGCGCGCGGAGATGGGCATTTGGGAAGCGATGCACTTCCTGAATACGCTGGTCGATGACAGCGATCCCGATACGGACCTTTCGCAGATCGAGCACCTGCTGCAGACGGCGGAAGCTGCGCGGCGCGACGGTCAGCCCCGCTGGTTTGTCCTGGCGGCTCTCATTCACGACCTGGGAAAAGTGTTGTGCCTCTGGGGCGAGCCGCAATGGGCCGTGGTGGGTGATACATTTCCCGTTGGTTGCGCCTGGTCGGATAAGATTGTTTTCCATGAATTTTTCGCCGCGAATGCCGACGCTGGCGTAGCCAGGTATCAAACCCGGTACGGGGTCTATAGCGAACAGTGCGGGCTGGATGGAGTCGATATGTCGTGGGGGCACGATGAATACATCTATCATGTGGCCCGCGAGTACTTGCCGGAGGAAGCGCACTATATGCTGCGCTACCATTCTTTCTATCCGGCCCACCGCGAAGGTGAATACGAGCATCTGATGAGTCCTCACGACCGGGAGATGTTCTACTGGGTGCGGGAGTTCAACCAGTACGATCTTTACTCGAAGAGCGCCGAGCGTCCGGATGTAGAGGAGCTTCGTCCTTATTATGAGAACCTGATTGCGGAGTATTTTCCGCAACGAATCCGCTGGTGAATGGCTCACGTGAATTCGCGAGCCGAAAGGTGACGCGGTGCAACTTCGTGTTGAATGTTACGCGGGATATAAGGCCGACGAAAAACCGGTGCGATTTCAGCTTGGCGGACGGGATTACCGCGTAGAAGAGGTTCTCGACCAGTGGTACGGCCCGGAAGAACTGTATTTCAAACTGCGCGCTGACGACGGTCATCTTTATATTCTTCGCCACCAGATTCACGGCGATTCGGACCGTTGGTCGCTGGAATCTTTCCGGTCGCGCGCGCCGGAAGCTAACGCCCAGTCAGTGACAAGCTAAGTAGAATTGCCGCAACACGCGCAACCGCCGAGGCCATCGGCGACTGACATTACTGGGTGGCGCAGGGCTACTCCCTCTTACTCACTGCACAGTCCGCGCCTCGTTCACGCACTCCTGCCGAAACCTCACGCTTCTTCACGTGAGAGGCTGGATCATCGTGTCGAGATAATCCGGCTTGCCCGCTTCGCGAACCAGATGCGGGTAGCGGTCGCCTCCGTGATAATCAATCGTGACCGAGCGATAATAGTCGTCGTCTATCACGAGAAGCTGAATCGGGTCCGGGTTTTTAGCGCTATCCTTGATCGCCTTCTTGAGAAGCTGAGGCGTGAAAACCCGCCCGTTGACGCCGACGACCTTCATCCCCGGTGACACCCCGGCCTTAAATGCAGGCCCGTCCCAGATGGAATCGAACACCTGGCCGGAAGCCCCAACTTGGAGGCCGATCGAGTAAGGCGCGGACACTCCTCCACCGAAAAGGCCCATAGCGGCTCTCATTCCGCCACTTGGGGAAACCGAATTGTAGACCACCTTCCAGCCGCTCATCTCGATGCCGCCCTGGGGCGACTCGGGAGAAGTGGAGTCGAGCCGCTCGTGAAAGAAACTTGCCCAATCGTAAGGGACAACGTCGTTGAGCGCATGAACGAGGTCGTCAAACGTATAGGGTTTGAGTTGAGGACCTAGATTGGGACCGCCGTAGAAAAGATGCGCAAAATCCTCGAATGACTTCGTTCCGTGACTTTGCTGATGAATGATGTTCGCCACTTCAAGCCAGATCAAATCACCTTCGCCGTAGTAATCCACACCACGCTTCCAATTGAACCATCCACCGCCAAAAGCCTGGATGCCCGGTTCCGCGACCGCCGTATCGAGAAGCGAACGCCAGGTCCGCCCCGGCCGGCCGGGACCCAGTGTCGCGGCGTCGCTCGCCAGATACTGCTGATACTCTTTCGCCGTCCATAATCCGCTGCGCGCCGCGAGAACGTGTCCCAGATAATTCGTCAGGCCTTCATACACCCAGAGCAAATCTGTTTCCTGCGGCGCCTCATAATACGGCGGGCTGAGGTCCTTTGGCCGCCGGAATTTGCCATTCCATGAATGCACGTATTCATGGGGCAGAATTCCCCCGAGAATATAGCCGGCGCGTGGCCCGGTGAGAGCATCTTCCGGAAGCCGGCTGTCATCGCTTTCATGGTGTTCCAAGCCGAAGTGCGCCACGTGGTTACTGAGAGTGAGAAGGAAGTGATAATCGCGATAGTGGCGGACGCCAAAGAGCTTGCCGGCTTGCGCCACCAGGTTCGTCATCTCCTTCTGAACTTTAGGCGACATATCCAGCGCAGCCTGGCTATCGGCCACAATGTCGATCTCGTGATGGATGGGCTCGCCGGGCGGCGTGAGATCGATCGCGCGATAATATTCGCCGGCAATCACCGGTGAATCCACCAACCGGTTCAGTGAAACGGGCTTGAAAGTGACGGAGTTGCCGTTCTGCGTCTCGATGGGCAGAGGCGTGCCCATTTTCCATCCATCGGGAAGAACGAGAGTGGCCTGATAGATGAGCTGCTGGGCGGGCGCGCCGGCCGGATATAACAGGTTTTGATTCCAACTGATGTCTACCAATTTGTCCGTGGCGGAAGCTCCACCGGTATACGGCCCCGCGCTCGGCTCGAGGTAGTCGAAGGAAATATCCAGGCGGTCGACTCCCGCCGGAACGTTGACGTGAAAGGTGAAAACATCCAACAAGTCACGCTTCCATGGCAATGTTTCCCCGTTGGCCACGAACTTCAGGCCGGTCAAATTGGAGACGGGGCCGTCCGGCGCGTGCTCGCCGGGAATCCATTTGGGATAATAAATGGTGAGCGGGCCGGGCTTGACCGGAAGCACCATGTGGGTCCGGACGATCATGCGCGGCGCTTGCGTGGCATCGACCGTCAATTGAATCGTTTGTGCGGGCTGGGCCATTAAGAGCGCCGCGCTGGAAGCGATGAGCACAGCTAGAGACAGAAGCATGCGGATAGGCCGAGGAAACATGGAGTCCTCCGATCAACGATGATTTGGGAACCGGCGCCGTGTTCGCCTTGAGCGCGGCTTTCGATCGTTTGGTTCTTTGAAGCGAGCCGTCCAAACTCAAACCGCGAATCATACCTCCCGT
>JASHON010000021.1 GCA_030041095.1 Terriglobia bacterium
GATTTGATTCTGCATTTCACGTGCTACAAAGCGTAGCAACTGATGCGTCAGCATCACTACCTGGGGGCGTTGCCGAAGATCAGCGAGACGCTCTGGTAGGCGGCGACTTGGCGCGAGGAGTGGGTGGCGTTGCTGAGCTTCTCAGTCTCGGCGCTGAAACGAAATCGAGATGGCCATCCCGCTGCTGGAGGCCATCGACCTCGAGGGCAAAGACCTCAGCACCGACGCCTTGCTCACCCAGCATGCCTTCGCCCGCTATCTGGTCGAGAAGCGGAAGGCGCATTACTCTTATCGCTTCGGCGCCGCGCGCCCTGTCGCGGACGGAGATCCTCCATAGGGCGTTACCGGTCGGCCGTTTCAAGTCGCTGCCTGGGCCACGGCGGCAGCCAAGCCCTCCGAAGATCGCTCGCACACGTCGCCATCTTTTGGAACCAATTTACCGTGACCCTTATGCTGGTTCAGTTGCGCAGGGCGGTGCGGCATGGGATAATTGCCCCGCCTGAATGAGGGGACAGATCGAGCGCGCAAGGTGTTTCCAAAGGCCGCTGCTTTCTGATTCCGGCGCCTGCCGCGCACGCTCCGCAGTTCCCGTCAGAGTGGCCTTGAATTATCCTTCGCGTGTGAAGAAATGACGCCGGGAACAAAACTCGGGTCGTATGAAGTCCTGGCGCCGATTGGCGCCGGAGGGATGGGGGAAGTGTATCGAGCCCGTGATGCGAAGCTCGAGCGCGATGTCGCCATCAAAGTGCTGCCGGCCTCGTTCGTGCAAAACGGCGAGCGCATGGCCCGCTTTCGCCGCGAAGCAAAGCTCCTCGCTGGGCTCAGTCATCCGAACATCGCCGCCATATACGGCGTCGAAGACTGGGAATCAGCCGACGCGCTGGTGATGGAATTGGCCGAAGGGCCGACGCTGGCTGACCGCATCGGCCAAGGGCCGATTCCTCTGGACGAAGCTTTGCCGATCGCGCGGCAAATCGCCGAGGCGCTCGAATACGCGCACGAGCGCGGCGTCGTGCACCGCGATCTGAAGCCTGCCAACATCAAAGTCTCGCGCGACGACTGCGTAAAAATTCTCGACTTCGGCTTGGCAAAGGCGATCGAGGGCGAGGCGGAGGCAGCAGACATCAACAATTCGCCGACCCTCACGACGATGGCGACGCAAGCGGGCGTGCTGCTGGGCACGGCGGCGTATATGTCCCCCGAGCAGGCGAAGGGCAAGCCAGTCGATCGCCGCGCGGACATTTGGGCGTTTGGCTGCGTGTTGTACGAGATGCTGACCGGGAAAAGAGCATTCGCCGGCGAAACGACGGCGGAGACGTTGGCGTTGGTGCTGAAGAACGAGCCGGATTGGGCGAAGCTCCCGAAGGATACGCCCATCCACGTTCGCGTGCTCTTGGAGCGCTGCTTGCAAAAAGACCCCAAGCAGCGCTTGCGCGATATTGGTGACGCCCGGATCTCACTGGATGAAGTTCTCTCCGGGGTCGCGAAAGATCTCGTGGTATCGGCTGGCGCGGCAGCGCCGGTTTGGCGGCGAGTCCTGCCGTGGGCGCTCGCGGCTCTGCTTGTGGGCGCTTTGATCTCGGGCTTGGCGGTTTGGAAATTCGCCGCGCTTGTGCCGCAATCACCAATGCACTTTAGCGCCGTCACCAATTTTGGCGGCGTGCAAGCCGAACCGGCAATTTCGCCCGATGGACGCTCGGTGGCGTTTGTTTCCAATCGCGACGGCCATTTCAACATTTATGTCGGTTTGGTGCACGGCGGCAATCTGATTCAAATCACCGGCGATCCAAATCTCAAAGCGGCTCCAAGCTGGTCGCCCGATGGCACAACGCTGGCCTACGCGCGGCTCAATCACTGGGGCATTTGGGACATTTGGGAAGTTCCGGCGCTCGGCGGAACGCCGCGGCGCGTGATTTTGAATGCCGCCGATCCCACATGGTCTCCTGACGGCCATTCGCTGGCTTACGTGAACATGGCCGACGGGGCAATTTGGATCTCCGGTATCTCGGGTGAGAACGCGCGCCTCGCTGTGCCGCCGGGGCCCTTCTGGAATTGGGATACGCAGCCGCGCTTTTCTCCGAATGGACGGGAGATTGCCTTTGCTGCCAGGAGCCGCGTCGGCGGGGCTTACGGCGAGCTGGCGGTGGCCGATCTTGCTTCAGGAAAAGCACGCCTGCTGACTCATGACAACGCGCTGGCGCTTTCCCCCGCCTGGTCGCCGGACGGCAAGTTCATTTATTTTGCTTCGAGTCGCAGCGGAACGATCAACATCTGGAAAATCGCTGCAACGGGCGGCAAGCCCGTGCAGATTACCGCCGGCGAGGGCGACGACGCCGATTTGGATGTGTCAAAAGACGGAAAAGAAATCGTTTTCGGGACCCTGCGCCAGAAAATCGGCCTCGCTCAACTGGACCTTCAAGCAAAGCCCGGACAGTCGAGCGTGACAATGCTCACCAACGATCCTTCCCGGAATCAGTTCGGCCCGGCCTATTCTCCTGACGGAAAGCATCTGGCCTATTTCACCAATCTCAAAGGAGCTGAGAGAGAGGCGATCTGGGTTTCCGACGCTGACGGCTCGAATGCCGCACCCTTGGTTCAAGATTCGCGCCACAACTTCTTCCCCGCGTGGACCCCAGACGGCAAGGATATCACCTACGTTTCGGACTACGCGTCCGGGAGTGGAGGCCTCCAAGCCGGGGAGCTCGAGTTTCGCATCGTCCCGGTGTCAGGTGGCGTGCCGCAGACTCTGCTCACGATGTCTACTTGGTCCGGACCAGATGTCGGACATGATGGGCGGCTGCTATATCTTGGCACGAGGGGTCGGGTTGAAACGTTCGATCCGCGTGATGGCAAAAAACAAACACTTGGCACGCTCCCTGCGGTCGCGCTATGGTTTTCCCTGCGCTGGTCGCCGGATGAGCGCTCGGTTGCCTACGCCGTGCGTGCACATAGAGCAGACGACCCAAACGCCGGCTTGTGGGTGAATGATTTTAAGAATCCTCCACGCCAAATCTTTCACGGCTGGGTCATCTGGTTTGCTCGCGGACCGGGCGACGCGATCTATCTGCTCGAAGGCCAGCCCGATCTAACTGCCGTCCTGTGGAAGGTGAACTGGAACGGCCAGGATCTTGAGCGCACCTCCTGGACCGTTCCGTTTCTCTATGACTTCAACTACTACCACACGATGACTGTCAACCAGTTCGACGTTTCGCCCGACGGTCATTACCTCCCTTTCGAGACGGAGCAGGTTCTACAGGAGAACCTCGGCATGATCCAAAACGTGCGGTAGCCACGCGTCACTCAAAACGGAGAATTCCAGCAGGTAGTGAAGTGGAACCAAAGAGATTAGGTGGTACGCCCGGGGTGATTCGAACACCCGACCCCTTGCTTCGTAGGCAAGTGCTCTATCCAGCTGAGCTACGGGCGCACGTTAACAGCAACAAGAATGCGCACGCGCTGGCTTCTCCGCATGATGCTTCGACGTGTTCGTCGCTTCTTGATTCGCCAGCCTTGAAGTAGTTTTGCATGGGGGTTGCAGCGTGTCAACTGCGCCGCCATCCGGAAACACCCGACCCCAACTCCTGCGCCCGGCTCGAGGGCACATGGCGGGCTGAGTTTTCTCCACGTGTCGTTCAATTGACAGGGCCGATCTCGGGCCAACATGGAACACGTGTCGCAGGTAAGGCCTCAGTTTTGGGATCGTAGCGGCGCCGTCCCGGCGGCAAACGCCGGCAAGATGCCGGCGCCACAGCGAGCGGCGAACCCAAAACTGAGGACTTACTGTGTCGCAGCCATTTCTCTTTGGACGTAGCGGGAAGTTGTGTTAGCATTGCGATTTCCAACGGGCGATTGAAGTGCTTTTTGCCCGGAGCAATTAATCCTGAAGCCTTTCGGCGGCTTGTAAGCGCCCATCATTGTCCCATGATTAGTTTATATCGTAGCTTCACAGCACTCTCAGGAGCAGGCATGACTTGCATAAACCGGGGAAACAAGAATAGATTGCGAAACATTATCTATGGCGCGCTTGCGAGCTTCATCCTAGCGCTGACGCTCCATGGCCAGGTCCTGGCGGCGCAGACGCCGCCACTCACTCCGTATCCTCGCCAGCTCGAGTTGAGCCACGGAGTTTTTCATACGAAACAACGCATTTCAATCGGAGTGGAGAGCGACTCCGCGAGGGACCGGTTTGCAGCTTCGCTGCTGGCCAAGGAATTGGAATCAATCGACCACGTGGACGCAACGGTCAAGAAGCACGCTTCCGGCTGGCCGCGCATTGTCCTGGTACGGACCGGCCAGCGGGATGGCGAGCGAATCCTGGAACAGGCAGGCCTGGTGTTTCCCAACCAGGCAGACGATGAAGGTTACGCGCTCTATATCACCCAGCGCGAAGCCGCGGTTGTGGCAAAAAGCTCCGCCGGCATATTCTACGGAGTTCAAACACTCCGCCAGTTGTTCCACCCTGCTCCCAACGAAAACGAAGGCGCGGAGGCGCCCACCTTGCGCGTGCTGGACTGGCCTGCGATGCGCTGGCGCGGGGTAAGCATTGACATCAGTCGCGGACCCGTTCTCACGCTTGATAGTATTGAGCGGGAAATCGCGCTGCTCAGCGAATACAAGCAGAATGTTTACTCTCTCTACATGGAGAATACATTTGCTTATCCCAGCCTGCCGCTGGTCGCGTTGCCCGGCGGAGCCATCACGCCGGCGGAGGCGCGCAAGATCGTTGCCTTCGCGCAGGACTATCACGTGACGGTTGTTCCGGAGCAGGAATCTTTCGGCCATCTGCATCTCGCGCTGCAGAACGAACGCTATCAGGATATGGATGAGCTGCCTTACGGCGACGTACTTTCTCCCACCGTTCCCGCCTCACTCACTTTTATCGGGAAGATGTTTGGCGACCTTTCCCCGATCTTTCCCGGTCCATTCTTTCACATCGGGGCCGACGAGACTTTCCAACTTGGAGAGGGGCGAACGCACGCGCTCGTTGAAAAAGAGGGATACAGCCAGGTTTACGTGGATTACCTTCGCAAGATCGACGAAATCCTGCGGC
>JASHON010000186.1 GCA_030041095.1 Terriglobia bacterium
GCAGCAACACCCGGCTCTTCGATTTCGGATCGCACGGCAACCCGAAATCCGCCATCATGAAGTCGAAAAACTGCTCCTCGCTCAGCCGTGGATTGAAAATGTACGCCGTCGAAAAGCCCCGCCCCCACAACCATTCCAGCAACTTGTTGATGAGCGTCGTCTTGCCCGTGCCCACTTCTCCCGTCAGCAAAATAAACCCTTTGCGGGTTTGAATGCCGTAGGAAAGGCAGGAGAGCGCCTCTTCGATGTGCGGGGTGGTGAACAGATAGCGCGGATCCGGATTCACGTTGAACGGATTCTCGCGCAGTCCGAAGAATTTCTTATACATAAGATTCAAAGATACATCAAAGCACCAACGGACGTGGAATAAACGACAACCCTATTCCAAACACGTTGTTGCTCAGGGGAATTGCACAGGCCGCGCCGGCGCAGGTTCCCGAGGTGGTCTGGCGCTGGTATTCATACCCGATATCAAACATCAGGTAGCGGTTGATGACGTGAGTCAGAGTCAGATTTCCAAACCAGTAGTCGTAGTGGCGGCCGGTTGTTACCGCCCGGACGTTCGTCAGCGAAGTGAGAGAACGGAAGCCGGAATCCCTCGAGAATCCAAAGTAGGCATCCGAGCTCCAGGTACGCGTTACATGCCGGTGCCAGCTTAAAGAAAGCGTCGTTGTTTCCGCGCCAGGCACGACGCCGGCCCCTCCGGATGAATAGCGTCCTCCATAGATCGAAAACACGTTGCGTCCGGTTGCGTAGGCAAGCGAGCCAGTGCCCCGAAAATAGCCCTTTTGCAGGACGGCTTCTGGCGGATCCCGGAAAGTGACCAGCTCAGGGCCTACAAGGACCTGCAAACCCAGCTTTCCTGTAACCTTGCGCCCGTATTCAAGATTGATCGCCTGGGAAGTGAAAGAGACAGGAGAGCCCACATAGTTAAAACCCGAATAGAGGTAAGAGAGTCCGATCTGGTTGCGTGCGCTGATCATGTGGTTCAGTCCAACGAGGCCATCGTAATCGTTTCCGTCCAGCAGGCCCTGCGCGCCTTTGCTGAACTGAAGCACCCCAAAAGCGCCCATGGCTGAAACCGAAGTTTTCGACGTCAGTTCGTACACTCCCTGAACAACGGCGGTATTGCTGAACGCGCCGTACACGTTAGTCAGAATGCCTTCGTTGGAGCCATAGGCAGGGTTCACCTGGCCCATGCCGGAATCGAAACCGAAGCCACCGAACAACCCTGAATCAAATCCGCCAAACATGCCCGCCCCGGGCAGCCCAAATCCCGCCTCAGGCATAAAACTGAAAAGATCCTCGAAACTCAGGGTCGCACGGCGGAATCGTACTGCATCCATCAGACTGACGACCTGGAAACTGGAAGGCGGGGCAGCTCCGTTGTCATATATGAATCCAGCTCCTTCATAACGCAAGCCAAAATCGTTGCGTTCGCCCAGAACCGCCAGGTCCAAGCCACCCATGGGAAATGTCACCGGAACTACAGAGTGTTGACTTCCCGTCAGGTTATACGGGCTTGTTTCCAGAATCTGGCCGATTGAAAACTCAGGCTGCAAATAGCTATGAAGCTCTGGAACTGATCCGATGGTGTAGAGGTACGCTCCTCCCAGGGGAGAGGTGTCCGGCTGCTCCTGCGGAGCCGAGGATTGTCCCTGGTCGGCACTTCCAATGGTCTGGGACGGCCCACTTGCCGGATCCGCGGCCGTGTCCTGCGCCTCGGCCGTCTGCCAGCATCCAATGCAAGCGGCGAGGACCCAGGTTAACACAAGCGTGTGCTTTACGAGTCTCACGTTCATCACCTCTTTGTTCTTGATGGCGGCGCTTGGGGGAATTTTTGGCAGTAGTTATGGACAGGTGCGAGGCTTCAGAATGAAAAACGTTGCGGGCCGTCCACCGCTGCCTCAGCCACTCGCGCAGAGGATGGCCAACAGAACGGGCCATATCTTCAGATCATTTTGTGGCATGAATCAAGGCGTCGCTACAACGGGCAGCCTTCGCCCGCCGCCGCAATTCAAAATTCCCTCCCAGCGCTTTTGTGATGCCGGCCAATATGGCCAGGGCCAATATGAAGAACAGCGTTCCTCCTTTGTGGTGGAGGTTGCCATAAAAGAAGGCAATATTCACGTAATTTGACAACATCGCAATCACGAAGATGCGGAGTCCGTTGGTGAGGGCAACGATTGGCGTCACCGCCAACACCATCGCCACCTTCTTCCAGTTTTTCCTGATCCAAAAGTGACCCATCAAAATGCTGGCAATAAACAGCGCGATGGTCGAGTGAATACCACTGCATTCGGGCGCTACCCAAAAAATCAAGTGCGGCATGGAGAACACCATCCCGCTTCGCACCGCCGGAACTCCTCCCATCAAAAAGAAGAAACTCGCGACAGCGGCCGATCCGCGCCGAACCAGATCAATGGGCTCGGTCATCATGACAGGCGGCAGCGGAACCAGCAGAAAGCTGAAGAGCAACTGGAACAGCCCTGAGCGGGAGGCTGGTGCGCCGAAACAGAGCACAAAAGCGCCAATCCATAACGTGACCATGGCTGTCACTTCCAAGGCCAGCCAACTCGGCGCGCTCAAGCGCGCGCCAAGAATCACTGCAGCCGCCACGCCGACGAGACCCGCAGCCATGACCGCGACCCCTCCTCCCGAAGACCAGCGCACGTGCGCAAAGATCTTTTGCCGCTCCAAGTAGAACAGCACCACGATCACGAGCGGAATGAGAAGAATATAGGAATACAACTGGCTGCTCAGGCAGAGCGCAAATAAGCGGCCGATAGGCTTCAAGAAAGCAAAACCAGAAATCACCATCAGGGCCACGAAGAGCGGGCGCCGCACCCAGGCGAAACTCCGGACGCGTTCTTCTTCGATCTCTGCAGGAACAGGCAAGTCGAGCTTTTCGCTGGTCAGCATAGCTGTATCCTCATGCGGGGCAAGTCACGATGGCATCACGCGATCGGCTGTACGTCAGCCGTCCGTCTTTTAGGCAAGCAAAAGCTATGCGCGCTCTCTCGCTGCCACGCCCCTTGATCGCCCATCCGGAGCCATCGGAAACAATCTGCATTTCATTTCGGGTTCTCCACCAATCGTCGATCTCACCCGGGAGGGCCATCCAAAGCCGGCCAGCATTGATCAGCGGGGCAAGATGGTCCAGCAAGGCGCAGTAGACGGAGCGCGCCCGGCTTGCCATCACGTAATCCGGATGGACAATGAAGCTGACGAGGCCGTGGCGCCTCAGAATCAAACGGATCTGGCGTTTCCATAAGTCCATCGAATAGTCATTCAAGATGTGAAACAGGGAATAATCCTGCGTTGTGGTCAATGGTATTTCGAGGATCCTTCCGTTGAAGTACGGGAAAACGGTACAGCAACCTCCGCGCTGTGGCTCGAGGTGAGCGACGTTGGGAATCGACAGGTCGTAAGAGATATTCAGCGCGCTGAGCCACCCGGCGTTCCGGTACATCGCGCCGGCGCGAAATCCGCGCGCGCCGTAGGCGACGGCATATCGATTGATCGCTTCTACACGGCGCTCGAACGTCTTCCGATCTCTAAATAAGTGGCCGTCATGATTCAGGTCCTGAACGTTGACCTCAAATCCTCTTCTGCGGATGCTTTCGAGAAACGGTTCGGTGACCCGATAGCGCTTTTCGGGAACAATCTGGTAGGAGGCCTTGATTCCCCAGGCGTCATCGATATCCATGAGGGCTGGGCAGAATTCCACGCCTCTCTGCGTCTCCACATCGTGAGTGATGGTTAAACAACCGGCGGCGCCTTCCGGCCAGAACCAGATGAAAGGAATGGACTCCGTGTCGAGCGATTTCAGGAGCGACACCATCAGTTTTTCAAATACTTCTTCGACGGTGGTATCGACCGGCCAGCGGGGGAACGGGATCTGATTCCAATCGCGGAAATACAGCTTTTGAAGATGCTTGCGGCAAGAGATGCCCAGAATCGGCCGCAGGAAGTAATAGGCGTCTCGAACCACTCCTCGCGGCTTTCCGTTCGACTGTCCTACGTACTGCTCGAATCGAAGCCAGTCCGTCAGTTGCGGGAGCGTCGAAGGCGGTTGCTGTCTCATCGGGGCGACATTCAGCGTGTGCAGAGAATCCGCCAGAACTTGGGCGAGAGCCGGCTTTACCACACTTTCCGGACAACCGAAGAAATCGAGAAAAGGCTCATCCATATAGGCACCCCTTTTTGATGGCATCGGCCTAACCGCTATGCTTGTAGAAGCGCATCCCTACCGTTTGCGCCAGCGAGCGCGGCAGGTGCGAATAGACACTCCGGACCAGCTCCGAATTGGAGAGCGCAAGCCAGCCGCCGGAGCGCCGAATGTCCCGGCGGAAATATCGCAAGCTGAGACGGGCAGCGCCAAGATGTTCCTTAAATCGTGCGAGGCCGGCGTTTTCAGTACTGGAACGGCCAAGATCGAATTCTTCCGCACCGCATCCTTTGCCCTCTTGAATCGCTCTCCAGAAGAGCAGCGGCATTCCGCCCAGACTGTGAAAGCGGGCAGCGGAAGCGCCCCACTTATAAACGAGCGTTTTCCTGAAGAGAAGCGTAACGATCGCGGCAACAGGCTCGGAGTCTTTCGAGAGGACGCGAATTACGAGCCGTTCACCCATTGAATCCGTCAGATTTCGAAACCACTCGAGAGGTTGGGCCGGGAGCCGGTGACGGCGCCGGGTGAGAGAGTGAAGATAGTAGAATTTCGCCAGCGTTTCTTCGGAGCGTCCTGCTTCATAATTCAGCCGCTCGCGTTCCGCACGCCGGATTTTTCTTTGGATGCAACTCGGGTGGAAGCCGCAAAAGAGAGTTTCGAGGCTGGGGCGCAGATCCAGTTTGTGCAGGACATACTGCTCCTGTTTTTCAAACAGAGCGCCGCCACCGGCTTCGAGCAGGCGCTCCGTCAAGGGCCGCAGCTCAACATACCGGCAGCTTCTTGCCCCGTATTCAAGCGCCACATGAAGGAGCTGCCCGAAGACGCAGCCATCTTCAACCAAGGGCTCGCAATGATCTGAAAAGGGGAGCGAAACCAGCCGGCCGCCCGTCAGCCAACTCCTGACATGACAAAACAGGACGCCAGCTTCGAGCGGGCCGGCTGCGTGTGCCCTGGTGAAGGCAATCGGTTGGTAGTTGTAAGTGCGACACAGCGGACGAAGCCAGGCCGGAGTGTGGAATACTGAAGCTCTGGGGTGGGCATCGATAAACTGTGCCCAGCGCGGATCGCGCAACGGATCGATGATTCGAGCGCCATCTCGATCGACCGCTTTACCGATGATGCTGGTCATTGGAGCACAGAAATCGGCCTGTATCAGCGAGAGCACAACAACGAGGAGCGAATATGCCGCACCACCGTTTGTACGTCATTCTTCTTGGCTTGCTGATGGCATCTCCAACCGCAGGCCGCGCCCAATCCTGGACGAAGATTCTCAGTGCGAGCCGCGCCACTGACTGGTCCCATGCGGGAATCCCCGGTGGCATTCCCAACCGTACGAAAGTATGCCGGACGGTAAGTCCTTCGGGCCGTCCAGGTTCAGCAGACGTTACGAAGATCGAGCGGGCCATCGAAAGCTGCGCTGGGAAGAACGAAGTGGTGCAGTTGGAGCCGGGAAACTATACGCTGTCGCGCGGCTTAGCGTTCCGCGGCATCAGCGGCGTGACCTTGCGGGGCGCCGGTCCGGACAAAACGAAACTGACGTTCCACGGTACCGTTGGTTGCGGACAGTGGGCCTATATCTGCGTCTCGGGACATCCAGGCTGGGCGCGCAACTACAAGGGAAGCACCACTTGGATTGCGGGCTACACGCAAGGCACGAGCGTCATCACTTTAGGCAGCACGAGAGGATTGAAAGTGGGCCAAGTCGTCATTCTCGACCAGCGGAATGATTCCATCGGCATTTGCCCGCCCCACGGCAGGTTTGGAGCATGCTCCGGACGAACCGGAGCAACTGAAAATGGGACAACCATCACCATCGCCACGTCTCTTCCCCACCACTTTCGCATCGGACAATGCGTGGGTGTCGGCGGGATTCGCATCGCCGGCTACAAGGGATGGTTCAGGGTTGCCAGCGTGCCCTCACCAACGACTTTTCAATACAACCAGACTTGCCAAGGCCGGCCCGTTTCTGCCGGACTTCCACCCGCTGGTGGAGGCTCTGCGACTGCCGATACAGCCGGGGTCTACATGAGCAATGTCCCGGGCGCCACAACGGACGAACGCGGCGGCATCGGCCGGTGGTGCCCCGATCTCAGCGATCCCGCTTGCGCCCCTGGTGAAATCAGCCACCGCGATCAAATGGAGATTAAGCGGATCACGGTAATCAACGGAAACCAGGTCACCATCGATCCTCCGCTCGAAATGCCCAACTGGCGAGCCTCGCAATCCCCTGGCGTCTGGTGGACCGGTCGCTTTGCAGGGAGGGACGGAATCGAAGATCTCACCATCGACTCCAGCTTTGGACCCTATCGCAGCGCCGTGGGTGGGATTGTCTTCAACAGAGCCGATGAATGCTGGATGAAAAACGTGAGGAGCATCGACGCCAATCGAAACCATGTCTGGCTCATTACTTCAGCGCGGATCGACGTGGTGGACAGCTACTTCTTCGGCAACAAAGGCGGCGCCACCATGAGCTACGGCATCGAGGTGTATAACGGCGGCTCCGACAACCTCATCGAAAACAACCTGTGCCAGCACGTCGTCGCTTGTTTGATGGTGGGCGGCGACGTCGGCTCTGTCTTCGCCTACAACTACATGTTCGACAGCGGTTATCGCATCACGGACTGGCTCATGCCCATGGCCAACGAAAACCATGATTTTTCCGGCATGGAACTGTTTGAGGGAAACGACGCTCCAGGTTTGATCCTCGACGACGTTCACGGAACGAGCACGGCCGACACCGCTTTTCGTAATCGCTTTCGAGGACAAGATACGCCGGCAAGAACGAACTCGTTGATCGCAGTGACGGTCTCCGCATTCAATCGATTCGCCAACGTCGTGGGCAACGTTCTCGGGACCGCCGGGGTTGAAACGCGCTATCAGGTGGAACGAACTTTCGGCTCAGGCTATGTCTGGAGCGTCGGAGCACAGAGCGAGCACTACCGTGTGCCGAACGATCCCCTCACTGTGGGCAGCCTGTTGCGCTGGGGAAATTACAACGTGGTAAGCCATGCGGCAGAGTGGAAGGCGTCCGGTGTTCCGTCCTCCTCTTACACCTTTATGGGCTCGATGGCTGTTCCTCCATCAAAACTCTTGCCGCCGTCTTTCTTCCTCACGTCACGCCCCGCTTTCTGGCAAACGGAGTGGGGCACACCGCCGTGGCCCGCCATCGGCCCGGACGTGACCAGGGGCAATGCACCGGACGGCGCGGGCGGCCACTCCTACGCAATCCCCGCTCAACTATGCGCCATGCATACTCCGATCGATCCCGAGTACCAGAAATCATGGAACGTGAGCCAGGCTACGTGGTCATCGGGAAAAGTGACGCTCACGATTGGTCCTAACGTCCTGGTAAGAGCGAATACGATCACCGTAGCCGGAATTCAACCCGATGGCTATAACGGCATGTTCTCTGTCACTTTCAAAACACCTGAAACCATCCGCTACGCTTTACCTCGGAATCCTGGGCCATATGTCTCAGGCGGCACGGTAACTTGGCCAAATATCCTGCAGTTTGACGCGGCCCGCTGCTATCCTGTTGCGTTTGGGCACTGACGATGCAACCTACTTGCTGCTCGAAGATGAGCGCATTGCTGATTTTCGCTATCTTACTTTTTTTCAACATCTTGCTGGGATACAACACGAGGAGCTCGCGTAACTACATTACTTTTCATCATCTTACTGGGATTGTTGGTCACGATCAAAATTGAGTTGTTGATTATAAAGCACTTGCTGGGTTTGTTGGTAACGGTTTCTTACGCACTCGAACATTATCAGACGTCGATGCCTTTGCACTGAACATTCATTAAAAGGCGCCCAACCTTGCCGCTCTCACCGGGCCTTAGCCTCGTGCCGGAGGGTCTTGTGGAAGTCCACAGAAGACGGCGAAGGTGCGGCTACGCCGGCGGGTCACGCCGGCCCAGCGCCCAAAGGCGCGACTCCAAATGAACCGTCATCGGAGGCCCAGATTCCGGAAGCTGGAGGCCATTCCCACAGGATTGGGTCCATCTTTCGCGGTCCAGGCATTTCGGAAGCGGAGCAGCAAAAGCTTGAGCGGCCGGCCGGCGACCAGGGGCCGGGTCATCAGAGCACGGCCAAGGGCGGAGAGGCTGCGGAGCAGCTTGCGCTGGCGCCAATACACGGACGCCACGATCAGCCAAATCTGCGCCATCAGCCACCGCTCCACGTGCTCCCACCGCGATGAATTCAGCATGCCCATCGCCACGCTTAGGGCATCAGAAAGCTCGCCTTTCCGCCTCAGCATGCAAATGCAGTTGCGATATCTCGCCGCCAAGTACTGCTGCTGAAGCGCCTGGCTCACTCCCAGCCGCTCGAGTGTGGCCGAGTCCACTGCGTCGCTCCGTTGATTTGGCTCGAAGCTTCGGCCTCCCCCTCCCAGCGCGACACACCACGCCGCCAGCGTGCTGAGAGATTGTTGCACCAGCCTTCTTTGAGAAATCTGTCCGCTGTGTATTCTGTACCTGAGCACGGCACGGTCCAGGTTCGCAAGTTGGCTGAGCTTTGCAATCTGAAGCCACAAATCATAATCTTCGGCGTGCAGAAAAACACGCCGGTACCCGGCCGTCGACCGCCAAACCGACTTTCTCGTTACGACGGTGGGGTGGCAAAGGAAGCACTCCGCTTGATAGAGCGCGCTGCGGATTGAGAAGTCATCCGGAGGGAAGAGGGTGGATCCAAAGGCTCTCCCTTGCTCATCGATCAGCTCGATCCCGCCACCCAAGGCCCCTACTTCCGGGCGCTTCTCCATAAAGTCGAGCTGCCACAGGAGCCGGTCAGGAACCGAGACATCATCGGCATCCATTCGGGCCACGTACTTGCCGCGAGCAATGCCGAACGCTTCATTTAACGCGTCGATCAAGCCGCGCCGCTGCTGGTGGAAAACACGAACGCGAGAGTCCCTTTCAGCATAGGAATCAAGAATCTGCCGCGAGCCGTCTATCGAGCCATCGTCGATGATGACGAATTCGAAATCCCGGAAGGTCTGTTCGAGGATACTCTCCATCGCCTCCGCGAGAAAGCGCTCGCCGTTGAACACGCTCATGACGACGGTTACGAGTGGTTCAGCTCCCAAAGGTCAGTTTCCTCACAAGCGTTCCAAGTCACAGGGACCGATCCGCCCCGGAGACTCAGCCGATCGATCCTGCGGCGAGCATCCTTGAGTGAACTTCACCGCCCACCGCAGCTTCGAGCGCCATGCGGCCAGAGTGTTGGCAACCTGAATCAGGTGAAGCCGGGAGACTCGTCGCAACTGAGCCTGCAGCCGTTTGCGGTCCTCATACAGGCTCAGGATCACAAGATTTCGCTCGACGATCTCGTCGCGCAGCCGCTCCTCGGAGAAAGTTCCCTGCTCGGGCGCGCGACCGGCACTGTGCGGTCCGGCAACCCTCCTCCACGACTCGCGGTCGTAACCCAAAAGCTCAAAATCCGATCGATATAGTGCGTAAACCGCGTCCGCAAGTTCTTCGGTGAACAAAGCCTGACCCACCGGAAGCGATTCGTTCCTTCGGTCTACGGCGAGGACACCGGAGAGGCCGAGGTGAGCTTCGAGCCTTCGTACCGTCTCCTCCAGTCGCTCGACCTCTCCAACCCAGGAATAATTCATTGCGGGGAAGAAATTGTAGTCAACCTGGCGTACCCAGTGAATATCACAATTCGGCAGATCACACTGCCGCTCGACGTAGCGAACGAATTCATCGAACGGTATTGGCAGGTCTTCGTGAATGCCGGGCAGGCGGCCCCTCAGTTGGAGGTAAACGTTCTTGCCAGTAATGCCGTCGCACAGAAGGACCTTATTTCGCCACGCAGACACGAGGCGTGTGTAAGGGCTGCGAACCACCGTGATGCGAAGGAAATCCGGTGACTCCAAGACCTCGCGCTGCAAGCTGGAATCCAAGTCGGCGAGCGACGGAAGTGGCACGTTCGCGCGAGCATGAACGTATAAATCCCGCCGGGTTTCCAGCGTATTCGCATCCGCCAGCAAATCGATGGGCGGGGCGCCTTCGAGATGCCGCAACAGATGCTTCATTTGCGTGCACGCCGCTTTCGGGACCTCGAAATAGAGATATCGCCTGCTCGTGTTCACGAATGTGGAGTAGCGAAGCCGGTAGACGACGTCGCTGGCGGAGAGGCGCGGAAAATGATCGAGAATGCGCTCAACTGCGTAATCGACTCTCATCGCACCCCACTAGGAAAGGATCTCCTGATACCTCGCTCTGATCGGTCGCGGCAGTACCGCGCGCAAGAGGGTCGCACGCTCCTGCCGGCTCCATCCAAGGGCGCCCACCACCAGGACGTAGCATACAAAGCAAGCCAGCGCGAGCGGCACCAGCCTGGTGTAACTGGGCGCCGCGAATCGTGCGGAAATGAGGCTGGGAACCAGCAGCCCTGCGGCTACAATCAATCCCGATCGCCCCAGTTCCCTCATGTATTCCCGGTACGCAATCGGTGAAACGTGGCACACGTAAAGGGGTTGAACGACGAGCCGGACCAGCACCATGGGAATGAACGTTCCGAGCGCAACGCCGAAAATTCCCAATGGCCTCACCAGCCAGAGACTCAACGCCAGATTGGCAATGCCTTCGCCGAGATTCATCACCGCATAGAATTTATGCTTGGCTACGCCGTACAGAAACGATACCGAAGGCATCTGCCCACACGAAGCAATGCGGCCAATGGCGAGAACCGCGAGACACGGGTAGGCGTCCAGATAGGCCGCGCCCATCCAGCGCTGGATAAAAGGTTTGCCCCAGGCCACAAAGCCGAATCCAATGAAACCTGCGGCGCACAGTGAAAGCCTTGTCGAGAACATCAGCATTTTTCGGATGGATGCGTAATCGCCCGCACCGTCTTTGCGGCTGAACCAGGGCCCGATCGTCCCCATAAAAGCAACCATCAATGAGGTGAAATACCCAGCCATCAGCCAAGCGATGCGAAAGTGCGTGACGGCCACAAGGCCGATGAAACCCGCAATGACGAATGAGTTGGTGTTGGTTCGCAGTTGATCCGACAATTGGGCGACGAGGGCAAATGCGCCGTACGAAAAGAAGTTCCTGGTTCGCTTGCCCAGCCACGGCTGGAGGCGGAAGCGGAGCCATGGGCATTGTCTTCGCGCCATGACGATGGTGGCAGCCATCCCTGGAAAGCCGGAGAAAAAGGTGACCCAGGCGAGTGCGAGCAGTTTGTAGCCCGCGAGCAGCACCACAACAACCAGCGCGCTCCGCAGTAGTAAGGTAAGGATCTCGATGACGGCAAGCGCATCCAGACGCAGTTCGGCTTCGAGCAGGCCCCCAAAGGCCCGCACCGCAAAGCCGATACCCACGTTGAAGCCAAGAATGAGAATGAGCTTCGAGAACAGTGCGGCATCCTGCGGGCTGCGGGCGAAATAGGGAGAGAGAAGCGCGATCGCAAGGGTAATTGCGATAACAGCGCCACCCAATGCTGAATAGAGTTGCAGCGCGGTACTGAAAAGCTTTTCGCATTCCTCGGGCTCTCTTTTGCCAATCGACCCTGCCACGTAGCGGCTTACCGCCTTGCCCAATCCCAAGTCCAGAAGCCCGTAATACCCGATGAACGAAGCCACCAACGCCCAGAAGCCATACATCCGGTCGCCGAGGGAATGGATGATAAACGGAGTCAGGAAAAAGGCGACGACGACCTGCGTAACGAGACGCGTCACCCGCAAAGCCGAACCGGAAGCCAGCAGTCTGGTGTTTGAATGTGGCACAAGCTTAATGAACAATGCTCACTCGCAGAGGTTGGCGGATGGGATCAAGCCCTCCATCCTGCCCACTCCGACTCACTTCTTCAACCGCTTCGGGCCAATCTGCGTGGGCCGCCATCTCTGGCGCGCGAAGAGGTACGAATCGACGGCAAGAAGGAAGAGCACTTCGGCGGCATGGCTCAACCGGTCATTTCGGGAGGGAGGGAGGGCTGTCTTCTGCCTGGGCCGCAATGCCGAGTAACCATGGACGGCAAACCGGTTCTCATAGATGCGAGCGACTTGCTGGTAATAAACCGGATGGCGCGATGCGCTCAGCCGCTGATCCCACTCAGCGAAGTATTTCTCGTTATGGTTTTTCTTCGGCTCACACGGCTGCGCCGTTCCCCGGTCCGCGCCGATGAACGCAGCGATTTCGTTGATGCATTTGGCAGGCTGCTCGACATAATCCTCGTACCGCAGCTCGTGCACGCGCAATAGATATTGCCGGTCCTCATCAAAAATCTCGTGGCACCGCAGCCAGTGCTCGAACAGTTTGTGAAGCGGAATTCCGGCCCATTTCTGCGTTGCCAGGCTTACGGCTATGGGATGCCGCCTGATGACAACAAAATAGGAATTCTCGAATGCCGCCTGCAGAAAACGCGTCATCAGCAGGTTTTTAGGGGTTTTCTCAATGCGGATGGGCTTGTCCGGATCCCAGTAGCGCTCCCAGCTTTGCCGAAGCCGGGCAATATTGCCCGGCGTGAGCAAGGGCGAGGCTTCCGTCAGATGGGCCGCGCGAGCGAACCCGAATTTACCCACACCTCCCAAGGCGACGCCGGTTGGATACACGTCCTGCAGGAACTGCCCTTCGTCCATTGGAACACCTGTATTGGCAAATGCAGTGCATCCGTTGAGACTGGCAATATCATGGGCCAGGACGGTCGTTCCGCTACGGTTGAGGCCGCAAATAAATAGGTACTTGAGTTGTTCGTTAGCCACTAGGGTGGTTCGGTTTCTACGGCCTTGCTAAATGGTGGGTCTGGCGCTTCTCTACCTACCCGGAAGGTTTTCGAGTGCGGCGGCTGGCCTCTGTTTCGAGGGCCAGCTTGCCGGCCGCTGAATACTCAACCCGCGCCACAGGCAAGCTCTCTGGCGCACACCGGGCGCAAGCTTCTGCACTCCATAGCCGGTCGAGTGGAACATCAAGGGGCCTTCGACGCGTTGCACGACGAGCTGCCCTACCCTCTGACAGGCGCACAAGGCGTTGGCGCCGCTGATGCCCCGGCCGCACGAGCTGCGCCGCCCTTGCGCAAGCAATCTTCAGCAGCCTCCCAAACCCGTGGAGCAATGGCATCCCACGTCCAGCGCTCCAGGAATTCGCGCCAAGCCCTTTCCGCCATCTCTGCAGCCTCACCCGGATGGCAAATGGCTCTCAGGCACGCTGCCGCAAACTCCCTCGGGGAATCCGCCACGAACATTTCGCGTCCGTCCACTGCTCCATAACCGAACGCCCCAAGCGACGTGGACACGATGGGACACTTTTGGCTGAAGCCGTGGGCGATTTTGACGCGCGTGCCGGCGCCAATCCGCACTGGAACCACCATCGCGGACCAAGTCGCTATCTCCGCCGAAGCATCCGGAAGCAGTCCCAGCCGGTCAACATCCGAACTATCAAACTCGCGGTACTGCTCGCTGCCCCTGCCCACCAGGCGCAACCGCGCCTGCGGCGCTTCGCGCTTGATGATGGGCCAGCACCTCTTCAAAAACCAGCTCACGCCGTCACGATTGGGCAAATAGTCAAAATAGCCAATGAACCCGATGCGAGGAGGTTTCGCCAAGCAGCGTTGCGGCTCGCAGGCCGGTCTTTCAAAGCCGTTCGGGATAACGTGAATTGGAACATTCACTCCGATGCCGCTCAGATAGTCCCTGTCCTGCTCGCTGCACACGGCCAGCACGCTGAACCGCGTGCCAAGCAGTTTTTCTCTTCGCCGCCAAGCGAGGAGCCTGCGCAGCGCCAGCAGCCGCTCGCGTGGATTCCCGCTGCGCCGTGCAGCCCGCTCGTATTGGCTGGGAACATCATCGACGTCCACAACCGAGCGGGGCCAGGGAACGGCGGGGAAGAGTTCCGGCGCGCGCAGCTTGAAAAACCAGATCAGATCGTAACGGTGGAGATCGCGAGCCAGTCGCCGGAATTCGTCCGGCTTTACGGCGCAGCCATGGGGATAATCTGTTCCGGGACCCAGCATCCATTTCAGCTTGGCAAACAGCCCCTCGTTGGGCTGCACGCGCGTCTCGAGAGCATAGGCGATCGGGCCCTCCGATTCAGGGGCCGAATTCCAGTAAGCGCCGTTCGGCCTACCCAGCGCCGCCACATCCACGCGGCCCATTCGCCGTAACGCTCGGAGCACGCCAAGGCATCGGACTCCCGATCCGAGAGCCGGGTTAAGCGCCCACTCCTCGAGAACGTAAAGAATGCGCGTTGGCGCGAAACGTGATTGCATGCGGCTTTACCTTAAGGCTCTACTGCGGGTCGTGCCGAGGGATACTCACGCCGCTGTCATCCTGACCGAGCGGCGGTTCCTCTCGTCGTCTTGGGAGAGAGCGTTTAGCCGGCGCCTTCACCAGGCGGGGAGCGACGGGTAAGGCGGTTTCAACCGCGAGCGCCGCGCAGACTCGCCCCCGCACTCACGCAACTTTGATGATCCAGGATGCGCGAGTGCCGTCAAGATAGTCGAGAGGCATGTCAGCAACGTGACGGGGAATTTTGAGCCATCTGGCAACCCCAATATGTCTCAACATCAAATCAACGCCACTCTCACTCGGAAACGCAACAATGCCCGCCCGGGTCGCCGCCCGAATATCTGAAGGTTCTTCCCAGCGCAACTTAACTACGGGCTCTCTCGCCGGGGCCACGCCTGTATCGAGCAGGATGCACTCCCTCGCCATGCGTTGGGTTAGCTCTAACGCCTTCAGCGGATCCGTCAAATGGTAGAGAATGCCGAGGTTGAGAACAATATCGAATGTGCCGCCCAGGGCTTGCGGAGTCATACTCCAGAAATCGAGGACTCTAAACTGTACGTTGTCTATTCCGACGATCGATTTCACAAGATTGGCCTGTTCAACGAGTTCCGCGCGCCCGTCAAAACCCACAACCTCTGCCCCCAGCAGCGCACACTGGATCGACCAAAACCCGGAGTTGCAGGCGATGTCAAGCACTCGCTTGCCTCGAAGACAACCGCCGTTGGCGGCGATCAAATACGGCATGAAATGTCTGAATCGCTGCAGCGGTCGCTCCGGAGCGTCCGCCAGCAGACCCGGATCATGGTGTCGCGCCGAGAACGACAGACCGCCTTCGAACGCGTATGCGTAGTGCCACAAATCGTACTTTGCAAATTCCGCACGAATCTGATCGTCGGATAGTCCGCCCTGCCGCCGCGGAAGAGGCCAAATGGGGTCAACGCGCGCAGCCCCGCTGATCCATGCCTCCCCTTTTCCATCCGAGCCTGCTCGCCGGCGGGGAGGAACCCGGTGGATCTCGTAACCGAGGTTGCGCAATCCTCCCCGCAATCCTCGCTTCACATATCCTTGAATTGTCTGCCTCATACCGCTTAAAGCGGATTTTCCGTTTTGCAGGGCCGGACTTGCCGGCTGCAGACGTGCGGCCTCAGTCAGCGCCATATCGCATCCCCAGCAGTCATCAAGTCAAACCGTCGCCATGACGAAATTTAACTTGACTTTCGCTTTACTCTTCGATAAAAATCAAGACCTTTTGACGAGCAAGCATTCAGGTAATCCTACACACTAGCGGCCGGCGCGTCACCGAGCCAGCAACACCGACTCCGACACGCCGGGGCACCCGCCGCAAGTAAGCCGTAAGTTGGCTCAATTCGTAAGCCAGTCAAATCCACAGGTGGCAGGTGATCCGTCGCCTGCTGTCTTGACCTCATAAGGAGCAAAAATGAAACGCGACTTTGTGCCCAAGCAGGCAGTTGTGCGCCGTAATCATCATTCGCTAATACTTGCTCTCGTTCTCGCTCTAGTTTTGCTGAAAACATCCAATGGCCGCGCGCAAGCGTGGTCCGGCATTCTTGACCCCAGCCGCGCGGCGAACTGGGCGCAAGCGGGGATTCCGGGTGGAATACCCAACCGAACGACCGTTTGCAGAACGGTGAGCCCGTCAGGCCGAACTGACTCGACAGACATGGATGCGATCGACGAAGCCATCAAAGCTTGCGCCGGAACAGACGAAGTGGTGCTCTTGAAGCCAGGAAAGTACACCATCACGCATGGCTTGATCTTCAACGGCGTTAGCGGGGTTACCCTGCGCGGCGCCGGCCCCAACGCCACCAAGCTTGTTTTCACGGGAACGGTTGCATGCGGTGAATCCGCCGACGTTTGCATTATGGGAAGCTCCGGATGGTCGGAGAACTATCCAGGCAGCACCACGTGGACCGCCGGATATTCGCAAGGCACGGCAAAAATCACCGTTCAAAGCGCGTCGGACCTTCACGTAGGCCAAATCATTGACCTGGACCAGCGGCAGGACGCCATTGGCATCACCCGTCCTCCCAACGGCGCCTCGGAAAGTAACGGCGTCATCACGATCAGAACCACCATCGCGCACGGATATCGCGCCGGCCAGTGCGTGGGAATCGGTGGAGTTCGCGTCGCGGGGTATGACGGTTGGTATACGATTGCCGCTGTTCCCTCGCCTACAACCTTCCGGTACCACCTCACCTGCAAGGGTGAAACCGCGCATACTGGCCTTTCGGCGAGCGGCGGAGGCGCGGCGACCGTGGATACGGGCGGCGTTTACGTGAGTGACGTTCCGGGGGCCACGTCGGACGAAGCGGGTGGCGTTGGCCGCGTCTGTCCAGATTCCAATGACCCTTCCTGCCTTCCCGGCGAAATCAGCCAAAGGAACCAAATGGAACTCAAACAGATCACGGCAATCAGCGGCAATCAAATCACACTTGATCCACCCCTCGAATTGCCTAATTGGCGGGCACCCCAGGCGCCGGGCGTTTGGTGGACAGGAAATCACGCCAAGCTGGACGGAATCGAAAGTATGACGCTCGACTACACCAGCGATAACGGTGGCCAGGCGACCGGCGGCATTGTTTTTCTCAACAGCTACGAATGCTGGGCAAGAAGCATCCGAAGCATCCGCGGAGACCGCGATCACGTCTGGCTGAAACAATCGGCACGCATCGACATTGTGGATAACTATTTTTTCGGACAAAAGAGCGGAGGCGAGATGAGTTATGGTGTTGAAACTTACAACGGGGACTCGGACGACCTCGTTCAAAATAACATTTGCCAGCATATTGTGACGTGCATCATGAACGGCACGGACACAGGCTCCGTATACGCTTATAATTACGCCTTCGATGGAGGGTATAAGGTTGCCAATTGGCTGACGCCCTTGATCAGCGGGAATCACGATTTCTCCGCCTACGACCTCTTTGAGGGTAACGATGCTCCAGCCATCTCCATTGATGACGTCCACGGAACCGGCACCGCCATCACCGCGTTTCGAAACCGGCTTCGCGGCCAGGACACTCCGGCTAAAACCAACTCGCTCAATTCTGTGGTCGTTTCGGCATTCGACCGGTTCGCCAATTTCGCCGGCAATGTTCTCGGAACTCCCGACGGTCAGGAGGTATACCAAGGGGAAGACGCCACAGGATCGGGCTACGTCTGGAACGTAGGCGCACAGGCAGAGGACTATGACGTCCCGGACGATCCTCTCACCGTCAGCAGCCTCCTGCGCTGGGGCAATTACGACGTGGTTAGCGATGAAGTGCGCTGGAGTTTGGCAGAGGTTCCGACCGCAGTGTTCACCTTCCTTGGCGCTAGCTCGCCGCCCTCCACCGATGTCTTGCCAGCCTCTTTTTACCTCAAGGCGCGGCCCGCCTTCTGGCAGACGACGTGGGGCACGCCACCCTGGCCGGCTATCGGACCCGGCGTCACCGGTGGCGGCGCTCCTGACGGCATCGGCGGCCATTCCTACGCGATTCCCGCCCAGCTCTGTTCGATGCATACACCTATCGACCCCGCATACCAGCATGCCTGGGGTGTCAAGCGGGCCACCTGGTCTTACGGGAAGGCGACGCTGACGATCGGCTCAAACATCCTGGTTGCGCATGATACCGTCACCGTTTCAGGGATCAACCCTTCCGGGTATGATGGCATTTTCGCGCTGACTTCCAGGACCGCTTCCACCGTCACCTACGCCCTGCCGGAGGATCCTGGAGCTTATGCTTCAGGAGGCACGGTCACCTGGCCAAACGTTTTGCTGTTCAAC
>JASHON010000187.1 GCA_030041095.1 Terriglobia bacterium
CGACTGACCCGCTCACGTTTGTCAGCGTGTCGTTGATTCTGATTGGGGTTGCCCTGCTGGCGTGCTACATGCCCGCGCGCCGTGCGGCAAAAGTCGATCCGATGGTAGCCCTGCGGCATGAGTAGGTGCGCCGCTTGCGGCGCCCAAGGTACCTGCAGGCCGCGGGTGTTTTGGTAGCGCGGACCTGCGCTTTTCAGGTCCGCGGCTTCTCCGGGATCCCAAGGGGAAAAGCCGCAGACGGCAAAGGCGGCGCTACCGGCTGAACGTGACGAAAGAGCCGCGGACCGAACGCGCGGTCCGCGCTACACGGGTGTGAGGGAGGCAATCATGCAGTGGCTGGGTGAAGTTTGGCGGCGATTGACGTTCTTCTTTCGGCATGCGCGATTTCACCGCGAGCTGAGAGAAGAAATGGACGAGCACGTGCGGATGAAGCAAAAGGATCTTACTGGCGAGGGAATGCCGCCTGACGAGGCCCGCGACGCTGTGAGCCGGGAGTTTGGGAACGCACTTCTTCTGCGCGATCGGAGCCGCGATGCTTGGGGCTTCGCCTGGCTGGAAACCATTCTCCAGGACCTGCGGTACAGCCTGCGCCAGTTACGCCGCAATCCCGGCTTCACTGGAGTGGCCGTCATCACTCTGGCCCTGGGCATAGGCGCCACAACAGCCATTTTCAGCGTGGTGAACGCAGTGTTGCTGCGACCACTCCCATATCGGAGTCCAAACCACCTCGTAATGATCTACGAAGGACTGAGGGGCTTTAGCAACAAGATTCCGTTTTCGGCGCCTGACTTTGAATTCCTTGTTGAGCATAGCCGCAGCTATTCAGGTATTGCAGCCTATCAGGAACAGAAGTATGAGCTTTCCGGCTTGGGCCGGCCCGAACGTATCACCGGAGCTCGCATCTCAGCGGCGCTGTTTCCGGTGTTGGGTGTTGAGCCGGTATTGGGCAGGACATTTACTGCAGAGGAGGACAAGGACGGGCGCTCAGTTATTGTTCTGAGCTATGGCCTATGGCAGAGCAGGTTCCAGGGTAGAGCTGAAATCCTGGGAAAAGAAATCGACATCGATCGTAAGCCTCACACTGTCATCGGTGTGATGCCTCGGGATTTCATTTTCCCGAATCGTGGCATGGCCTTCTATGACGCGCCGGCAGCATTTTATGTGCCGATGGCGTTCACGCATTCCGAGCTTCAAGGATACGGGACGGGTTACGACAGCAGTGTCGTGGCACGGCTCCGCCCCGGCGTAGGGCTAGTTCAAGCTCAGGCCGAGGCTCATGCATTGGCACGCCGCATGGAAGCGCAGTATCCGGCCCTGGTCCGCCGAGATCCGCGGATGACTCTGAGCGCTAGCGTCGACTCCATGCGGGAGGAAGTGGTGGGCCGTGTGGAAACGCTTCTTGTGATACTGCTCGGCGCCGTCGGCTTGGTGGTGCTCATTGCTTGCATAGATGTTGCCGGCCTTTTGCTCGCGCGCGCTGCCGCCCGGCACAGGGAATTGGCGGTGCGAACGGCAATGGGCGCCGGCCGATTGAGGATTGTCCGGCAGTTGTTAACGGAAAGCGTCCTCTTGGGACTTGCCGGAGGCACGCTGGGGCTGCTGATCGCATTTTGGGGCGCAAACCTCATTGTCAGGCTAGCGCCAGCCAGCCTTCCTTTTGCTGAGCGGATCGGTGTTGATGGGGGGGTGCTCATCTTTACCGTCCTGCTTTCCGTCCTAACGGCGCTGATTTTCGGAGCCGCACCGTCCCTGGAAGCGTCGCGTCTCAACATCAATGAAGACCTGAAGGAAAGTGGGCGGGGCGGGGCGACCGGTCTACGACAGGGGCGGATGCTTCAGGGTTTTGTGACGGCTCAGTTTGCGTTGACGTTGATTCTGCTGGCGGGCGCAGGGCTGCTATTTCGAAGTTTCACAAAGATGCTTGAGACGAACCCCGGATTCGATCCCGAGCACATTGTCAGTGTATCAGTGAGCTTGCCAGCGCGGGCCTACCGGACGGCTACGGAAATCCAGACGTTCTACAAGCGGCTACTTGCGGACGTTCAGGACTTGCCTAACGTGAAGGCAGCCGCACTGGGCACAGCGCTGCCGATGCAGTACGGAGAGCGTCTCGTCCTAACGCCGCAATCGGCGTCCAATTCTCACGCCGGGGAATTTACACCAGTGGATCATGTCTGGGTATTGGGTGACTACTTCAAGGTACTGGGTATCTCCCTGATGAAAGGACGGTACTTCAATCAGGATGATCGGAAGGGAGCAGAGGCAGTTGTCATTATTAATGAGGCTCTGGCTCACCGGTATTGGCCGGATCATGACCCGATCGGACAGCGGATTAAATGGGGAATTAGCCAGGCCCGTACCCCGTGGTTGACCATCGTCGGCGTAGTGGGCAACGTGAGGCAAGCTTCGGTTTCAGTCCCGGTGATGGCCCAGGCGTATACGCCTTACGTCCAGGAGCCGGACGAGCACATCGAGCACAGCTTCAGGGACGATCTACGGTCGCTAAGCCTTGTGGTTCGTTCGGAGGGCAGTACCGAGGCAGTCGTTTCCGAGATACGAGGTCGGGTTAATCGGCTTGATCCCGCCCTGCCCATGTATAACGTCGAAACCATAAACCAGCTTATCGACAGAACGGTGCGCCCGGAACAGTTCAATACGCTGCTGATGGGCCTCTTCGCAATTTTGGCTCTCGCTCTGGCCGCAATCGGAATATATGGAGTAGTTTCCTACTCGGTGAGAGCGCGGACACACGAGATCGGAGTTCGCATGGCCCTGGGAGCACAGAGGAGCGACGTGGTCAGCCTCGTGGTGGATCAAGGTATGACTCTCGCGTTGGTGGGTGCGGGGATAGGAATCGCCGGGGCATTGGGCCTGACTCGGTTCTTGTCCAGCCTGCTCTACGGCGTCAAACCGACTGACCCGCTCACGTTTGTCAGCGTGTCGTTGATTCTGATTGGGGTTGCCCTGCTGGCGTGCTACATGCCCGCGCGCCGTGCGGCAAAAGTCGATCCGATGGTAGCCCTGCGGCATGAGTAGGTGCGCCGCTTGCGGCGCCCAAGGTACCTGCAGGCCGCGGGTGTTTTGGTAGCGCGGACCTGCGCTTTTCAG
>JASHON010000188.1 GCA_030041095.1 Terriglobia bacterium
GCGCTCGCCATCCAGCAGCAAGCCTCGCACATAAACCTCCGCCCAGTGGCGCCGCTCACTTCGCCCCATGGGCTCGGTGAGGTCTTCGAGAAACTTTCGCAAGCGAGCATCCAGAGCTTTCAAGGTCTCGGGTGTCATGCCCCGACTGTAACAGACACCCGAAGGAACGTCAATACATACTTAACCTAGTACTATTAACAGGCTGCGGAAAAACTCGGCGCCGCCGCGAGTGGTACGCCGGCATCTTGCCGGCCTCCGTTGAATTGAAGCGAGTTGCCGGCTGGAAGCCGGCGCTACGTCAACTCCCGAAAGACTTTTTCCGCAGCCTGTTCAAAGCGATCTTCAGGCATTTCCGCCTAGATAATGCAGGCTTTCCTCGAGCAGTTTCTGAACCCCTTCGTACGCCCCACCCCGGCCTTCCCACTCCAGCGAATAGTATCCTCGATAGCCGGCTCGCTCAGCGATTTTGAAAATCCGGCCTACGTCCACGGTGTAAAGCTTGTGATGCCATCCCACTTCCGAATCCTTCATGTGAGAGATGTTGTAAGCGTGTCGAAACATCACCGCCAGAGCGTCATAGTTGAACGCCGCATTCCCGGTGAGCATGGAATTCGCAAAGTCAGGAAGCGCGTGAAGATATGGGCTTCCAACATCATCAATAACTCTGACAATGAAGAAGGCGTCTTCCGTAATCAGATCATCGTTCTCAAGGTTGACGATGACGTTGTTCCGCTCGCCGTAAGCTGCGACCTGCGTCAAGCTTTCCGAGGTCCTGGCGGGATCGGGAACCACGCCCTTTACGCCGCGAATATGCAGGCGTACGCTCGGGGAGCCAACCGCTACCGCGATATCCACCCATTTCATTCCATACGCGACGGCTTCTTGTCGTTTCGCTGCCGATGGGTCGTAGAAGCTCGCCGTAGCGCCAACGGGAAGATCAACAATGTGGGAGCCTGCCTGGCGAACCGCCTCGCGCAGTTTTAGAAGGTAGGCGCCACCGGTGGATGGAAAATGGTCGGAAAGAAGCTCAACGTTACGGAGACCAAACTTTGACGCCACCATGGCTGGGAAAGCCTCGAGTGACATGCCAGGAAGCTTGGGGTCACGCCGTCGGTTCGTAGGGCTATCCATGTACTTTCGGAAAGGCCACGTCGTCACGGCGAGGCGTTCTCGCGGTACTGTTGGAAACGCCAGGTGTGGCGCCCGCGCGGAGCCCGGAAGAATTCGTGAAGAGATCAGGCTGCCGGCCCCAACCGCCGTGGCCACAGAACTTCTCAGGAAACCGCGTCTTGAAACAACCATTTTGTTTATCCCTTCCCACGCTTCATTCGGAATTCGTATTTCGAGCTTCGGCCCACCGCAGAATATATGCCCGGCTGCCCGCGAAGGCAACAGTTAATCCGATCGGGCAGCAAAAGATCCAGCGGATGCTGAAGTCGCAGCGCATTCAACTCAGCGCGGCCTCGGCCGTCAATAAATTGACTTCCTGCCGCCCGGAGTGGAGCATCACTCGGTGGCCTCTCCATTGAAAAGCTCCAGTGAGTCCGGTTGGCAAATCGATCTCGGCTCTCAGGCGTTCTCGCTGCCGATCGTAACTGACGGTGATAGGTCCAAGCCGATGCGGAACAGAAGCGCGAAGGCTGCGAAGCTCGCCCAGGTGAGGTTCAATCGCCACTCGGGCAAAACCGGGTTCGGAGGGCACAACGCCTGCGACCGTCGCCAGCAGGTCAAAGACAGGGTGGGCGCTCCAGGCGTGACAGTCAGAGCGGGGATTGCCCGGAGTCTCCGCAAAAGTTGAGAGACCCTCGGCAAGCATCGTACGCCAGGGACCGAGTTGCGCGAGATATTGGTCTGCCAACCCCGCTTTCTTCATCGCGCGAAAAAGATAAAACTTGAAGTAGTAAGTCGTCTGGGTCAGCGCCGGGTCGCCGAGAACGCGTGCTAAGACAGCCTTCTCTTCGGCTCGTGGAATCGCATCCGCCAGAATGCCTAAGATGTTCGCCTGTTGACTGAAGCTGCGCTTCGCGGGAGTATCGGCCAACAGCCTTTTTGCCGGATCCCAGCACGAACGGTAAACCGCTCTGCCAATCTCCTGCGCTCGCTCCCGGTTCCGCTGCGCCTGCTCGACGTCTCCGAAAGAACCTTCGAGGCCGGCCATTTCGAGTAAAGCAACGGCATATTGAAGGGTCAAGCTGGAGGACTGGCCGTCCTTCTCCTGGAGTGGTACGCCATCCTCGAATTCAGCGGCCCAATCCAGAAACGGCCACCATGGCAAACGACCCAATAGTCCCGAAGAGGTGAGATGACGTTGGTACCAGGCCAGGACCGCGCGCGCGTTCTCGAGGAGCGGGCGTAGCATGGCAGCTTCGCCCCGATACCACCACAAGTCGCGCATCATCCCAATCCAATACAGCGAGAAGCCAGGAATATATTGGGGTAGTCGAGAGGGGTAACGGCTTTGAGTCAAACCTTCGGAAGTTTGCGAATCCGCGATGAGTTTGATGGCGTTTTTGACCAGCCGGTCGTCTCCCGTGGCGTAAAGCGAGATCAGCGCTTGTATTCGAGTGTCACCGACATATTGCAGTTGCTCGTAATAGGGACAATCCATATAGGTTTCATGGGCGCACAATTGGGCCGTGCGCCAGCCAACCTTCCAGATTTCTTCGAGGCTCGGGTCATTGCATTCGAAGGTTGCGGCCAGGTGGAAAGGATATGCCGTGAAATACCCCCGAATGTCTTCCACGGTCAAATCCGCGTCTGCCGTCTGGATATCCATCTGGACATAGCGATAGGCGCGCCACCAGAAAGGAGTGAAGGCTCGACGTTCACCTCCATCGGGTAAAAACTCGTCACGAACGCCATGAATGGTTTTACCTTGAATCTCATTACGATTTCCCTTGGTTCCATCGGGCGCGACGAGCGCCTCCGCATAAGTCAGCCGCACGCGCGATCCCTTCCCTCCACTCACCACAAGTTCCGGATAGGCCGTGGTTTCAAAAGTCTGATCGAGCAGCGCCGAAGCCGTTGAGTGAGCCGGCACGATAAAAGGCTGATTTCCGTTGAGGAACGCAGCAGGAACTGATAATCCGTCCTCGCGCGCAACGCGACGGAAGCGTTGCAAAGCCTCCGACTGAGGTGGAAGCGAGTCCGGAACCAGCATCCAGGGAGAATGACTGTCTTGCATTCCTCGCGGTCCCGCGGTGCCCAACTCACGGGCAGGTTCCCATTTCCATACATCGCGATCCGCGGTTTCCCAGCCCCACGGATGAATCGTGCCATCCAGGGATTCGCCAAGGCCGGCGACGTAATACCCAGCCACCTGATCGTTCGACATGGGAATTAACTTGCGCGACAGGTCAAAGAACGTGCCCCAGGACGCGTTCGTATTCACCACAGCCTCGTTCTTGCTCTCACCCTGAACCAGGAATCCTGTTTCATTCGTTATCTGGGCCATCGGAGCCAGATCCGCATAATTCCAAATCGCAGCAGCCAGCGTGTTCACTCCACGGTGCAGCTCCGGCGCAATGTTTACGGTCTCGAATCGCCAATGGTCCGCATCGCCACGCGATGGGCCACGCGAAATCACTTTGCCGTTGACGTAGAGCTTGTACCGGTTGTCAGCGCTAACGTAAACGATGAACCGGCTGGGCGTTGAGTTCAGGAGGAATTGCTTGCGCATCAGGCACACCCCAACGCTGCGCGGGGACGCTTGCGGGCAGGTGATCCAGAAAGCAGGCCAGTATCCATCCACGAGCCGCGCAGTGGCCCCACTCGCCGCCGCCCAAGCCGAAACCGGAATGCTCCACAAGAATGCAAGAAAACTGCGTCGTTCGGTGCTCATCTCCAAAGTCGAGGCAAGGAGGCGCAGGAACTCTTCACCGTCACCTCAAGGCCTTCACTCCATCCGGCAAAGGCGCTGGATCACTTCCACTCTACTCCTGGCTCTCGCCGCCGGACTCCATACGTTATTCCAAACTTTGTCTCCGATCAACAGGCTGGCAGTTTCCTGCCGCATCATCGGAGCGCTGGTGGGCGAGTTTATTAGGGCGAGGCTGCGCCTCTTTATGCATTCAGCGAGCCCGCCGGGGCACTTGCTGCGGCTCCGCCGCATGACGTGCGGAAAGGCTTGCCTTTCCGAGAGTGCCATTGATCGAATCATTTAGGGCGAGGCTGCGCCTCGCCCCTGGAGTTTCTACATTTCACACGCCGTTTCACGGGCGCGCCGGCAATCGCTTCGTGCCCGCGTATCAGGCCATGACTTCAGTCATGCCGACTCACGTCCGCCGATTCCCGGGCTTTAGCCCCTGCGGAAAAACTCTTTCGGCAGTTGACGGAGCGCCGGCTTCCAGCCGGCAACTCCCTTCAATTCGACGGAGGTCGGCAAGATGCCGGCGCTACAGTCGCGGCGGCGTTGAGTTTTTCCGCAGCCGATAAAGCCCTCTTCCCTTCGCCATCTTTGCGGCATGACTGAAGTCACGCCCTGACACGAAGCGGCTTCCGCTGAGCCGAGACATGCGGCCGAGCCAACGGGCTTTGCAGCACGCTGAAAAGCGCCCTCAACGAATGTCATGCAGAGCGCAGCGAAGAATCCCAGCATTTGTTTCCAAAGAAATGCAGGCTAATTGTAGGATAATTGTTGAACGCCGGCCGGGGTCTGCCTGAAGTTTCATCCGCGTGTGGCGCCAGCCTCAGCCGGTGACGGGACTTCTTTTAGACATTGCTCCGAGTGGAAGCCCGCTGAGCATAACAAGGAGGCATCAATGGAACGCCGAGTGTTTCTACGTAAGGCCGGTGTGGGAGGGACCGCAGCGCTAGCGGCCGCTGCAGCGCCGGCTAGGCGAGGGGCCGAAGAGCCCTCGAAGCGCTCTACGCCTGGCGTTCCCGCCGGTCCCTTGAAAATCACTCGCGTTCGCTTTTATCACAATCCGCTTTCGCCGCCGGCATTCAATCAAAGTTTTCATATTGTCACCGTCGAGACGGACGGCGGCATTACGGGCATGGGTGAGGGCGGCTCACCGGACGCGATTTCGCAGTGCGCCGCGATGCTCATCGGTTCCGATCCCTTTCGGACGGATTGTCTGTGGCAGGTGATGTTTCGGGGCTACTTTTATCCTGCCGGGCGCGAGAAGTTGGATGCGCTGGGCGCGCTCGACCTGGCCTTGTGGGACATCAAGGGCAAGGCGCTGGGTGTACCGGTGTATGACCTGCTCGGCGGGCTGGCGCGCGACCATGTTGAATGCTACTCGACTGGCTTCCCAACCCACGGCTCGCTCAAAGAGACGGCGCGTGCCTGCGTCGAAGCGGGCTTCCGAGCTTTTCGCTATGCCACCGCCGATCCTCCGCCCGGCAAGTCCTTCAACTCCCACCGCGCAGTTCGCCGCACTTATCAGGATTGCGTTCAGATCCGGGAGGGCGTGGGACCTGACGGAGACTGGTCGCTGGATTACCACACCCGATTTGATTTCCCGGGGGCAGTGCGGCTATCGACGCTCATTGAGCCACTCGAGCCTTACTTTGCCGAGGACTTGGTGCGTTCGGAAAATCCTGGTGTTTACCGCGAGCTGCGCGATCACGTGAAAGTGCCCATCGCCGTGGGGGAACAATTCGGATCGAAGTGGGACGTTCGCTGGCTGATCGAAAACGAGCTCATCGATTATGCCCGTGTCACGCTGCCGAATGTTGGCGGCATCACCGAATACATGAAGATCGCGGCGCTTGCCGAAACACACTACGTGGGTTTGATTCCCCACTTCACCGGCCCGGTGTCGGAAGCGGCGCTGGTCCATGCGTGCAGTGCTTTCCCAGGACCCGTGATGATGGAAATGCTCGGCACGGGCGACGCCCGCTACGCTCACCTGCCGGAAAGCTTTGACTTCCGCAACGGCAAGATGTGGCCGAACCGCCGCCCCGGTCTGGGTGTAACGCTTGATACGAAACCGCTCCGGCTGGTTGCGGAAATCACGGAGCGCTCGCGACCGATCCCGATGCTGAGGCGTCCCGACGGATCGTACACGAACTGGTGAACCCCCCAGCGCTGCCCGGTATCCGTTCGCTCTCATTGGGGATGACATCATCACATAAGCCCGGCGGTCACAGACCGCCGCGTCGAGTTTCTACATTCTGGGATTGATCGAAGCCGCCCTGTATCAGGGCATGACTTTAGTCGCCCTGGAGTTTCTACATTTGGTACGTTGTTTCCTTGGCGCTCCGGCAGCCGCTTTGGTACTCCTGTATCAGGGCATGACTTCAGTCATGCCGCAAAGATGCCGTAAGGAAACAGGGCTTTAGCCCCTGCTGATTGCATGATTTCGTCATCATGCCCAACCCTATGCGCTTGCTGACCACGGTCAGCGGGGCTGTCACGATTGAGGAGGTCAAGGTCACATGCCGGAAGAGCATTTCTATAGCCTGAAAAGACAAGTTGCCGTCATAACAGGAGGAGGCCAAGGCATCGGCGAAGGCATCGCGCGCCGGCTTCGCGCGGCCGGTGCCCAGATTGCTGTGCTCGACGTGAACGAAGCGAACGCTCGGCGCGTGGCCGCTTCTCTCGGCGGATTGGGTCTAGCCTGTGACGTGAGCTCCGACGCCTCGATCGAGAGAGCGCTCGCTCAGGTGCGGCAGGAGCTGGGGCCAGCCAGTATTCTGGTCAACAACGCCGGCATTGCAGGCAGGACATTGCTTCTTTGGCAACTCGAGGAACGCGATCTGGATGAAGTGTATTCGGTAAATTTGAAAGGCGTTTTTCTGATGTGCCGGGCGGTCGTCAAAGAGATGATGGAACGGCATTATGGTCGAATCGTCAACATTGCCTCGATTGCAGGAAAGGAGGGGAACCCGACGCTCATCCCCTATTCATGCACAAAGGCAGCGGTCATTTGTCTGACCAAGGCTCTGGCCAAAGAGGTCACGCAGATGGGCAACATCACCGTCAACAGCATCTCCCCTGCGGTCATCGAGACGCCGATTCTTGAGAAAGTCGCTAAAGAAACCGTGGCCTACATGGTGAGCAAGATTCCGATGGGCCGCATGGGGACCGTAGAAGAAGTTGCGGCGCTGGTGCATTACCTCGTCTCGCCTGAGGCTTCCTTCACTACAGGACAGTGCTATGACATCTCCGGAGGACGCGCCACTTATTAATGGCTGCTTGCCATGTCCCTTCCGCTCGCCCGTCTTAGAGTGCCCTGACGCGGTAAAGGACCACCCCGTGTGAGGGGACCATAGCACTGATGGCGCCGCCCGTTTTTTCAATCTTGCCTGTCCACAGGTTTTCTGTGGAATAGCCGCGTTCATTCTCGCGGAGTCCCACGGCCGTTGCTTGTATGGAAACTTTCTCCGCCTTCCCACCGGTGTTGAACAAACCAACGATCGCGTCTCCGTTCGGTTCCATCTTGGCGAACGCTTGCCGGTCGCTGCTATTGAGGACCCTTTTCGCGGCGATCGAATCCTGGTCAACCGCGAGGAGCGCGATGTTTTTAAGGTATTTCTGCAGATCGCGCGAGTTGAGGTGAGTCAGATCGACGCCGAGGATCAGGGGCGCCGCGCCAAGGGCCCACAGGCTCATCTGAGTCTGACGCTCGACGCGCGTAAGCCCGTCGTCATTGCCATTCCCCACCTCGATGGAGTCATAGTCGTTGAAGCCTCCCGGACCAGCGTAAGGCTGCCAGCCGGCCGCATAGTCGAAGCGTTTCTCCACATTCGCCCAGTCGGTCAGCGGATAGCTGTTACCGCCCTTTTCGCACCTGTAGCATTCGATGTCCGGAGCGAATTCCCATTGATTCGCGTACTTCATCAATGTTGGGGCAATGGCCTGTGTCAAGCTCCCTTGCGTGATATCCAGGACCATCGGCCGGCCGCTTTGCCGTATTGCATTCGACCATGCCTTCATGTCAGCCGCGTTGCTGTTCTTCATGCCGTCGAGTTTGATGTAATCCACTCCCCATCCCGCGAGCATGTCTGCCCATGAATTGATATACTCCTGCGCGCCGGGCTTACTGTAGTCAATCTTCACCATGCCGCGGCAGTTGTAATTGGCCTCCGCGACAGAAGCTTCCGCAATCTGGTCAGCCGTGTACGGTGTTCCCTTGATCCGCGTGTTCTTGCTCACTGCCTGCTTTGAAATCCCTGGCGTAAGGTATATTCCGAACTTCAGCCCGAGGCGGTGAACGTAGTCGGCCACCACCTTGATGCCATTGGCATCTCCATGCGCCGGGAAACTCGATGAATCGGTCACCCAGAGGCCAAAGGGCCCGACGTTGGGACCCTGGCGTCCCGGGCACTGGTACCAGTGGTCGTCGAGGTTGACGTATTCGTAACCGAGTTTCTGCAACCCGGACCTCCGCAGGGCTCGCGCCTGAGCTTCGATCTTCGCTGCGGTGGGATGCTCGCGGAGGAAGCTCCAGCTACTCCATCCGAGGATGGGTCTGCGTTCGAGACCATTATTCTCTGCCTTGGCGCTCTCGAGGCCGCCCACGCCTGCCAACAACACCATCACCAGCGCAGCCGTCAAAGCATGTCTCAATTTCATAAAATTCATTCCTTTTATCCTCACCATGATAATGGATACCAGCCTCGCGCGAGCAAATATTGTTGCCGCTCACAACCAAGCCTGGCCGGCTGGCGCATACATGGCCTCGCATGGGTACGATGCGGCTCCGCCGCCCGTGTATCAGGGCATGACTTCAGTCATGCCGCAGTGCGTCTCCCACTCCAACGGCTTTAGCCGCTGGCCGGCGCAACCAGGGGCTAAACACGCCGCGCGAAAACGCCACTCTGTCATGCTGAGCGAAGCGAAGCATCTCTGTATTTCTTTGGAAACGAATGCTGGGATTCTTCGCTACGCTCTGCATGACACACGGCGCTAAGCCCTTTGTATTCAGCGAGCCGAAATCGCGCCCTAGCGCCGCGTGTCATGCTCAAGATTGGCAGCCCAAGCTGTGGACGCTCAGAATGACATTCGTTGAGGACCGCCACTCAAGCACACCGCGGCTCCGCCGCCTGACGTGCGGCCAGACTTGAGGAAAGCTTTGCCCTTCCGACTGCGCCAGCGATCAAATTATTTAGGGCGAGGCTGCGCCTCGCCCTGAAGTTTCCACCTTTGCTCAGGAGTGTCGTCCAGGCACACTGCGGCTCCGCCACCCCGTATCAGGGCATGACTTCAGTCATGCCGCAAAGATGAAGGAGGAAAGAGGGCTTTAGCCCCTGCTGGCCGCATGATTTTGTCATCATGCCCAACCACATGCTGCACGGCTTCAGCTACTTGGCAAAGCGAAAAGCGCAGGGGCTAAAGCCCGCCCATCGGCGCACCCGAGTCGGCATGACTGAAGTCATGCCCTGATACAGGGGTACCGAAGCGGCTGCCGGAGTGCCCGGGAAACCACGTGCAAAATGTAGAGACTCCAGCGGCGTCGCATGGCTATGGTGCGGCTCTGCCGCCTGACGTGCGGAAAGGCTTTGCCTTTCCGGACCTGAATCCTCCGATAGCTCTTTTAGTTCGGCCCGGTGATTGAACTGCATCGCTCGCGGGAGTAGACTGCTTCCAGGATTCATTTCGGCGCGTTCCGGAGGTGCTTCCATGGAATTACACCGACCCTCCAAATCAACCCCTGACTGGGCGCTCCAATGGTTACCGCGTTTTGTGGTGCTCGCTGCGGCGCTGCTGGCGAGCCTCGCGCCGCCCGCGCTGTGGGCACAAGCGGTCACCGGCTGCCAGGCGCCGCCGGCAGTCACGGCAGCGCTCAACCGCCTTCCGCAATACGGCCAGGACGTGGCACTCTCTGACTGGCAAATTTACGTGCAGCGGCTTGCCGGGCTTCGGGCGCTGATGCGCCAGTATCCCAACGATGTCTTCGTGCAGCGGGCTTACATCGGATCAACGCGCTTCTTGCGTCAGGTCGATAAGGCAAGCATGACGGAGACGCAAAAAGCTGACGCCAAGTACGAAAAGCTTCACGAACAGGACCCTGGCAGCGCCGAGTTTGATTATCTCTACGGGCTGACGCTTGAAAATCACCAGACGCCAAAGGCCATCGCGCTTTTCAATGCAGCTCTTGCGGGCAACCCAAGTTTCGAATTGCCGCACCTCGCGCTTGCCGCGATCTATAGCTCAACGAATTTTCTCAGCCAGGCGAAACGCGACGCGAACTTGAAAGCTTTCCTCAATGCCTGCCCTGATTCGCTGGATGGTTACAGGCAGCTCGCTGAGGTTGGCGCCCACGATCTCCAGAAAGCGTACGCTGGCGGGCTGCGCGCCCTGCTTGAGAACCGCACTGACGCTGATGCCGTGGGCGCTTATCAAACTCTCTGGTCTCTCGAATTCAGAACCCATCCGCCTTCCGAGTACCCTTCCCTGCGCAAGCAGGTGGCGAAGGATCTAGAGCGAATTCGTGCTCTCAATCTCAGCAAGTCCCAGCAATGGTACGAGGCGCTTCAGGATGGCTATAAGCTGGCCGGCGATCAGACGCAGGCCGATTGGGCCAAAAACCAGCTCCAGCAGCGTTTCCCGGAGGCCTGGGAGACGCCGGAAATGGTGAAATGGTTTGAAGACCACAAGCTTCAGCCGGGTGCATCTCCCGCAGCCAAACAAGCCTACTACACGGCGCTCGCAGCGGAGAGCAGCCGCTGGGTGGCACACTCGATCGGGCCGCTGTGCACGTTCGAGATTTCGTGCGACCGCCTCAGAGCCTTGGAGAATCTCGACGATGTCCCGGCGGCCAAGGTGGAGACTGCCGTAAGCCAGATGCTCAAGTTCGCCGCTGACAATGGAGGCGAAGATACTCCATGGGACAGCGATTACGAATTTGCTGACGAAGTTTTGGCTAAAAAGCATCTTGAGCCTCAGCGTTTGGTCGAGTTTGCGAAGAATGGGTTTGCCATAGCTAAGCTCGAGTCGAAAGCTCCGCCCTCCGACCTCTGGTTCACGAAGGATCAGCTTGACGGCATGCGCTTCTATCAGGCTTCCGAGCTGAGTGAGTTCATCCGATATGAGGCCGAGGGTTACATTGAGCTGAAGGACGCCGTCAACGCGCGGCTCACGCTTCAGCAGCTCGATGAGCGCTTGCAAACTCTCCAATCACTCGCCGGCAGCAATAAGGGCCGGCGCCGGGCGTATCTGGGCCAGCAATCCGCATACTGGGCCGTGATGGCGCGGTTGGCGGAATTGCAGAACCGCAAGCAAGACGCCATGGCCTATTACGAGGCGGCTTTGCTTGCTCGCCTGCAAGCGAAGAGGACATTGCAACCGGGTGAAAAGGACGAACTCGCCGATAACGCGCATAAGCTGTGGACTAAGCTCGGCGGCACGGACGCGGGATGGCAAGCCTGGTACGGGGCGCGCGCCGCCCAAATCGCTTCGTTGCCGACTCTCACCTGGAAGAACGCCAACAAACCCCTACCGCCATTTCGCCTCACTGACCTGAACGGCAAAACGTGGACTTTGGCCGATTTGAAAGGCAAGGTCGTGTTCCTGAATTTCTGGGCGTCGTGGTGAGAGTTCTGTCGCGCGGAGTTGCCGCGCTTACAAAAGCTCGTCGAGCAATATAAGGACCGGCCCAACGTTCTTTTCCTTTCCTTCAACATTGACCAGAACCCTGGCTTCATCGGGCCCTTCATGCAGCAACATAAACTAAGTTTCACCGTGCTGCCGGCCTACAGCTTTGCGACGGATACGTTGAAGGTGACGGGCATACCGCAGAACTGGATTGTGGACTCAACGGGCGTCGTTCGCCTGAAAGGCATCGGCTACGACGAAAGCGCTAAATGGGAGAAGGAGATGGGAGACGCCATTAACAAATTCGCGCCGGCGGCGTTCGCCCGGGCCACGGAACCGGGTGAAACCAAGTAGCAGATGTTGACCGGAGAATTGCAAACCCCATCCGTACACGCTGCGGGAAAAGGCCAGTCTGTCATGCTGAGCGAAGCGAAGCATCCCTGTATTTTGCGGCTCTGCCGCCTGACGTGCGGCCAGACTTGAGGAAAGCTTTGCGTTTCCGGGAGCGCCGGCATCTTGCCGGCCTCCGTTGAATTGAAGCGAGTCACCGGCTGGAAGCCGGCGCTACGTCAACTCCCGACAGGCTCTTCCGCAGCCTGCTGATTACTGCCGTGACAGCCGCTTAAGCAGCGCGTTGGAACGGTAGGCAATCAGGCTGAAGCCGTGGATGGCGGCGTCTCTCTGCAGCGCTTCAAGATACGTGCGACTCCGCTCGGCGTCGCCCGAGCGCATCTCAACTTCCGCCAGAGTGAGTTGAATGCTGTATTGGTCGCTCACCAGGCCGGACGCCATCGCTTCTCTCAGAACCGGATCGAGTGCGTTCTCCACTTCGGCCGCACTGCGAAAAGCACCCTCGGCGGCGCGCACTCGGGCTGCGGCCAAGGCAACGAAGATCTGTTGCCTCTCAACTTGGCTGTTTTTCAGTAGAATGCCGGCTTGCCTGACAGCCTTTTCTGCGGAACCCAGGTCTCCTTCCGCAAGGTCGTCGTAAGCCTCATCCGCATTCGCCACAGCCTCGTCTCCTGAGTCTTTTTCCCGCTCGAATTCCGAGGCGGCTGCCCGCGCCCAGTTGTAGGCGTTGACATCATCGCCGCCTTCTCTCAGGATTTCCGAAAGCTCGAGCTCTGAAAGCGCCGCTCTTCGCAAATCGCCAATCTGCCGGTAAGCGCCCAACGCCTCCGCGGCGAATTTCCTCGCTTCATTCAGGTGGTTTTCGGCTCGTGACACTCTTCCCAACCCTGCCAGATCCATGGCTGCTTTGCTCTCGTCTCCGGACTCGCGGCACAGCGCCAGCGATTCAGCGAACATTTTTCCGGCATCCTGCAGGTTGCCCAGCATGAGCAACGTGTCTCCGAGGTTGCCTTTGGCCAGGGCAATACCGTCTTTGCGTCCCATTTTCCGGTAAAGAGCGAGCGTCTCTTCAAATCGCTTCTGAGCTTCAACCGGCTTGCCCATTCGGTCCAGGACGTCGCCGCTGTTATTCAGGTCTGCCGCGATGCCGTCCTTGTCGCCGGTCTCCCTGAACCGGGCCAAGGCCATGTCGTACCTTTTCTGCGCACCCTCGAGATCGCCCTCCAGTTCATAGCCGATGGCCGCGTCGGTCAAAGCGCCGGCAACACCCACTTCGTAGCCCGCAGCCGAAGACAGCGTTTCAGCCTCATCGGATAATTTCAACACTCGGCTCGGTTCGTCCAGGTTGGCGCACGCCCACGATTCGAGCGCTCGCGCGTCTGCCATCAAGATGAACTCGCCGCGGCCCTGGGCTTTTTCCGAGACCCTCTCCGCGTCCCGTTGAACTTTTTGGTATTGCCCCAGTGACTCCTCGGCGTCCGCGGCCATCAAGTCAATCCGCGCGTCGTCTCCGAGCGGAGAAGGCAGCGTGCGCAAAGCGCGCACCGTCTCGAGGGCCGCCTCGCCCTGTCCGTCTTTAACTTGGGCCAAGGCGAGAGCTAAGCCGTATTCGACGTCGCGCGGGTAAAAAGTAAAAAGCGCGCGATAGGTCTCAACGGCCTTGGGCCACTCGCCGGAGATTTGTTCGTAGCGGCCTTGAATGAGCAGTCGCTCACGGCTGGGCAAATGACTTCGTCCGGAAAGCTCTTGAGCTTTTCCCACTTCGGCCAGCGCTTTTTCGTCGTAGCCGAGAGAGCCCCACGCCAGAGCCAGGCTGGAATGAGCCAGGGCATCCGCAGGGTTCGCGGCGACCGCTTTTTCCAAAAGGTCGCGCGCCGCCGGAAACTTGAACGCCCGCATCTTAGCCATGCCTTCTGCATAGAATTCGACCGGGAGGGGGTCGGCGCGCTGGCCGGACTTCAGCTTATTCTCATCGGCGCGGGTTGCTGCGACAGGCTTCGAGGAGGACGCGTGTCGCGCATATTCGTAATACACTGCCAGGCTAAAGCATGCCAGGACCACGGCCGCCATGCCTATGGCGCGAAACTGGCGCCATTGAACGTCTTGCATGCGCGAGGAGACGGCGTGCGCCGGCAACGCTCGAGGGCGTGCGACAATCGCGTGGTCGGCCACTTCCCAAGTCCCAGCGCCCAGCTCCTGTCCGGCTGGCAGCACGCTTGGCAATTGACTCTCTTCGGGATGCAGTCTTACAGGCGCAATGAAACGATAGCCGTGCCTTGGAAGGGTTTCAATGAAGCGGGGATTTTCTGCCGAGTCGCTCAGCGTCGCTCGAAGTTTATTAATCGCCTTGTTGATGCTGTGGTCGAAGTCAACAAACGTATCGTCGGGCCAGAGCCGCTGTCGCAGTTCTTCCCGCGTCACCAGCTCTCCAGGCCGCTCGAGCAGAGCGCACAGAATCTGAAACGGCTGCTCCTGCAGCCTGATCCGGATTCCGCTTCTGCGCAGCTCGGCAGCCCTTAAATCAACCTCAAAGACCCCAAATTCCGCCCATCGGGGAGCTTGACCGTTTTCCATTGTCCCTCCTCCGTGACGAAACCAAAAAGCCTGCCGGTTCACCCCCCTCCGAGCATCCGCTAAATTTATAATTACTAATATTATAGCTCACTTGCAAG
>JASHON010000189.1 GCA_030041095.1 Terriglobia bacterium
TCTTCTCCCTCGGTGGTCGAGATCACCACCACTTTCATAGCTTCGCCGAGATCGTAATTCGCGGGGCAAATCAGGTTGCCGACGTTTTCGATGAAAAGCGCCTGTGTGTTCTCGATCGGCAGCCGGCTGAGGGCATCTTGGACGAGCTTGGCTTCCAGGTGGCAACCGCCGTGCGTCACAATCTGCACCACCGGGACGCCGTAGCGTGCTACTCGTTGCGCATCGAGGTCCGTATGGACGTCTCCTTCGATCACCGCCACGCGCAGGCGGCAGCGAAGCCGGTCCAGCGTGCGCTCCAGCAAGCTGGTCTTGCCCGAGCCGGGTGAGCTGACCAGGTTCAGAGCGAAGACTCCCAGCTTTTCGAGCAGGGCACGATTCGATCGCGCTATTTCATCATTTTTCTCCAGGATTTTTCTTTCAATCGTGATCACGCTCATGATGCGTCGCCATCCTCGTCAGCCAGCTCGATTTCTGTTACATTCAGCTCTCTCCCTGAAACGATTTCGGTATCCGCACTTCCGCATTGCGGGCAAATAAAAGCCAGTGCGCGCGGCTCAAACGGCTCTTTGCAGCTTCGGCAGAGGCAACGAAGCGGGACGCGCTCGATGAAGAGCGCGGAGCCTTGAAGCGGCGTGCCTTCCACCAGCGCACCGAAGCAAAATTCCAGGGATTCCGGAACAATTCCCGCCATCTCGCCCACCTTCACCCGAACGGATTGGACCCGCTCCGCAAAGCCGGAGGGAAGATGCTGCGCTGCAATTTCGAGAATGTTTTGTGCTACTGAAAGTTCGTGCATTTCGCGTCTCAACCGGGCGAAAGCCAACGGCGCCGTCCTGTGCCGGGAAAAACCGGCTCGGCCGGGCATTTTGACTCCAGATCCCATTTTATTATGTAACGCCGCCAGGGTAGTGACGGAGATCACATTCGTTATCACACCCGCTTGTGACACGCCTCACATCACGGGGACCCGGAGAGCGGGAAAATGTAGTCGGCGCACCAGGAGGAAATCCGGGCGATGGATGGAATTGCACGGACGAATGGCCTGAAAGAGCCGGGTACGGCTCTGCTCGTAATGGAGCCCGAGTCGCCGCCTTGGACGCCGGCGCATAACCGGTGGTTCGTGGCAAGCGTCGTGGCTTTGGCGGCGTTCATGGAGGTCCTGGATATGACCATCGTGAACGTGGCCGTGCCCCACATAGCGGGCAGCCTCGCCGCAAGCAATGACGAAGCCACGTGGGTACTCACTTCGTATCTGGTTTCGAATGCCATCATTCTGCCTCTCAGCGGTTGGCTCGCCGGCGCGGTCGGACGCAAGCGCTACTTCACGCTCAGCCTGGCCGTTTTCACCCTCAGTTCGTTGCTGTGCGGCATCGCACCATCGCTGGGCGCGCTCATTTTCTTCCGCGTGCTTCAGGGAGCAGGTGGCGGCGGCATGCAGCCCATGGCGCAGGCAGTTCTGGCAGATACTTTTCCGCCAGCACTTCGCGGCCAGGCATTTGCGGTCTTTGGCATCACGACCGTCGTCGCTCCCGTAATCGGTCCGACTTTAGGAGGTTGGATCACGGACAACTATTCCTGGCGGTGGATTTTCCTCATCAACATCGGAGTGGGAATTGCGGCGCTGGCGCTCATCATGCGGTTTTTGGAGGATCCGCCCTATCTGAAGGAGCAGCGGAAAAGGCGAGTGAGAATCGACTACATCGGCTTCGGCCTGCTTGCGCTCGGTGTGGGATGCCTGCAGGTGCTGCTCGATAAGGGCCAGGAAGACGATTGGCTCGGTTCGCACTTTATTGTGACGCTGATTGTCATTTCAGCAATCAGCCTGGTGGCGTTGGCCATTTATGAATGGCGCAGCCCGCATCCGGTTATTGATGTGCGGCTCTTTACAAACTTCAACTTTTTGAGCGCCAACGTGATGATGTTCATGGTCGGGGTAATGATGTTCAGTTCGCTCGTGTTGATGCCGCTTTTTCTCCAGACTCTGATGGGCTATACAGCGGAGATTTCCGGGATCGTGCTTTCCTTTGGAGCCATTTTTACCCTTTTCGAATTGCCGCTGGTCGGCCGGCTCACCACCAAGGTTCCGGCCCGATACCTGATTGCTTTCGGCTGGCTGGCGCTGGCTTTAGGTATGCTCGTCTCGACTCAGCAGGTGGATTTGTACGTCAGTCTCTGGTCCATCGCCCGGTTGCGCGTGTTTCAGACCATCGGTTTGCCGTTTTTATTCATTTCGCTCACGATGATCGCCTACGTAGGATTACCCGCCGCGAAAAACAACAGCATCGCGGGCATCATCAATTTTACTCGCAACATCGGAATGAGCTTTGGGACTTCCATTGTTACCACGTTGATCGCCCGCCGCTCGCAATTCCATCAGCAGGTTCTCGCCGCCCACGTCACAAGCACTAATCTTCAATTCGACGGCGCTTTGAACGGACTGACGCAAACGCTCGCCCATGCGGGGCACAGCGGGACGGAAGCTGTTTCCGCAGCCTACGGGCTCATCTACCGGGAGGTCCTACGCCAGGCATCGACGCTGGCTTACGTGGACACGTTTAAGGTGCTGGCTTTGGGCGCCGGCTTCATGCTGGCGTTATGCGCGCTGCTCAGACGCAATAAGCCGGCTGCGGGAGCTCACTTTATTGAATGAGTGGGAGGTGGATTCTATGTACCGTGTTCTGACGATTTCGAGAGAATTCGGCAGCGGTGGCGGCCGCATCGGACGCAGCATCTCCGAAAAGCTTCGATGGAAGCTGCTGGATAAGGCATTCATTGATAACATCGCCCGTGCCGCCAAAGTCGATCCTCAACTGGCGCAGCAGTTCGACGAGCGGACCGACACCTGGCTGGAGCGGCTGGGCCGCCAGGGACTTTGGATGGGCGCCCTGGAAGGCATCGCGCTCTTCAGCCAGCCGGAAACGTTTGACGCAGAAACGATGGCGACGCTGGAGCGGAAAATGATTGGAGAAGCCTATCGGGCCGGCAACTGCGTGATTGTCGGCAGGGGCGCGCAATGCGTCCTGCAAAACTGTGACGACGCTGTTAACGTTTTTGTCTTTGCGCCCTGGGCGCAAAGAATGGCAGAAGTTCAGCGGCGGCTTCCTGAAGAAAAAAGCATTGAGGAACGAATCCGGTCAATGGACCGCCAACGCGCGGATTACATTCGCAGTTACTTCGGCTGCAATTGGATGGACCCGCATCTTTACAATCTCATGATCTCTTCCGCACTTGGAGAAGATGTCGTGGAGTCCACCATCCTTTCAGTTCTCGCCGGCGGTGGCGGCTTGCGCGCTTCTCTGGCGTCCTGATTATCTTGCGCCGCGCACGAGCGTCAGAAACTCCTCTCGCGTCCGCTGCGCGGTACGGAAAACACCGAGCATGGCGGACGTGACGGCGACGGAATTCTGCTTTTCGACGCCGCGCATAATCATGCACAAGTGGCGGGCTTCGATGATGACGCCGACACCAAGAGGATGGATCTTGTCCATCAACGTTTGGGCAATCTCGTTCGTCAGGCGCTCTTGCACCTGCAAGCGCCGTGCAAAGACATCTACGACGCGGGGAATTTTGCTCAGGCCGATCACCTTCTTGGATGGAATATAGGCCACATGGCAGCGGCCGAAAAACGGCAGAAGGTGGTGCTCGCAGAGGCTGAAGATTTCAATGTCTTTGACGATGACCATCTCATCATAGCAAACGTCGTAAAGGGCGCCGTTCAGAACCGCGTCAACGTCTTGCGAGTATCCGCTGGTCAGAAACCGCATTGAGCGGGCCACTCGCGCGGGCGTTTTCAGCAAGCCCTGCCGCTGAGGATCTTCTCCCATCGCGACGATGATGTGGCGCACGGATTCTTCCACGCCGTCCAGGCCGTTCGCTCCTGCAATCCGCGTAGGCGCTGCGGGCAGTTCACATTCACTTGCTTCGTCGCGTTCCGACTGATTCTCCAGTTTCATTGGCTTCATATTCAAAGAAATTAGATCTCGTTTCTCTGATCCTCACTCGTTTCAGGCGGGCATCTCCGTTTTTACCGGGAAATCTCGGCTGGAGCAGCTTGTAGATTTCCATGCACAAATTTTCCGTGGTCGGCGGAAGATTCCGGAAGGTTTCCGTGTCCAGGTTGAGATGCGTGTGATCGAACCGGTCCAGCACTTCTTCCCGGATGGCCGCATCCAGCACTGACAGATCGAGAACCATGCCGGTGGCCGGGCTCACGCAACCCTCCACGGTGACCTCAAGCTCGTAATCGTGGCCATGGCCATTGGCATGATTGCACTTGCCATAAAGCCGCACGTTCTCCTCGGTTGAAAGAAAATTGCAATGTAAGCGGTGAGCGGCGGAGAAATGGTAGCGCCGTGTAAGTTGAACCATCAGTCTCCATAGTAGTCCACGTAGAGGTCCGAAGTCTCGTAAAGCCGAACGCGGTGCAGGCAACCTGTGGAAATTCGTCCAGCCAATCGCCGCCAGATTTCGATGGCAATATTTTCCGTGGTCGGAATTTGCGAAGCAAATGCCGGCACGTCCGCATTAAGGAACTTATGGTCCATCGCATCGAGCACTTCGGATTCCAGGATCTCTTTGAGGTCTCTCAAATTCATCACCATTCCGGTGGCCGGGTCAATCGTTCCCGCCACGGTAACTTCCAGCACGTAATTGTGACCGTGGCCGTGCGGGTTGTTGCATTTGCCGAAAACACGGCGGTTTTCTTCCGGGCTGAGCGATGGATTGTGATAGTAGTGTGACGCGCAAAACTCCGCCCGGCGGGTCACATAAACCATGGCATTCCTTTCACCGCTCCCGGACGGCATAAACCCGGCCCTTCCAGCTTACGGCGCCCGCGTACCGGTAAGCACGGAGCGAATTGAGCAGCAGGGCGCACACGAAGGGCGTGCCCACGAGCGATCGTAGCGCTGAGCGCGCTGAAAAGCCCGCACCGCGAAGCGCACGGCGATAGGCCGCTTGTTCCGCCACAAGCGTTCCCGCGCCCACCGCCATCAAGGCAAAACCCGCTGGTGCCCACCCGCTCAACAGAAAGAAGCCGCCACAAATCATCCCTGCCACGCCGGGCAATCCATACGCCAGAAGCAGCCGCAATAGCGCCAGCAGAACCCTGCGAGTACTCCCTGAGTACAAGAGAAACAGATTCTTCGTCCATCCTCGCCACATCCCTCCGAAGCTCGCGTACATGCGCGTTTCCACCCAGCCGCCTCCGGGAAGAAACAGCAAGCGTTTGCCGGCCGCCTTCACCCTTCGGGCGAGATCGACATCTTCGAGCACGGCTTGGGGAGAAGCTGCATGGCCGCCCACGGCCTCGTACGCCGAGCGGCGAATCAGAATGTATTGCCCGTTGGCTGCCGCATCCGGAGCATTCGGGTCGTTCACTTTGTCAAATGGGTACAAGCGCGCCAACTCGACAAAGATGAGCGGCATGACGGCCTTTTCCCACCATCTCAGCATTCTTTGCCCTGGCGAAACCGAGAGCAGGTCTGCTCCGCTTTCTTCCGCCCGCTTGAGTAAATGCCGCAGGCTGCCAGGATAGTGTTCCGTATCCGCATCCGTAAAAAGCAGCCATTCTCCTGTGGCTGCTTGTGAGCCAACGAAGGCTGCATGAGGCTTACCCAGCCAGCCTGTGGGCAATTGTTCCACGCGGAGGATGCGCAAGAGGGGGATTTGCTGTTGCAGCTCGCGGAGAACCTCGTCGGTCCCGTCATCCGATTCGTCGTTGACGACGATGATTTCTCGGACCTCCGGCTGCGCTGCAATCGATCGAACGCACCGTGCAATGTTCCCCTCCTCGTTTCGAGCTGGGACGATGACTGAGACGCGGCCGACATCATTTGCCACAGAAAATTTAGCGCGGTTGCCTTTCTGAACAGGCTGCGGAAAACTCGGCGCCGCCGCGAATGGTGCGCCGGCATCTTGCCGGCCTACGTTGAATTGAAGGGAGTTGCCGGCTGGAAGCCGGCGCTACGTCAACTCCCCAAAAGACTTTTTCCGCAGCCTGTGAAGCCGGTAGCAGTTTCCTGCAGGCTTTCCGCGAATTTCCAAGTATAATAAACGGTTAAAGGGATGAGCAAACTAGGGATTGGATTAGGGATTGCGGCCGTGGCGTCAGGCGCGGTTCTGTTTGTCGTCTTCGGGCGGCCGGCGGGGCTGCTTGCAGACGGAGATATGGTCCCGGATTTTTCCCTTCCGGCAGCCGGTCAAGGCTCATTCAGGTTTCGCCAGGACCGTGGCCACGTAGTGATCCTGAACTTCTGGGCGACGTGGTGTCCGCCGTGCGTTGCAGAGACGCCGAGCCTTGAGAAATTCGCGGCCAAGGTGCGGCCGATGGGGGTACGTGTGATTGGCGTCAGCGTCGATCAGAATTTGCCGGCGCTTGAGCAATTCGCCTCGGCGTATAGCTTGACGTATCCGATTCTGCGAGACCCCAACCAGGCCCTGGCTTCGCGTCTTGGGACTTACAAATTTCCCGAAACCTATATCGTCGATCGGGACGGACGCCTGGCGGACAAGATTATCGGCGCCACGGATTGGGGGGACCCCAGCATGCTTCAGTTCGTCGCGGCGCTGGTGCATTGGCCGCCGCGTGGAATGAGTACTGCGAAGACCGGCGGCGCAAACTGGTGAGCTCGCCTCGCGCTCGCCGTCCTCCGGCTCTATAATTTGCCTGGTTGAGACCGGAAGCATCTCAACACTCCTCGTTGGGCCTTCCGTAGCAGTTTCGCCCTTCCCCGGGATAAAGATCGCGCACAGCCAGGTTCCAGCAGGTCACCTCTCTGACGTCTTCTGCCGGCGGCAAAGTCATGCCTAAAGTGCTGGCGATACGTAGCGCAGTCAGTTACTTCATCACATGGAGCGTCACATAAACTCTCAGCACGCGGCCGCTGACGGGGTCGGTTGACATGGTGCTCTCGGTGGTTTGGCCGTTGCGCATGAGTAACTCAACGCTGGTGCTGAAGTCATCGAATACGGGCATCGTGACGACGGCTTGAGAGGAGGAATTGTCATTGTTTTCTCGGGCCGCTCCGCCCGACGGATAGATCGAATTCCTCGACAGCACGAGATGAATGGTGAAGAGGCCGTCCCCCAGGACGGTCGCCTCGCAATCAATCCTCGTCCCAACCTGGGTTGTTGGCCCTAACTCGCCGGGCCGCGGGGCATAGGGTACCCTTAAACCCATCCGCAGCTCCGAGCGCTGTGGCAACCGGCTGCTCGCCACAGCCGGAACCGTATACGGCAAGCTGCTTATCTCTTTGCTCCCTTGGTACTCTTTAAAAACCACCTGCACTTTGATTGGAACCATCTGGTTCGCCGGTTCGGCGGTGGACCCTTGAGTCTGCGCCTGAGCCAACGTTCCAAGAATCAGAATGCTGAAGATGCCCGTCACTAAGATCTTGCTGGTTCTCATCGCACGCTCCTTTGCTGCCGTTAAAAGTTTGCCTAACCCTGAAGAGGCACTGAAATGCCTGGCTTCGCCCAGGATGACAGTGACGGATTTCACTTGTTCTTTACAGCGTGCCTGAACTGCTGCCGGCAGCCTTGTGCGCGAAGTTCAGACGCGCAATTCTGATCGGCGGGATCTGCAGCGGCGCCGGCACGAGCCATCCGTCCGGCCCTCGCTTGTATCCGGGAGGCGTTTTCAGCAATGGCTGCCCCTTGATCCGGCCCGTCATGAGCCCCTTATAAAGCTCGATCAGGAGCGCCTCTTGATCTTTTTCAACCAGGACTTGCGGCTGCGCCGGCTCCTTGGAGCGATGGAGACCGCGCCTCGAGCGCCTCACCGGAGGCATGCCGAACTCGTTCCTCGCCATCACTGCCCCCTTATGCTTGGGTCTACGGGCCGCAGTCGGCGCTGAACTGAGCCGCTGACTCAAACGCTGCCTCATGGCAGGCGCTGGCGATACCAACACGGTTTTCTCCGTTGAGGTCGGCCGAGCCTTCCAGATGGTGATTCCGGCCGCAGCCATGAAGACCGCGACCGCAGCCGTCGCAGCCCAGCGGGCTGTCGGCGCGAAGCACAGTGCTTGAGTTCGAACGTCACGCCTGCCGAACCTCCGCCGAATGCTGGCGTGAAGTTCCTCAGAAGGTTCAACATCCAGCACATCAACGATGCCACGATCAATCGTTGCCATTAACTCGCGCGCGCGCTCGAGGGCAAGCCGGCAATCCTCGCAGTGCGCAACATGGGCGCGTAACTCAGCATCGTGGTGAGGCCGAAGAGACTCTGCCGCCGCGTCGGTGATCCAGGGCTTATACTTGTAGCAACTCATAGCAAACTCTCCGCCAATTTCTTTCGGGCGGCGTGAAGTCTGGATTTTACAGTTCCCTCGGGCAGCCCCGTCAGCAAGGATACCTCTCGGGTGTCGTATCCCTCGATGCCTGCCAGCAACAACACCACGCGGAGTTTTTCGGACAAGCCATCTATTGCAGCGAGCAGCGATCTCTCAAGTTCAGGTGACGCCACGACCGCGGCTCCGGCCACGAGGCTCACCGTGTCAGCCGCTGCTGATTCCCGGCTCTGGCGCCGATTGTTCGTTCGTTGCTGGTCAATGGCCATGCGCCAAGCCACTCGGACGATCCATGCCCTGATCCGACTGCGATCGCGTAACCGGCCGAGGTTCTTAAACGCGCGCAGCACGGTTTCCTGAGCCACATCCTCCGCCGCCTCACGATTGTGGAGCACGCCAAAGGCTACGCGGAACGCCAGGCGAAGGAACTCTGGAAGCTGCTCTTCGAAGGCGCTTATCGCCGCGACGCGAGGATCCACCCTGGCTTTCTCCGCCACACTCAACGCAATACTCATCTTGGCTTCCATAGAGCAAGACGCCGCGGCCCATGCGCTGGTTCATTCAATCCAGGCTTCGCTTGGTCTTAGTTTAGGCTCTTCACTTAATCTTTTTCCGGGACGCCTTACAGCGTGCTCGTGCGCCAGGACAAACATTAACTTGAGAGGCTTATTCGATGGGACGTATAATGAGCGCCTGCCAGGAAATTGCTGAAAAACCAGTGGTACGTGGTTAGCGGTTGGGCTTTCGCCGCCTGACCGGTGACTCAATTTTTCACTGCATCCGGAGATGTCATTCTCAAGGAGGACATGATGAAGAAGAGTTCAATATTTGCTTTGACCTTATCCCTGGCGTTTGCGGTGGTGGCCTTCGGACAGAACAATCCCCGCCAGACCACTCAAGCTGAATTCAATGGCAAGACAGTTTCAATAAACTACGGGCGACCGTCGCTGGGACATTACACGATCGAGCAGGAGCTAGGCAGGAAAGGTCCAACCGGCAACTATTGGCGGCTCGGAGCTGATACATCCACAACGTTTACAAGCGGGACCACGCTGAAGTTCGGGAACGTGTCTGTTCCTGCAGGGACCTATAGTTTGTGGGCCGAACATCACGGCAATGGCGACTGGAAACTGGTCTTCAACACGCAGCACGGACAGTGGGGCACGCAACACGATCCATCTAAGGACAAGTATTTCGTGCCTTTGACTGAGGGGAAGACCGCTACACCCGAGCAGCGCGTGACGATTACGATCCGCAGGTTGAGCGACAGCCATGGCGCAATCGACATTGTATGGGGCGATTTGACGCTCCGCACGCATTTTACCAGGGCGTGAAGGGCTCTTCTGGAGCGAAGTTGACAGGCGCGATGGAAAAAGTTCCTGGCAGCTGTCCGCAATGCCGGCAAAGGCCTGGAACGGAATTCTTTGCAATTCACAAGGAGGACAAGATGAGGCGAATGAAACTGGCAGGTCTGGGGCTCGCCGCGATGTTGGCTACGGCTGTCATGGCGTTTCCGCAAGCGAATCCTCGCGGCTTCTCTCAGATCGACCTGAACGGCCGCTACGTGTCAGTGTTCTTTGGGAGACCATCGCTGAAAAGCCGAACTATTGACGACCTACTCGGCGAGTTGAGACCTGGCAGTTATTGGCGTCTGGGCGCCGACGAATCTACAACTCTTACCACGATGACTGCGTTGAAATTTGGAAACGTGACAGTTTCCCATGGCACCTACAGCATCTGGGCAAAGAGAAACTCCAACGGCACCTGGGACCTGGTCTTCAACCACCAATATGGTCAATGGGGTACCCTGCACGATGCTGCTAAGGATTTCGCCTCCGTTCCACTCAAAGAAACCAGGAGCGGTTCGACGGAGCAGAAGATGAACATCACGCTGACGAAAGAAGGGGACGGCGGGGCTTTTAGGGTTCATTGGGGAAATATGGAACTGACCACGCACTTCACAGCGGGCTAACGGAGATTCGGCAGGGGCAGGCTCCAAACGTGCCGCTACAGTAAGGACACTCGCTCTTTGCGGAGCTGCGTCTCGCGAATGGCGGTCAAGCGTGGAGGCGATGCTCTGCCACGGCGGCGGTTTTCCGGGCAAGTTGCGAAATGGCTGCAGTCTGCAGGCGTCGCCAAGAGAACCATCGAAGCGGCCGGGTTACGGCGTCGCGGGGGAATTCATACACCTGGGCTGAAATGTTGCGGAAGGTGATGCGATGATGGATCGCGCCCAAGCGCCTGATTACGCGCGGTGATGGTGAACCATCCGAGATCAATGTTCCTTTCAGGTTTTCGAGCGCCTCGTGCGGCGTAAGCCCGAACCGCGACGGAAAGTTCCAAAGATCGCTGAGAAGATGATCGTCCAGGCCGCGAACGAGCCCGACTTTGCCGTCGCAGACGATCACCGCCGCGGCCAGGTGGTACGTTTCGGAAAGGCGGCGTGGGCGCGGAGCGGGGTATCGCTCAGGATCGCCGCTAAGGGAGGCGCGGCAGCATTTTCGGAGCGGGCACGAAGGACAGCGCGGATTGCGCGGCAGGCAGACAAGTTGGCCGAGTTCCATGAGCGCCTGATTGAAATCTCCAGGACGCCGTGTGGAAAGAAGCTCTCGGAGTTGCTTCTCAATTTCTTTTCTGAATTTCACATCGTGAAGGTTGCCGCTAAGGCCGCGCAGCCGGCTAGCGACTCGAGCCACGTTACCATCCAAGACGGGGAACGGCGTGCCATAGGCGATGCTCAACACGGCGCACGCCGTGTAGTGGCCGACGCCGGGAAGCTGGCGCGCGGCTTCGTAAGTTTCCGGAAAATGCCCTTCGAAGTCATTCACGATGAGTCGAGCCGCGCGATGGAGGAGGCGTGCCCGGCGATAGTAACCTAACCCTGACCAAAACTCCGCCACTTTGTCGAATGAGGCCCGCGCAAGAGCGCGGCAGGTAGGGAAGGCCCGAAGGAAGCGTTCGTAATACGGAATAACGGTCAGCACCTGCGTCTGTTGCAGCATCACTTCGGAAACCCAAATGGCGTAGGCGTCGTTCGTGCGCCGCCAGGGCAGGGGTCGCGCGTGGATCCGATACCAGCGCAGAAGCGCGGCTCGCAGGGCGGGCGGGGACGCCGGTCTTGATCCAGAATCCTGAATCATCGTCCGCATTATGCCATACAAAAATCTCAAAGACTTCATAACGCGCCTGGAAAGCGCGGGAGAACTGAAGCGGATTGGCGCGCCGGTGGATGTGGATCTCGAGATTACGGAAATCACCGACCGGGTTTCGAAAGCAGGGGGGCCTGCGCTGCTATTCGAAAAGCCGCGATCGGCGAAAGACGGGGTCGAGCATTCCATTCCGCTGCTCATCAACATGCTCGGATCGCGGCGGCGAATGGAGATGGCGCTCGAAGTGGGTAGGCTCGATGACGCAGCGCAGCGCATCCAGTCTTTGATGGAGTTGAAACCTCCAGCCGGTTTGTTGGATAAAGTTCGGATGCTGCCCGAGCTTGCAGAACTCGCGTCGTTTTTCCCGAAATCGGTCCGGACAGGACCGGTGAAGGAAGTTGTCGAGCAAGAAAACGTTTCGCTCGCGCGGCTGCCGGTGATGAAGTGCTGGCCGCTGGATGGAGGCAGGTTCATCACGTTTCCCATGGTCATCACCCGGAGCCCGCGGACGGGCCGGCGGAACGTAGGCTGCTATCGTATGCAGGTGTTCGATGAACGCACCACCGCGATGCACTGGCAGATTCACAAGGGAGGCGCAGAGCATTTCCGATGGCTTGACAGACAAGGGCAGCACCGGCGAATGCAAGTCGCGGTCGCGTTAGGAGCGGACCCTGCTACGATGCTTGCCGCCATTCTGCCTTTGCCCGAGGATGTCGATGAATTCATGTTTGCGGGATTTTTACGAAAAGCGCCCGTCGAGCTCGTCAAGTGCGAAACAGTTGATCTCGAAGTTCCGGCTAATGCGGAGATCGTCCTGGAAGGTTACGTTGACCTCGACGACATTCGCGTGGAAGGGCCGTTTGGCGATCACACGGGTTATTATTCGCTGGAAGACCGTTTCCCGGCATTTCATCTGACGTGTATCACGAGGCGCAACGAGCCCGTCTACGTCTCGACGATTGTTGGCCCTCCGCCCATGGAAGATTATTGGATGGGTCACGCTGTGGAGCGGCTTTTCCTGCCCCTCATGCGGATGCAATTGCCGGAGATTGCAGACGTGCACATGCCGCCGGAAGGCGTCTTCCACAATCTGATGATCGTCGCCATCCGCAAAAGCTATCCCGGCCATGCCCGCAAGGTGATGAACGGGATCTGGGGATTGCCGGGCGCGATGTTCACCAAATGCCTGGTGATTGTGGATCACGACGTTAACGTGCACGACCTTGGGGAAGTGGCGTGGAAGGCTCTCAACCACATTGATCCGGAACGCGACGTACAGTTCATGCTGGGCCCGGTCGATCAGCTCGAGCATGCGTCGCGCCTGCCGAGTTTTGGCTCAAAGATGGGAGTAGACGCCACACGCAAGTGGCCTTCAGAAGGTTTTACGCGTCCCTGGCCCGACGAGATCCGAATGGACGACCAGACGAAGAAGCGTATCGATGCGATGTGGGGCGCTCTTGGAATCGGCCGCCTGTGAATGAAACCAGGTGAGAAGGCGGCGGTAACGCCGCCCCTGGAGTTGCTACATTTTTGAATTGATCGAAGCCGCGTCGTATCAGGGCATGACTTCAGTCATGCCGCAAAGATGCTGAAGGAAAGAGGGCTTTAGCCCCTGCTGATGTCACGGCCTACCCGTAGTGCCAACCCGAGCCATATCCTGAGGTATTCGCGTACGTTCTTCATCTCCACCAGGACGTGCCAGGGACGAGCCCTGTTGCACTCGGAGCGCAACGCTACGCTTCGGCCAGGCGAAAAGCTGCAGGGGCTAAACAGGCTGCGTAAAAACTCGACGACGCCGCGACTGTAGCGCCGGCATCTTGCCGGCCTCCGTTGAATTGAAGGGAGTTGCCGGCTGGAAGCCGGCGCTACGTCAACTCCGGAAGGAGTTTTTCCGCAGCCTGTGAAGCCGTTGGAGTCTGCGACGCACTGCGGCTGAAGCCGTGCCCTGATGCATGGGCAGCGAAGCGGTCGCCGGAGCGCCCGGCCGGATCTCAGGACTTGAATTCCAGCTTGTCCTTCCAGCCGCTGAATTGGATTTCGGAAATCTTACGAAGGTGATCATGAGGCGCCCCGTAGTAAACCTCGGTTTGGCTGTTCTTCCTGGCGTTGGGGACGATCTTGGCCATGACCTTGCCTGCCAGTTTGCCCTGGCGGTAAAAGGCCACTTGCTCTGAGCCGGCAGCGTTATTATTGACAACCACCTTGTAAGTTCCTGGCGCTAGCGTCAAATTGCTGTCTAACTGGCCGCGATACATCAATTGCACGCGGGCTGTCCTGGCAAACGACATCCCCGTCAAAACAAATACCGCGGCCGTTGCGCCAAGAATTGACTGCATGAGCTTGTTCTTCATCAAAACCTCCGGTTCAATCTGGATTTTTCCCGTCAGTCAATGTGACGAGACAATGGCAGGTTTGCGTTGTAATGCGCTTAGGGTAGGAGAGCAATAATAATCATGTAGCGGTTTCACCTGAAGGGCGGCGGCTTCAGTCCAGCGCCCACGGGCTGAGGCTGCCACGCAGCTCCCAACACTTACCCACGATCGCCAGTGAAACGCGGCGCAGTTCGAGTGTATCTGAAAGCCGCCGTGCGCCGGCGCCGCCGACCGCCGCAAGGCTATGCTGCGATCCAAGAATCTTGGGGGCAAGAAACCAAAACATTCGGTCGATCAGCGCTTGATCGATGAAGCTTCCTAGCACCTCGCTGCCGCCTTCCACCAGCAGGGCGAGGATGCCGTTCTCTGCGAGCTTTCCAAGAACAGGCAACAAGGGAACACGGCGCCCGTGGAAGCGCCACACTTCGGCTTGCCTCTCGATCTGTTTCTGCTTCCGGATGCTGGCGCGCGAGGAGCAGGCAACGACGCAGCGCCGGGTCTGGAGAACGCGGGCGCGGAGGGGGATGCGTAGCTGCGAGTCGAGAATCACTCGCCACGGCTCAGCGGAGCCACGGATGCGCGGCCCAAGGTGGGGATTGTCAGCCAGAACGGTGTTGATGCCAACCAGCACGGCCTGGTTTTGCGCGCGGAGTTCGCGCCCACGCCGGCGCGCCACTTCGTCCGTGATCCACTGTGACTCACCCCGTCGCGTTGCGATCTTTCCATCGAGGCTTGCGGCAACCTTGGCGGTGACAAAAGGAAGGCCGGTTGCCCTGTATTTGAGGTAAACCTCATTCAGCTTGGCAGCCTGCTCGGTGCACACGCCGGCTCGAAGGAGCAAACCGTGCCGGCGCAACAACGCGGCGCCTTTTCCTGCCACGAGCGGGCTTGGATCGCGAATCGCATAAACCACACGACGGATCCCGGCAGCCAGAATCGCGTCCGTACAAGGCGGTGTGTGGCCGAAATGGCAGCAGGGCTCGAGGTTAACAAAGAGAGAACCACCCCGCGCGGCCGCGCCCGCAGTCCTCAGCGCGTCCACTTCCGCGTGCGCGGTGCCCATTCCACGGTGAAAGCCCCGTCCGATCATCTTCCCGTTTTGCACCACCACGCATCCGACCCAAGGATTGGGATACGGAAGCGTCGGGGCTTGCCGGGCCAACCGCAGAGCCTCTTGCATGAAGAATTCGTCAGGGCGCTTGGAGGGGTCAATCGGTTTCATTGCACCTTACTCAAAAGGTGTCCCAGTTTGTCCTTCTTAACTTTGAGATAGGCGCGGTTGGAGTGGTTAGGCGTGGTTTCCAGCGGGATTCTCTTGAGGATGCGAAGGCCGTAGCGCTCGATGCCCGAGATCTTTCTGGGATTGTTGGTCAGAAGGTGGATTTGACGGACACCGAGGTCAGCAAGAATTTGCGCACCTACGGAATAATCGCGCATATCCGCAGGCAAGCCCAACCGCTCGTTAGCCTGGACGGTATCGAGGCCGTTGTCCTGCAACGCATAGGCGCGGATTTTGTTCGTCAAACCGATGCCGCGGCCTTCCTGGCTCAAATAAAGGATCACCCCTTCCCCGTTTTCCGCCACTTTTCGCATCGCTGAACCGAGCTGTTCCCGGCAATCGCAGCGAATTGAATGAAGGGTATCGCCGGTGAGGCACTGCGAGTGGACTCGAACGAGGGTCGGGCGTGACGATGAAATCCGGCCCATCACCAGCGCCAGATGCTCGCGGTTCTGCGACGGGCAGCTATAGACGTGCGCGGTGAATTCACCAAACTCAGTTGGAAGATGTGCCGTCGCCACGCGGTCAACCAGCTTTTCCGTATTTTGGCGATAGTCGATCAGTTGCTCGATCGTGATGACTTTCAGCTTGTAGCGGCGGGCAAGTTGATCGATCTCCAAACCGTCGGCGGCTTTTCCTTTCCGATCGAGCACTTCGCACAGGACGCCGACCGGAGCGAGCCCGGCGAGGCGGGCCAGATCGACCGCAGCTTCAGTATGTCCGGCCCTTGTGAGGACGCCACCGGCGCGCGCTCGCACCGGGAATACGTGGCCAGGCCGCACCAAATCGTAAGAAGCGGCGCGAGGATTGGCAAGGACTCGAACCGTGGCAGCTCGATCGGCTGCAGAAATGCCTGTCGTCACACCTTTTCGCGCATCCACGGAAACGGTGAAGCTGCAGCCAAAGGGCTGAAGGTTCTCTTCCTCGGGAACCATCGGGGACAAACCCAGCTTTTGGGCGCGTTCGCGCGTGAGCGCAGCGCAAATGAGCCCACCACCATGCTTGATCATGAAATTCAGGTCAGCCCCTGTCGCTTTCTGCGCCGCGATCACCAAGTCGGCTTCGTTTTCCCGGTCCAGGCTGTCCCGCACCACCACCATTCGCCCCTTTCGAATTTCCCTGAGCACTTCTTCAATGGTCCCGTTTTGTTGCATCGCTTCCCTTACTCCGTCAGGCGACTGAGCGTCGCAATCATGGCCACAGCGGCCTGGGCGGCTTCGTACCCTTTATTGGTTCGGTTGTTCCCGGCGCGTCGCGTGGCGTCACCGCGATTTACCGTGGCGAGCACCTCGAAGATGACGGGAACGCCCGTGCGAAGGGATACGTCCATAACGCCACGCGCGCATTCGCGCGCGACAAGATCAAAATGAAGCGTCTCACCGCGAATGACTGCTCCTAGCGCGATCAAGGCGTCAAACCGCCCGCCCTCCGCAAGACTTTGCGCGAGTAGAGGGATTTCGAAGCAGCCTGGCACATGGAAGGATTCGATTCTCGCCTCACGCACTCCCGCTTCACGGAGGCCGAGCAAGCACATCTTTTCCAGGCTGCGAGTGATTGACTCGTGATAGTCCGCGCAGATAACAGCAACACGGGCGCGGTGGACGGCCTTCAGATCTCCCGGCCCCGGTTTGGGGGCTCGCTTGGCGCGGTTTCGCTTCATTGGACTACCAGCTTTTCCACATATTTGGCGATGAGGTCCACTTCCACATTCACCCAATCCTTCACCCGCTTGCGACCCAGCGTCGTCTGCCGCAGCGTATAGTCCAGCAGTGAGACCGAAAACCGGCTACGGGCCGCCTCAACGACCGTCAGGCTAATGCCATCGACGGCCACAGAGCCTTTTTCGACCATATAACGTGACAAGCGTCTGGGAAGGTTGAACTGATAGATGCGCGCCTGTCCGTCCGGACGGATCGCCGTGATCTGCGCGGTTCCGTCGACATGTCCTTGAACCAGGTGCCCGCCGACAAGACTTCCGAGCGCGAGGCTGCGCTCCAGATTGATCTGGCTTCCGGCCTTCAGCCGCCCGAGCGTCGTGCGGCGAAGCGTCTCCGGCATATAGACAACACAGAACGAAGTCCGGGCTGCTTTCTGGACCGTCGAACATACGCCATCGATACAGACGCTTTCACCCGGCTGCAATTTCCATGAGTCAGGACTGCGGATAAGGACGGCACGTCCCTGGCTGTCGCCCTCGACCGCATTCACAACGCTGATCGCTTCGACAATACCGCTGAACACGTCCTGGCGCGCAGGCCTCCTCAAGTTGAGCTAGGGATTAGGATGAGCAGGTCCCCGCTCACCACGTTCAAGTTTAGCATACCGGCATCGGACGGAGGTGCGGGGCCCGGCCTGGACCCTCAACTCTGGACCCGCGTCCGCCGGCAAAAGGTTGGCATTCCAAAGACGAAGCCCACTGCGTTCCAATTCCACGAGGCGGTGTTCGAACACTGTCCTCTGGGAACCTGCGGCGCGATGCGCGATAATGAGCCTAGAACTTCCGCATCCATGAACGAGCTTATCTACGATTGGAACAAGGCGGACGTGACGAACGTCACAACGGCAAAGCGTCCGCTGCTCAATGATGAAACGCTTCGAGACGGGCTGCAATCGCCTTCAATTGACGATCCTCCCATTGAGAAGAAGATAGAGATCCTTCATCTCATGGCGGACCTTCGGCTCGACTCCGCAAACCTGGGCCTTCCGGGCGCGGGCGCACGCGCCCGGGAACACGCGCTGCGGCTGGCGCGCGAGATCGCGTCCGCGCATCTTCCGATTCACGCAAATTGTGCGGCTCGGACCGTTGAATCGGACATACATCCCATCGCGGAGATTTCGCAGTCTGCGGGAATCCAGGTTGAAGCGGCCACGTTTCTAGGATCGAGTCCAATCCGGCAGTATGCCGAAGACTGGACGCTGGACTTTCTTCTGCGCGCGACGGAACAGGCTGTCCGTTACGCGCGCAGCCTTGGCTTGCCGGTCATGTATGTGACCGAGGACACGACGCGCGCGCGGCCGGAGACGCTCCGCCAACTCTATTCGACAGCCATTCGCAACGGGGCGCAGGCGATCGCCGTATGTGATACGGTCGGCCACGCGACGCCTGCCGGCGTTCGCGCGCTGCTCCAATTTATCCTTGACGAGGTGGTGAAGCCTTCGGGAGAAAGCATCCGAGTGGACTGGCATGGGCACTCCGATCGCGGCCTCGCGGTGTGCAACTCACTTGCGGCCTTCGAAGCAGGGGCGGACCAGGTTCACGCTACGGCGTTAGGTATTGGAGAACGCGTTGGGAACACGCCCATGGACCAAATGCTTGTGAACCTGAAGCTCTCTGGAGCTATCGACCGCGATCTGACCCGTTTGAAAGATTATTGCGCCGTGATATCCGAAGCCGTTGGAATTCCGATTCCGCCTAACTATCCGGTGGTTGGCGCTGACGCCTTCCGCACCGCAACCGGCGTGCACGCGGCCGCGGTGATCAAAGCTTACCGCAAAAACGATTTCGAGCTCGCCAACCAGGTTTATTCCGGTGTACCCTCGCACTGGTTTGGACTGGAGCAGAAGATCGAAATTGGCCCGATGAGCGGGAAGTCCAACGTAATTTACTGGCTGGAAAAGCGCGGTCTGAAACCGGACCCCGAACGTGTTGAGCGAATCCTTTCCGCTGCCAAGAACGCGGACCGGGTATTGCGCGAAGAGGAAATCATGGGCGTTGTCCAGTGAGTGCGGGAAACTTGCACAGATGGGCTTGACAGAAGCTTGCGAGTAGTATAAATCTGCCATCGGGGAAACTTGCCGGATGTGTTGGCGGCCTGCAATTTACTTTTGACATGGAAGACTTCAAGGGCTCAGAGACAACGGAGCCAGGAGGAAATTATGCAGTTTGACGATGCCAGAGAGCCAGACGATGGGATGGACGATCTGGAAGACGAGCTCTCTTCGGATTACCGCGAGGAAGAGGATGAAGAAGAGGGAGAGGTAGTTCAGGGCGAAGATCTCGCGGATGAAGAGGCTACCGAAGAGGACGTGTCCTTCGCGGTTGAGGGCGAAGTGACAGAGTCCGAGACCCCTTCGACGTCCCAGGAAGCTCCGACTGCCGAGCCTAAAGCTGAGGTTGAAGCACCGGCTGCCGCGAAGAAGACGGCGGCTCCAAGGGCGAGGAAGAAAGCCGTGAAGCCGGCGGCGAAGGTTCGGAAAGCAGCCGCTAAGCCCAAAAAGGCGCCCCGTAAGCCAAAGCCTGCCGCGAAAAAGGCGACCGTGCGAGCTGGAAGCGCCCGAGCCGCCGCGCGACGACCCGCGGCACGACGACCCGCGGCACGACGACCCGCAGCGGCGAAGAAGAAGACTGCGCCTAAGAAGAGGTCTCGACGCCGTTAGAGTGCAGAGGACCCATCGCACATTTTATCCGCCGCTGGTAGTGTCTTTGCCGGTGAACGGCTCTCCAGGTTGCGGAAAAACTCGACGCCGCCGCGAACGGTGCGCCGGCATCTTGCCGGCCTCCGTTGAATTGAAGGGGGGTGCCGGCTGGAAGCCGGCGCTACGTCAACTCCCGAACGAGTTTTTCCGCAGCCTGCTTCGCCAGGTGCTTGGGGGCTGTGGTGGAGCACATTGACGCGAAGCATGTGCAGGCAGGACGGACAGCGGTTGAGGTAGGGCGCCGCCGCGCCGTCGAGTTGATCAGGCCCATGCGCGGCGGGTCGCGCCCATGGTTGGTACGCTGCGACGACGAAAATTACTACATCGTAAAATTTCAAAACAACCCTCAGCACATCCGGGTTCTTGCCAACGAGATGCTCGCGGGCCAGTTGGCTCAGCTCATCCAACTGCCGGCGGCCAAGCCTGCTTTGGTGGAAATGCCTTCGGCGCTTGCTGGCCGGCTGAACTCTCCGCTTTTCCCGCGCGAGGACGGCTGTGAAAGGTGCGTTCCCGGCATCCATTACGGTTCGCTCTTCCCTGGTGATCCCGCTTCGGTTTTTGTGACTGATTTTCTTCCGGATCGCCTGCTGCGCAAAGTCAATCTTCTCCCGTTCCTGGGCGCTTTTGTTTTCGATAAGTGGACGTGTAATTGCGACGGGCGGCAGGTGGTCTTCGTTCGCTCTCTCGCGGATGAGAACGGCGGGTACGAGGTACTGCTCATCGACCAGGGATTCTGTTTTAACGACGGCGACTGGGGCTTTCCCGATGGACCTGCCCGGAGTTTCTTTCCTCGCCGGCTGGTGTACGAAGGTGTCCGTGGACTCGAATCGTTCGAGCCCTTTCTTTCGCGCATTGAGGCGCTCGACCGCGGCCAACTCGAAGCATGCGCTGAAGCCATCCCACGGGAATGGTGTCGGAGCGACTTACAGGACCTTTTCCGCCTGGTGGAACCTCTTTTTCTCAGGCGGGTGAAGGTACGCCAGTTTGTTATTGACGCGAAGAACAGTGAATTGAGGCCGTTTCCCAATTGGGTGTGAGACGCTCATGGCCGTCGCGGACAGGCTCAAACCGTGCTCTTACTACGTCGTCCGCTACGCGCCCAATGTACTGAGGAGCGAGGGCCTGAGCATCGGTGTCCTGGTGTATTGCCCCGAGGACACCTACCTGGGTTGCCTGTTCACCGACGACTTCCGCCGCATACGGAGAGTCGACCCGAATGCAGATCACAGGCTGATCAGGGAGTTGCAACATGCCTTTGAAGAGCAGATCGAAGAGCACGAGGGCGACTTGGAAGGGTACTTGCGAACGCTCTCCGAGTCGCTTTCAAACGCAATCCGCCTTGAGCCGCCGCGTGCTTGTCTCCTGGGTGACCCTCAGGCTGAAATCGAGGCTGTTTACGCGCGAGCGGTCGGCCATCCCCTAATCCGTCCGTCTCCGCAGGATACCCGGCTGAAGATCAAACAGCGGCTGACCGCGGCTTTAATGCACGCCGGCATATGGGAACGCCTGGAGAAGCGGATTCCGGCTGCGCGCTGGACAAAACCGGGCGATCCGTTCACTTTCGATTATGGTTACCGTCCCAACGGCGCCATCCACTTCGTTCATGCGCTTTCATTGAGGCGCGATATCCAGCTCGCCAAGACCCTCGTTTACACTCTGAATTGTGTCCGCCGCATGGATGCGGCCACGCTCACCGCGGTCGTAGAGGGCGCGCCAGAGGTGGACGACGCTTCCGCCCTGGCAGCACAAAGCATACTGGAAGACGGAGGGATCGGAATGCGGCCGGTTTCAGAGCTGGAGACCCTTACGGACTCAATTCGGCGCGAATTGAGGCCGTAAGGGCTGAGTTTTCTGCCGCTCGCAATGTGGTCCTTGCGTGTATCCACGCCGTGCATCATAATATCAGTCCATGGAGGGGCGGAGTGAAATCCCTCCGAACGTTTCAATGACTTGTCCGCACTGCCGGGCCGAAAACGACGCTGGCGCTTCGCGCTGCGCCCGCTGCGGCAAGGGTTTGGTTGGCTTCCATGCTGCGGAAACGCTTGTAGGAAACCGCGCCCCTGCCGGCGCGGAACGGCCTGAGCCCCACCCTCTGGCCACCACCGCGGCCCTGGCTACTCCTCCTCCTCAACCTACAACCGGAACCGATCTCTGGCCTTCTGCGCCCGGGCTTTCCGTGACACTCGAGCCCGGAACTGAATTTGGGCCGCGATATCGCATTGAGTCGCTGCTTGGCCGGGGCGGAATGGGCTTGGTCTATAAAGCGCTTGACCTCGATCTCAACCGTACTGTTGCGCTTAAGCTGATCCGGGCCGATCTCACGTTGAACCCCGAGGCGCTTCAGCGATTCAAGCAGGAGTTGCTGCTTTCCAGCCGCATCTCGCACAAGAACGTCCTGCGTATCCACGACCTCGGCGAAGTGGACGGGGTGAAGTTCATTTCCATGGCCTACGTTGAAGGCGAGGATTTGCACCGGCTCCTGCGCCGTTGCGGCCGCCTCCCGATCGACCGGATCTTAAGACTCGCCCGGCAGCTTTGTTCGGCTCTCGAAGCCGCACATAGCGAAGGAATCGTTCATCGCGATCTCAAGCCTCAGAACGTGCTCATCGACCGCGATGAGAACGCCTACATTTCCGATTTTGGCCTGGCCAAGACCTTGGAAGCGGGCGCTCAGGAGATGACGCACACGGGGCAGATTCTTGGCACTCCGCGCTATATGTCACCCGAGCAGGCGCAGGGGAAAACGGTGGACGCCCGATCCGATCTTTATTCGCTCGGCTTGATGCTGTTTGAAATGGCGACAGGAACCTGCCCATTCAAAGGCGATTCCTTTGCCGAGCTGATGCTGCAGCGAATTCAAGAAAAACCGAAGAACCCCAAGTCGCTTAATCCTGAAGTGCCGGACTATCTGGCGCGTGTCATCCTTCGCTGCCTCGAGGCCGATCCGGAGCGCCGCTATCAATCGGCGAGCGAGATCATTGCGGACCTGGGCCGCGAGCAAGCGTCCAAGCCTCGGCATAGCACGTCGCTTCAGATCAGTTTGCCGTTGCCTGCCCGGCGCCGCTGGATCTACGCTGCGGTAGCGGCTGCCCTCATCGCCGCTCTCGCTTTATTTCTGATCTCTTTCCGAAAAACCCGGCAACCGCATACGGGCATTGTGGCGGCGGGAGCAGGACGCCTGCCGGCGCTTGACCGCGGAAAGTACCTTGCCGTTCTTCCCTTTCGCGTGCTCGGAAACCAGGCATCGTTAGGCTATCTGGCTGAAGGTCTGGATGAATCGCTGACGGCCAAGCTTTTCAGCCTGAGCGGCGTTCACATGGTTTCGTCCTCTGCGGTCGAGAAGGAAGGGGCGGCAAAGCCAATCTCAAAAATCGCCCAGGATTTGGGCGTGAACCTGGCAGTTCAAGGCAGCGTCCAAGCCGTCGGGCGCGAAATTGCTATTTTCGTGAGGTTGGAGGACATGTCGTCCGGCCGGCTTTTGTGGATTCAGGAATTCACGGGCGTGCCGCGGGATTTGTTGACCATCGAAGATAAGATCTCGAACGGCTTGATCGCTCAATTGCAACTCCATCCGGGCGCGGCGGAGCTCGCACGCTCGACAGCTCATCCTACGGAGAAGTTTTCTGCCTACCAGCCTTACCTCAAAGGCCAGGACCTGATGCGAGGTTTGCCGGATGCCAAAACGATTCAGACTGCCATCGATGACTACCAGGAAGCTCTTAAGCAGGACCCGAACTTCGCACTCGCTTACGCCGGCCTCGCTAATGCCAGCCTGCAGATGTACCAGCAGAAAAAGGACCGGTTTTGGGTGGAGCAGGCGCTGACGGCTGCGCAGCAGGCGGAGCAGCTCAGCAGCAATCTGCCACAGGTTTATATGGCGTTGGGCAACGTCTATAGCGCCACAGGAAGGAGCGCGCAGGCCATTACGGATCTGAAGCGCGCTGTTCAGTTGGCGCCTGGTTCGGATGAGCCCCACCGTCTGCTTGGGAATGCGTACGAAGCGAACGGGCAGTCGGAGCTGGCTGTCGCCGCGCTGCAGAGAGCCGTTGCAGTCGATCCTTACTACTGGGTGAATTCTGACGAGCTAGGGAAAGCGTATGAACAAGCTGGGAAATATCACGAGGCTATGGCGCAGTTCCAACGAGTCGTGCAACTTGAGCCGGCGGATGCGGCCGGCTTCTTCAATATCGGGGCAATTTACATGATCGAGGGGGATTACAGCCACGCGATTCCATCCCTCGAGAAAGCGGTCAAGCTCAATCCCACATTTGGCCATTATTCGGACTTGGGCACGGCATACTTTTACGCGAGGCGTTTCACTGACGCAGTCAGCGCGTTCGACAAAGCGGCGCAGCTAAGCCCGAACCAGGAAATGATTTATGGCAACCTCGCTCAAGCATACCTTTACGCAGGACAGAAACAGAAAGCAACGCAGGCATTCGCCCAAGCCATCGGCCTTTCATATAAAGAACTGCAGGTGAATCCTCGCGATGCTGATACGCTGGCGGACATGGCGGAATATTATGCGATGCAAGGCGAGGCGGCGCAGGCCATCCAATTCATCCATAGCGCCCGCTCCATCAGCCCGGGAAACCCGCAATATGCCTATGACGAGGCGGTCGTGGAGGCTGCAGCCAGGAATCAGCCGGCGGCCCTTGCTTCACTAGGCGAGGCGCTAAGAGGGGGTTATCCCGCGCGGCAGGCAGCCCAGGACCCCGAACTCTCCATCCTTCAGGGCAATCCCGACTTCAAAAAGCTGCTCTCAGGTTACAGTGGAAAACCTACTGCCTCCACACACGGCAACTGAACGAGACCCTAGGGGCGGGCTACAACAACTCTGCAGCGCGGGAACGCCTCATCCGCCGCCACGCCAAGCCAAGAACCAGGAGCACGCTGGGAAGGAAGAGCAGCAAGGTGCCGGGCTCGGGAGCTGGGTCGTTAACGGATGTTGGCGGAAGGCTTGTGCAGGTAAGGCCATCCGACGGATTGTTGCAAGCGATGGGGTCTTCACCAACAAAAAAGACAGTTCCATTAGTTAAAGACTCCCCGCCGAAGAATGAGATGTTGACGTTCTCTCCCCCATAGAGATTTCCCGTCGGGCAGCCGGCGTTGTCGGTGAGATAAGGGCCTGAAGTGGTGCAGTTGAGCGGCTGGCCCACCAGCACGCTGTCTGGCGGAACGGTGAACGAGATTTCGAAGCTGCTCAGTTCCGTCCCCGTATTGTTGAAGAATCCCAGGCAGGCGTCGTAGTTGGGCGCAGGGTTGAATCCCGAATAGGCGCTGCAGCTCAGCCAGCTAACCGGATACACGGTGTCCGGAGAACTGATGGTGTACAGGTTCTGATATTGGGGACTTGCGGTGGGCGGGTCGAAGACGATGTGCATGTCCGTATTGTCGGCCAGCCCTGCCGCCGCGAAACCGCACACCAGAATCACCACTAGCAATAATCGCTGAAACCTGAAACCTGAAGTGCTCATCGGGGACCTCCCTCCAAACTTAACCCGCCGCGCGCACGCAAGAAACCCTGCGGTACCACGCATTGCTTCGTCTAGCCTTATTTCGAAGGCTCGAACGCTATCCCAACCGGTAGCTCTCACCGGATGCGGCGCGTCGCAGCCATCCAACGGCTAAGATGAAAAACAAAAGCGGAAGAGCCAGCATGAACGAGCTGGGCTCAGGCGCGGATGCAATGACGGTCGCCGGCGTGAAATCGGATAGCGCGCAGGCGACTCCGCCACAATCCGCGTACGCGCCGATATAGAAGTTCGTGTAACTCGGAACGCCTTCTCCCGTTCCCTGGCTAAAGGTGACATCCAAAAGCGAATCCGCGCCAACCGACTCCGGACAATTATTGGTCGTAAGAGAACTATCGCTGGTTTCGCAGGTCAAATCCTGGCTCGTGAAGCCCTCCAGCGTGGTCGGCGTGGTGAACTGAAGAGTGAAGGCATCCAGCGTCACTCCCGAAACGTTGTCCAACGCCAGGCAGGCGGTGTCGCCGCTCAGTGACGCCGGTATCCCCGCGTCGCTGCAACTCTGCCATGTGACCGCCAGAGGCGTGCCGAGATCGAAATCATAAACGTCCGTTATCGTGGCAGGCGGATCGCCGCTAGTTGGATCAAACACAATTCGCATATCCGAATTGTCGGCCATCGCGCCAATGGCAAATCCCAGAATCAAAACTAACGGAAATGCACACCGAAGAAACCTTAACCCCCACACTTTCATCGGTCAATCTCCCTCCTTCTGCCAGGTAGCGCAACACCTCGCGACTCCCCACCACACCCCTCGCAGTATCCCCAACTCTAGTCGTGTCCAAAGAGCTTGTCAAGCTAAATCAAGGCCTCGTTTTACTGTGTATTAACTAGGCATTCCAAGCCTCTGCGGGTCGATTCCCGGGGCTCAAACCCGGCAGCCGATGATGCGTGATTTTTGCCCAAACTCATGCGACCCATCGGTCAGTGCCTCTATCCCGTAAAACGCAACAACGCCATCGTCACATCATCCGCCTGTGGGGCTGAACCCACGAAGTTCTCCATGGCTTTCAGCAGGTTGTCACAGGTCTCCGACGGGCCCAAACCCTGGGTATTAGAATCTGCCAGAACATGCCTTACGCGTTCCTCGCCCAACAACTCAGACGCCTCGTTCTGCGCTTCCGTCAGGCCGTCGGAATAGATGAGAATTTGGTCGCCACGCTTTAACTCGATTTCGGAAATATCGAAAGAAGCGTTGTCAAACATCCCTACCGGGAAGTTCGGCGAGCTTACGATTTCTACCTCACCGCCCACTCTCAAGATCATCGGGGAAGCATGGCCCGCGTTCACGAACTGGAAGCGGCCCGTGGGTTCGAGGATCCCATACAGCAGGGTGGCGTACATTTCCGGCGGCGTGCGCTGGCAGAGGAAGTGGTTCACGCTTCGAAAAAGCTGGTCGAGCGGAGGATCGGCCGCCGCGAGCGCGGCAAACGCACCCTGAAGCATAACGGACATCATGGCGGCAGGAAGCCCTTTTCCGGAGACGTCCGCGACGGTCAACCCAAACCGGTCAGCCGGGAGCGATACGAAATCGTAGTAATCACCTCCCACCGTCCGGCAGGGCGTACTGAGCGCGTGGATATGAAAATGGCCTGCCTGCGGCAGGCTACCTGGCAGCAGGCTCTCCTGAATCCGCCGCGCCACAGACATTTCATTGCGACTTCGCTCCTGCTCGCGCGCCACGCGGATCAGCCGCGCGTTCTCAATGATCATGGCGCTTTCCATGGCCAGCGTCTGAAGCGCCTGGCGGTCGAGCCGCGTAATCGCCGCGGCGCGCCGCCGGCTTTCGATGTAGAGAACACCCAGGAGTTCCGGCCTTTCCTGCCGGATGGTCTCTCCGCCAAGCTCGGCCAACGGAAGCCGCTCGAGAGGCAGGGCGACGACACTCTGCTGCTCTGCAGATAGTATCGCCGTCTCATCGGCAGCGGGCCCGCCGCTGACATTGCCCAGGATCACTTCCTCCCGGCGTGTTTCGATAACGCGCTCGACAACTTCGAGCAAGAGGTCACTCGAAGGCATTTCCGGAACGTAGCCGGTGCGGGTACGCGCCAGCCGCAGGCGGGGTTCGTGCCCTTTCTCTGTGAGAAAGAGAAAGCCGCGCTCGGCATCGAACAATTGCAGCGCGGAATCGACGACCGCGGCGAGAATTTCATCGAGCGCCGGAGCCCGGTGCAATATTTGCGCCACCTGCAGCAGCAGATTCAAGTGCTGCAGGCGAGGCGCCGCGCTTCCAGGAGCTTTTTGTATTTCGTCCAACAGGGTGGCGAGCTTGGCTTCCTCGGTCCGGTAGGTCAAGCGGTACGCATCGGTGACTCCCAGGCCGATACGGTCTCCATCCTTCAGCAGGCAGCGCGTCACACGCTCCCCGTTCACGAAGGTGCCGTGGCGGCTATCCAGATCCTCGAGGAGGTCGCCTCGGGAGTCTCTTACGATTCGAGCGTGGCGGCGGGAAATGCGGTTGTCGAGCAGTACGAGGTCGCTATCGCCCTGGCGCCCGATAGTGAAGGGCGTCTGTGCGATCTCAACCTCGCGCTCGCTTCCGGAAGCATCGCTGACGAGGATTCGCGCGCCAGTATCGGCCATGGATGAGTGCCGTGGATCCCGTGCCGCTCGATAGTCGCAGGACCTGACGGCTTGGCTATTCTAACGAGGGTTTGAGGCGGGCGCAAGGCAGCGCAAGACCTCACGAAACGATGGCCATTCTATGCGGTGCGCTCGCGCCGTCAAAGCGCCCGTTCCGCCATCTCCCGTCCTTTGGCCGCGATGGGGCTGCCGAGGACGAAAACGATGAGCCCGGACCCGCCCCTGAATTTACTGTGGCGCGCGGTGGAAAAGCCGGCTCGATGAAGATGCGCTTCCAGTTCGCGCCAGCCGAGGCCTGTCTCCCTGGGCAACTCGTGGTAATGCACAGCGACGCGTCTCAGGCGGTCGAGCGCCGTTCGCGGCGTGGCGAGGAGGGAGTCATACTCGCTTCCGTGGATGTTCATCTTGACGAGGTCTGCGGACTCGAATCCGTGCTCGTCCATAGCTGCTGCCAGGGTTGCAACTCGAACGGATGCCGTCCGTGCTCGTTCGGACGCGGCACGCGCTTCCGCGTTGACCGTCTTTGCAGCTTGTGTGACAAGATGCCGGTCATAAGCCGCAATGCCTGCGCGAGCATCCATCCGCTCCTCTCCACTCTCGGCCCCTAGCGCCAGATCCGCAAGGGTGACCCGTTCTCTGAGTCCGTTGGCTTCCACAAGTTCCCGGAGCCTTGCAAAGGAGCTGGGGAAGGGTTCGATGGCGAGGATGCGCGCGAGCGGCGCCCTCCTCGCCGCGAACAGCGTAAAGAAGCCAACGTTCGCGCCCGCATCGACAATGCGCTCGCACGAGGGATCCACTTGGTAGTGTCTGCGAGCGAACACGAGCCAGAAAACCACAACGTCGGAGCGATCGTGGAGCCTGAGACAGCCGCCGCCGCGCAGCCTCACTTCATACGGATACTCAATCGGCCTCAGCCTGAGATATGCCAGCAGGATGGCCCTCCACTGGCGGGTTTCGGACCGGCATCTCAGGAGCTCGGGAACCAGGCGTAGAACGCCGCGGATTGTAACCACCCTGGAATCTCCGGAAACTGGACGCTGCTGTTACCGGCGAGGGCACTCTGCGGCCCGTTTTCGCGTCACCACCCCCTTTCAGCAGCCACCACCTTCTCGCGAGTCACTGCGTTGGGGAGTATGGTAGCTCATCTGATCGAGCACGGTCAAACGGCAAACGTAGCAAATGTGGCAGCAAATATCGGCGGATGCGGGCGGACCGGCGGGGGCGGGCTCGTGAACTACCGCCTCGCAAAATCGGGGCGTTGGGACCTTCACATTTCGTCAGTTTGCGGCAGGTCGCGCTCGGGCGGCGCGCCGTCCTTGCCGCCGTCATGAGAGGCAATCGCCGGCGTTGACGCAACTCTCGCTGCTGCCTTGCCTGCCACTCTGGATTCCGACAATTGATCCTGGCGCATTTCGCTGGCTACCACTGCCGTTTTTACGCGCTCGGACTCAAATCGCTTCTTGATTCTCAGAAACGGCTTTTCGACGAGATAATGCGAGGCAAGGGCAGCGGCAAAGGCGAGCGCGATGCTCAGCGGAAAGCGATTGAGGAAAGAATGACTGTAGCGATCCAAGAAAGGCTGCTGCCACAAATAGAGCGAGTAGCTGAGCACGCCGACAAAGGCCACAGGGCGCCAATTCAGGACTTTCCCAATCGCGCCCGTGCTGTTCCGCATGCACCAGTCGAGGCACAACGCGATACCCACATTCATTAACCCGTAACCCAGCGTGAATCGCCAGCGCAGGCGGTAAAACGGCAGAACCAGGAGCAGAGTGACGATGGGCACAAGGACGAATAGCCTCGAGGACAGCAAGCGGATGTATTCGCGGCGCGCGGAGAGCCAGCCGCGCAAGAGCGCCAGCAGGCAGCCTGTAGCGAGGCTGTCTGCCGCGGTTTCGAAGCGCACGCCGATTTCAAAGTGCGCCCCCGGGGCGAGGAGCATTTCCACCACCCGAAATGCCGGCGCGGCCGCAAGCGCCAACGCCGCAATCATCATGCCGCGCTTTCTTCCGGCGAGGAACAGCGTCAGCGGCCACAACAAGTAAAACTGCTCTTCAACTGAGAGCGACCAGAGATGTCCGATATACCAACTTCGGTTCGGATCGTAATTGGCCGTATAGGTGACGGCGTGGAGCAGATCGCGGGCGTGCAGCGCAACCACGCCGGAAGCGCTGAGCAATGCAATCGCCAGAATGTAAGTGTAGGAAGCCGGAAAGATGCGAAACACGCGGCGCAAATAGAATTTCTTCAGAGAAATTCGCCCCGTCACCTCGAGCTCTTCCACGAGCAGCGTGGTGATGAGGAATCCGGAGAGCACGAAAAAGATCCGCACGCCGAATTCCGCGTAGGCTCCCGTCCATTTCAGATAAAGAGGCGGGTGCATTTCGATGGAGTGTCCGAACAACACCAAGGCAATCGCCAGCGCCCGAAGGCCGTCAAGCGAAGGAATGCGCACGGAGTGTTGATGCTTGGCTCTCATGGGTAGCTTGGTTCAATGCTCCGGGGATGAATCGGCTGGAGTCGAAGCAAGTCGCAGGTCAGGTTCCACTTCGCATCGCTTCAGGCGCCTGCTCCAACGCCTGCTTCGCCGGCCGGCCTGCAAGGGCCGCGTAGAGCCCCACCCATTCCGGCCGGACGGAGCTCCACCGGTATTTCGCGGATTCCTCATAAGCGTTCTGAGAAAGCTCGGCGGCAAGCTCCGGCCGTTCGAGAAGCAGGATCACGTGCTCCGCCAAGGCCTGCCAATCGCCAGGCTCGGAGAGCAAACCCGTAACTCTGTGGCGGATTAAATATTGGATGCCTTCAGGCGCCGTTGAGACCACAGGCGTTCCGGAAGCAAACGCCTCAAGAATAGAAATAGGCATGTTATCGAGCCATGAGGCATTGACGAAGATGTCGCCACGATCGTAGCACGTGGCCATATTCTCCCACGCGATCGGGCCGGTGAACTCTACATCGCGTAGCTCCAGCTCCGTCGCCAATTCACGAACGCGGCGCTCTTCCGCGCCGGCGCCGGCAAGGATCAGGCTGGCATCCGGAAATTTTTTCTTCACACGTGCGAAGGCCATTACCACAAGGTGCACGCTGTAATAGACGCCGAAGCCGCGCGTGCACACGAGCCGGGGCTTGACGGGCAGGCGGAGGCGGAAGTGGAACTGTCGCTCGTCAATGCAGTTTGGCGCCACGCGCGCCCGAAGCCCGAACTCGCCGAATACATCGGCCAGGTAGCCCGACGGTACCACGAGCGCATCCGCGCGCTTCAAGATGGCCTTGGCGGTCCGCCAGTTCCGCAGGTGGTCCCTGGCTTCTCCGCTGTGATAGTTGATGAGCGAAGGGACGCCGCGCAGTTTCGCTACCAGGAGCGCAGGCGAGGGCGCGAGAACGAATGACCAATACGAAGCCGAGAAAATGTGCGCCACATCGGCGCTTCCCATCGCACGCCACAGCGTCCAGAAATAGAGCGGCATCCGCGCCACGGTTCGCAGATACGGAACGCGGCTGATCCAGCGCAGGCCACGAGGGAAGTCCGGGTCGATAGGAATGAAGCGAACGTCAACTTCGGGGTCCTGCTTCCATTTGCGGACGAGCAGCGCCGCTTGGGCGGATTGGCCGCCCACGAAATGGAGCGAGGGCGCAACCATGGCAACCTTGATTTTTTGATCGGCCGCCATTGACGAAGAGCCACGGGCAACGGACGAGCGAGCGCCCAAGCATTTTCCACGTTCGTGCAATAGCCGCAGATAAAGCTCTTCGTATTGCCGTGCGACGCTCGCCGCGGAAAAATGTTTGAGGGCGAATTCTCTGGCTTTAGATCCAAAGGCGGAGCGCAAATCCGAATGAGTCAGGAGGCGCTCTAACGCGCTGGCGAGAGCCTCGTCATCGTCGGGCGGGACCAGCAATCCCGTTTCGCCATCTCGAACCAATTCGGGATTGCCTCCCACGCGCGTCGCCACCACCGGCAGGCCCGCTGCCATCGCTTCGATGATGGAGTTGGACAGGCTTTCCGAAAGCGAAGAGGAAACCACAACGTCCAGCGAAGCCAGCAGGCCGGGGACGTCGCGCCGGTCGCCCAGGAAACGAACGTGGCTGGCGAGGCCAAGCTCCCGCGCTTGCCGTTCGAGCTCCGGCCGCAACGGCCCGTCACCCGCCAAAAGAAAATCGAGGTTTGGGAACTTGGGAAGAAGGCGAGCCGCAGCGCGCAAAAGCCCAGGATAGTTCTTCACCGGGTTGTTCATGCGAGCGATCATTCCAACTCGCAGCGTGTCCGGTTGTCGTGGAAACGCTGTAGCGGTCACGGCAAATGCTTCGGGGGCGAGTCCGTTGGGTATGACTGTGATTTTCCGCTCCGGCACTGCGCGATGGATGAGAGACTCGGCGGCCGCACGAGAATTGCAAACGATGTGAGTGCACAGCCGGAAAGCAATATCCTGGGCGAGCAACTGGGAGCCGCGGAAGCACGTCCCAAGCTGCCGATGGCTTCCCAAGATGACGGGCACTCTGGCCAGGACTGCGGCCGGAATGAGCATCAGATTTGTGTAGAAGTCGAATGAGTGGCCCACCTCGATTCGCCCGGCGCGGAAGGCCAGCGCCAATTTAAGTCGAGATTTCCACGCCCGCGGCGCGTAAAGGCCGCCTTTGGCTGGGAACTCCATCGCATCTCCCAGCCCTTCCCGAAAGGGGCCGGCGCGCCGCATGCAACCGATCGTGACGGGGACGTCCAGGGCTCGAAGTCCCGCGACGACCATAGCGAACTGCTTCTCGCTGCCTCCGGTTTCGAAGCTATGGCTCATCAGGAACACTCTGGGCCCCTCCGTGCCCCCGGCCCGGTTGTTTTCCAGTGCGGCGCTGGTCGAGATGAGATTACGCAGGGCGGGAGCCTCCGTTCCCCGTGCGGACTCCAGACGGTGCGTCGCCTATTGCGCGGTGTTTCTCGGTGCGGGCCTTGGGCCAGCCGGTGTAATCCCATACGTCGATGTTCTCGCGCAGCAAGCGCGCCGGCACGCCTCCGACGATACTTCTGGGGGGAACATCCCGGATGACGACCGCGTTGGCGCCGATGACCGAGCCCTGGCCCACGGTGATTTCTCCGAGCACCTTCGCGCCAGCCGAGATGAACACGTTGTCCTCGACGCGAGGCACTCCGGCACTCTGGCTCCTTCCGCCGATCGTGACCCCTTGGGCGAGGAACACATTTCGGCCCAGTCTCACTCTGGGATGTACCACCACCCCTATGCCCCAGTATCCGACTTCCAGACCCGGGCCAGCCTCGACGGTGTACGGAATGTAGCAGTGAAAAATGAAGACGGAGAGGCGCTGAATCACGCGCGGCAAGAGCGGGAACCGATGGAGGCAGAGCCAACGGGCCAGTCGGTAGTACGTGACGGGGTTGAACATCAAATTCGCCTTCCGCAGGCGATTAAGCCTCGCGCTGCCGCCGAGTGTTCAAGTCACCCAGCCGAGCGAGGTCTGCTGCGGACGGCAGAAGCACACCTGATTCGATGATGCCGCCGTTTCGGGGCCAGACAATTGTCCCTACACACGCTCCGCAGTTCCCGGACCGCCAGGGCCTGCGCCGGCTCCGGCGGCGCGCGCATGCTGATTCTCTGCTTTTTCTGTGGCGAGCACGTAGCCCAGAAGATCCATCACCGGGCCCCAGGCGGCTTCGATCGTCGCGAGCGCAGAGGGCGGCAGCTCGTCCCACCATTGCTGCGCCTTGGCTTTCCGGACAAACGGTATGTCTGATCGGCTCCCTTTGGTGGTTTTCCAAAGTCGCCGATCGCGAGCCTCGAGCATGCGCATTCGGTCCGCAGAGCTCATTTCAACGGCTCGCTGCAACTCTCCATGGCCGGCGTTGATTTTTAAGAACGACGCGATCTTAGCCAACTCGCGAGCCGTGTCTTCAAGCATGTCCTCGTAGCGAAGCAACAGAAAGTCCCGCGAGTCTCCTCGCGTAGCGAGCCAACTGGTTACGTTTTCGCCCCACGACCCCATGTTTCCGGCAAACCCGGCCTTCAGGCGGGTGTAGTGAGCAAAATTCTTTGCCGTCACGAGCCAGCTTCTCGTATGGTCACCCCACGTCCCAAAATATTCATCGGAACGCAGAACGCGTTCCGTCACGTAGCGTTCGATCGGGAGATCGTCTGGAATCTTGCGTTCTCTGCGGTCGTGATGATAAGCGGAGACGGCAACGTCCCGCGGGTCTCGAACGACGTAAATCACTCTCTGGTAGCGAGGGTCGAAGCATTCGTGGCTTTTTAATATGCGGGGGCGAGGGAGTTGCCTGAGCGCCTTTCGCGATTGGCCGTGAATGTCTGGAACCAACTGCTCGATGTTCGCAAAACTGACCTGCCCGTTGGAATGGATGAGGTTGGCCACAAGGAAGCGGGTCCAGGTGTTTCCGCATTTTGGAAAAGAAACCAGGAATACATCGTCAGGCCACACGTGGAGCGTGCGCCCGGCAATATCGCTTCCCAGAACCACCCGCGTAGCGTAGACAACTTCATTAAGCATGCCGATTTAACTCCTCCTGAAAAGGAACTCACTGGTTCCCAGCGTGTTGGTCGAGCGAAGGTTTACCAGCTCGAGCCCCAGTTCACGGCTGCAGAACCGAAACATCTCACCAACAGACGCGAACTCGTACGGGTAGCCGCCCAGCCAGTCGCGAATATCCGTCCAATAGCTCATCCCGCGGCCCTGAGAGTATTCCGTGAATTGCTTGACCGGATTCTTGAAGGAGGCCAGGCGCGAGAGGAGTCCGTAACGAAGGTAATAGAGGACCTCCATGAGCAGCTTGCCCGCCTTCGGCGAGCGGTTGTAGAGCTTTTTCATCCGGAGCCAGAATTCGGAGCCGCGACGGCCCTCCACGCGATTATAAATCGAAAGATAAAACCATCCGCCCCGTTCGACGAGCGCGGCGGCGTTCCGGATGGCCTGCCACATGTTGCCCGTGTGGTGCAGCGATCCCCAAGCGTACACAATATCCGCCTTCTCGAGCTCGTTGACGACCGCCGCATCCAGAATCGAGCCTTTAACAACGCTCCAATGAGCGGGAGCGCCCGCGCGCCTTTTCAGCTCCAAACAGCAATTCACCGAGAAAGGGTCCACGTCCAGGCTTACAATCCGGCGAGCGCCGAGCCGCAATGCGCCCAATGAGAACAGCCCGCTGCCGCAGCCGACGTCGAGGAAGCTGCGCCCGCGTAAATCGCCAGCCTCAAGGAACTCAATGATGGATTCCCTGGCCAATCGCTCGCGTTCCGAAGTGAGGCAGCGATCCACGAATCGTTGCCAGTTCTTGCCAAAAGAGAAAGTCACCTTCCCGGGCGATGGCATGGCGTTCGTATTTTCGGCTATGACTTCGTTCACGCGGAATTCACCTGCCCAGCCCCATGGAAACCTGCGCCGGGGAAATCACCGGCCTTCTCGCTTCGAGAAAATTCCGGTGCCAGAGCTCGAACACCAGCAGCATCCACAGCAAACTTGAATGATTCCGCCGGCCTCGTTGATGCTCGTTGAGCAGAATCCTGATGCCGCGCGCGCTAAAGTAGCCGCGCTGGAGAGTCTTGGGGTCGAGCAATATCGCCGGCAGCTCTTCCTTCAATTCGTTTCGCATCCAGTGCACGAGCGGCAAGGCAAAGCCCTGCTTGGGCCGGTTAATGGCTTCTTTCGGAACGCCGGCTCGCTCGGCCAATCTCTTGAGAATATATTTCTGCTGGTCTTCGCGAAATTTCAATCTCGCCGGCAAGCGAGTTGCGTGCTCCACGAACAGATGGTCAAGAAGCGGGACGCGCGCTTCAAGAGAGCAGGCCATGCTCATTCGATCGACCTTCGTCAGAATATCGCCGGGCAAATAGGTTTTAGTATCCAGATAAAGCAGCCGGCTCACGGGATCTTGCTCTGACGCGCGGTTGAGGTAGGCGCGGAATCGGTCCGACGGATCGGGGCCGCCCTTAACCGTTTCCCGGAAGTCGCCGGACAGAACCGGAACGCGGCGTTCGATGCTCGGGAAGAAAGAAACCGAATCCAAATAGCGCTCTGGCCACGGCAACGCCGCGTTGTAAGAATAGGCATAGCCCGGCAAGGAGTGGGGAAGGAGGGGATGGAGCCGCTTGCGATACTGCCGGCGCGCCCACTCGGGCAGAAAATCGAGATGGCCTCTTCGGAAATTCACCGCATATCGGTCGTATCCTGCGAAGAGCTCGTCGCCTCCATCACCGGACAGGGCGACGGTCACGTGCTGGCGCGCCAGCCGCGAAACGTGATACGTGGGGATCATCGACGAATCGCCAAACGGCTCTTCCAGAGATTCCGTCAGGCGGTAAAGCGTCTCGCGGATATCCGGCTCGACCACCAGCTCGTGATGCTCGGTCTTGAAACGCTCGGCAACGAGGCGCGCGTAATGCGCCTCATTGAAATCGTTCCTCGAAAACCCGATCGTAAAAGTTTTTACCGGACGGGAGCTCGATCTCGCCATCAGCGCGACGATGGTGGAGGAATCAACGCCGCCGCTCAGCAGCGCTCCCAGCGGCACGTCCGCAATCAGCCGGATGCGCACCGCTTCCGCCAACACGCGCTCCAACGCCTCGATGCATTCTTCCTCGGATTGTGGTTCCACCGTGCCGTAGGCCGGAACGTCCCAATACCGCCTCGTCTCAACGTGGCCATCGGACCACTCGAGCAGATGTCCCGGCGGAAGCTTGTGGATGTTTTTGAAGGCGGTGAGAGGGTCGGGAATATAACTCCAGGTGAAGTATTCGAGCAATGCATGATCGTCAAGCTCGCCGAGCTCCGGGGCCACAGTCAGGATCGACTTGATTTCCGAGCCGAAGAAGAATGTTTCATCTGACTGCGCGTAATGCAGCGGCTTAATTCCCAGCCGGTCCCGGGCCAGCAGCAGACGCCGCTTGCGCTCGTCGTAGATTGCGAAAGCAAACATGCCGCGCAGGTCTTCCACGCAGCCGGCTCCAAAATCTTCATACAAGTGCAGGATCACTTCTGTGTCGGTATTGGTATAGAAGCGGTGGCCGCGCCCCTCGAGTTGCGAGCGAAGCTCGGGAAAGTTGTAAATCTCACCGTTGAAGACGATCCAGACAGACTTGTCTTCGTTGTAAATGGGTTGATGCCCACCGCTCAGGTCGATGATGCTCAGCCGCCGCATGCCCAGCCCCACCGGACCTTTGGCATAGACTCCCTCATCGTCCGGGCCGCGATGCACAATGGCCTCGCACATGGCGTGGACCACTCCGGGATCCGCCAAGGCGTCAGAATCGTTGTGAACAAATCCAGCGATGCCACACATGTTCGAATCAACCTGCCCAAAGCATAGGCAGCTATAAGACTCATCGTCGGATGCGATGAACCCTTCCCTTTGGCCCTCAGGCCCAAATCACCTTCGCAGGTTCACAGGCAACGGCTTCAAGACGGCCGTTGGTCCGGGCTTCCCGCCACGGGCATTCTCTCCCGGGTTCAGGGATCGCGCTGAGACCGGCGAGCCAGCTAGAAAAATTGGCGCGTTCGGGTGCCTCGCACCCACCGGTTGAGCCTGGACTGAGACTTCCGCGACCGCGACCTGTCGCATGACGGTCGTATAGGCAAACAGAAAATATAAGAAGTATTCGTATGCGTCAGGATAGAAAACGGCCGTTATGGCGAACGCGATCAGGCCCGCTTGCGAAGCGTCCGCCATCATTCCCAGTTCCGAGGTCCGCCCGGCGCGCCTCTTTGCTTCACGAAGATTCTTGAAGGATTGCCAATAGATCATAAGAAAAAGTATCAGCGCCGGAAGGCCGCATTCTGCGCTCAACTGAGTGTACACATTGTGAGTTTCGTCCCACACGCCGGAAATGATAGGGAAATCTCCCGGGCCGATCCCGAAAAGCGGATTCTCGGCCGTCACTTCAAGGCTTTTGAACAGCAATTGCCGGCGAGTCTGGGCTGATTCATAGGCTGACTGGTAATGTTGCGAATTATTAAAGGTAGCCCCAAACCTGTGAATCACATCGTTCCCGGCAAGAGCGAAAAGCAGCACGAAGGCCACGAATCCCAGGACGAGCAAGTAGGACCTACGCCCTTTGACGGCCACGCTCCATAAGATGTAAACAGACGCGAGGGCTAAAGCAATCATGCCGGCGCGCGATCCCGTTCGCAACGCCGCATAAACCATCATCGGGGCTGCCAGGCCCCACAAAACCTTGCGAGCGGGGCCCTTCGCGTTGATCAGGAAGACCAGCACGAAAGGCAGCGCCAGGACCATGGCCATGGCCAGATCGTTCGGATTGGAGTAGATGCCGTTGAAGAGTCCTTTCATCCGCCCGTTCGCGCTCATGTTACTTTCTTTGAGCGAAATGGCGGCTATGAACGCCACGCTGGCCGTCTCAACAAAGATCAACCTTTTCAATCGCCCAAACGATGTCACGGCCATTGGGATCACGAGAAGGATTAAGACCATTTGCGCGAAGCCCAAGGTCGTGTGAAAAGCGCCGCCCTTCCAGACCGGCGAGAACAGGGAAGCCAGGACGAGCTGGCCCAGGAGCAGAATAACTAGAAAGGTCTCCGTCGCCAACCCGCGGCGAACCTGCCCGACGCTGAGGGCGAAAGCAATCAACGCAATGCCGCCCGCAACCCGCGCCGGATGCAAATGCGATAGCCCGGGGATCCAGAAGCCAGGCTCCATGCAGTACACCACGAAGAACGCCAGCAAGCCCCAGTAAGCGCCCTTTAGGGGCTCCTTCAGAAGCGCTGCAGGCGCTCCGATGGCTGCGGATACCTTTGCCTCGCCCATCACTCAACCCTCTGCCACGTCGCCGGCGCACGGCCCGCGACGTACCTGACGAACCCGACCAGGTAAGCCAAATTCATGGCCGTCACAAAATAGGCAAGCCGCCCGAAAGGCACGCGCCTGGGTCGCCGCCGCACCAGGAAGCCTGCTATCGCCCACGCATAAAAAAGGAGCTGCAACGCGAATAGCAACCGGTATAAAGGATTCAGGATAAGGCACGCATTGCTGATGAGAACAACAAGAAGGAGGAACGGAACGATCCAGCGCAGAAACTTGTGGGAAAGAAAGGCCCAGAGTGTCAGGACGGGCTGCCGCGTCCGGAGCAACTGCCCCAAGGCTCTGAAACTGCCCGCGGCGAGGCGGGCTCTTCGAGTGAATTCGCCGCTTACCGTCGATGCCGCAACCTCCGTGGCAATAGCTTCAGGATCGTACACCACGCCATAGCCCATCCGCCGGGCATTCATCGGTATCACAAAGTCCTCGATCAGTGTATCGGGCCGAAGCGTTGGGTAACACTCGCGCCGAAGCGCGTAAATGGCTCCGCTGGCCGTCAACGTGGCGCCCAGCCGGCTCTCCATCAGCCGCAACATGCTTTCGTATCTCCAGTAGACACCTTCCGTTTGCTGCGATTCCTGGCTCCCCTGGAATTGCAATGCCCCGCAGGCGGCTCCGACGCGGGGGTCGGAGAAGTGCCTCACCAGTTTCTCGACCGCATCGGGCATAAAGAGCGTGCTGGCATCGGAGAAGATGAGGATGTCGTTCCGGCTCTGGCGCACGCCTTCGTTGAGCGCGTTCGCTTTCCCCTGGCGCACAGGGAGCAGGATCTTACGGATGCGCGGATCTTCGACCGCCTGCAGAATGGCTTCTGTGCCATCCGTCGAGCCGTCGGAAACAATCACGATTTCGAGTTTTTCCCGGGGATAGTGGAGATCGTTGACGTTCTTGATCTTCTCAGGAAGCCGTGCCCGCTCGTTGTAGGCGGGAACGATGAGAGTGGCGGACGGCAATTCATCCACGGCGGGCGCGGCAGCGCGACGGTTACGCCGGGAAACCACGTAGAGCCAGTCGCGGTAGACTTGCGCCGTGGAATAAGCTAGAAACAAAACAGCCGGATAGAGGGCATAGGCGTAAGCGATCAAAACGAGGCATGCCCAGAAAATGGCAGGGACCAGCAAGGTCAGCGTCCTCCTCGTCCCAGCAGCACAGCCTTCAGCGTATGAAAGATGATGAGGAGGTCCAATCCGATAGAGACGTTTTTAATGTAGAAGAGGTCGTACTCGAGCTTTTCCCTGTTCTCTTCGATCGTCGCGCAGTAGCCTCTCTTGATCTGCGCCCATCCGGTGGCGCCGGGCCTCACGGACCAGCGTAGACGGTAATAGGGAATCTCTTTGACGTATTCGGCTTCCTGGTCGGGTACGAAGGGGCGCGGGCCCACAAAGTACATATCTCCGCGCAGGATGTTGTAAAGTTGGGGCAGCTCGTCCAGATGTACGCGGCGCAGCCAGCGCCCTACGCGGGTAAATCGCTCGTCATTCTTCTGGGCGGGGCGATGGTTCCCATCCTGATCTGACCCGATACGCATCGAGCGAAATTTGATCAGCTTGAACACCTTCCCATGTTTGCCCACTCGTTCTTGACAATAAAAAACCGGCCCTTCGGAATCCAGCTTGACGGCGATGGCCGTCAAGACCATCAGGGGCAAACCTACAACCAGGCTGACCAGCGACAGCGAAAGCGACAGCGCGCGCTTGATTAACAGCTTGTGCGTGGAAATTTGGAAGCCGTCGGAGAAAATGAGCCAACTTGGCTGCAGCTCGCGAATTTCGATCTTGCCGGAAACACGCTCGAGAAGCGTGGTGGCCATATCCACACGGACGCCCGCCATGCGCAGGTCCAGTAGTTCCTGGACCGGCATTTTACCGCGCCCGTCCCTCATGGCAACGATCACGCGGTCGACGCCCAGGTTCCGGTTCAGTGCGGCAACTTGCGACCCAAGCTCCTCGCGCGTCATGGACCCGTTACCTGCGGCGCCCGCCCACCCCACCACTTCCATTCCAAGATCCCGCCGCCTGCGAATGGCGTCCACCAGACGCTGCGCCCGCTCTCCGCTGCCAATCACGTAAACGCGCTCTCTCAGAGACGGCAGGGAAATGAGCCACGCGTACACGCTGCGCCAGCACAGCACCGCAATCGTGAGAATGACAACACCGAGCAGAAAAACGTTGCCGCCCAGCACCAGGCCCGGGGAAAGATACTCCAGAGCCGCCAAAACGAACGACAGGATTCCGAGAACGACAAATAGCCGGAAATAGGTTTCGGCCTGCGATGAAACACGCTGGGCGTCGTAGAGATCGAAATAGTAAAAGCATAACAGGGCGAAGACAGAGACAGCCAGGACCTGATAAATCCCATTCTGGAATTCCAGGACCAGCACGGAGTTTGGGCCGAGGCTGATGATGGCCGCGCCCAGGAAGGACGCACACACAATGAGCGTCTCTCCGGCAATGAGGATGAGACCGCGGGCAGGGAAATAAACGCTGAAAAGCCGAACCATGAGTGCCCTGTGTTTCCGTGTGCCGTGCCCGCCGCCGTCGGGCCTTACACGGCAAAACCGGCCCTACGCCTTGGAGAGTTCCCGCACGTTTGAGGCCCGAGGCGAAATTTCGCCGAAGCCATGCCCTGAGACGCCCCCAATGTCCAGCAAAACCTTATGGCACACGATGAGACGGAACTGGACGGACTGCGGTGTTTGGATCACCCACTGCTCACGCCGCGGGCCGCATTCTGCCGCCTGTCAGCGGACGAGCTCCGTCCGGCCGCCCTTCAGCCCGTAGATGACGATTCCTTATCCGCCTTGACCGGCTCGCCTGCTTGATAGTAATAGGCGCTGTAAGCTGTTTGCGGCTGAACGTGATTCATCACGACACCCAGCAAGTGCCGTTCACGGAAAAGCGCGCTCGCCTTTTGCGCGACGTCGTAAGGAGTTTTTCCTGCCTTCACCACCATTAACACCCCGTCGCACAGATCGGAGAGCATGCTTGCGTCAGACAAGGGAACGCAAGGGGGTGAATCGACGATAATCCAATCAAACAGCGGAGCGAGGCGCTGGAGGAGGCCCTTCAGGCGGCCATTTCCGAGCAGCTCGATCGGGTCAGGAGGTGGACTGCCCCCGGGAATCAAATAAAAATTGTCATGTGCTCCCCGCTGAAGGATGCTGGAGGCTTCGACCTCACTGCGCAGGAATTCCGCCAGCCCGGGAATGGGAGCCGATCCGAACAGAACGTGCAGCCGCGAAAGGCGCAAATCGCAATCGATCAGCAACACCCGCCGTCCTGCCTGTTGCGCGAAGGACTGTGCCAGGTTGGCTGCGACAAAAGTCTTTCCCTCGCTGGGCAACGCTGAGGTTACGAGTAAAGTCTGCAGCGGAAGCTTCTCTCTCATTTGCAGTAGCCGCGTGCGAAGCGTGCGGAACTCCTCTGAGCCGAGCGGGTGGGTCTTTGAATCGGGGAAAAGCAGGATTCGCGAATCGGGCTTCCACGAGGCCGACGGGCCTCCCGGCAGGATGCCCTCCACGGTCGTCACGGCAGCCGGTCCAAAATCACCCAGACGGGGTGATCTCGGGGCGACAGCGTCCAACCCGTTTCGTGGAACCTCCTCGAGCACGGGCGCCGGCAAATGGTTCGAGCCGGAAACCGAACTTTCCGTCTCCGCCGGAGAAGAGGTTACCCGCTCCAACGCAGCCTTCTTAAGTGCATCGTGAATACGGCTCATGATAATCCTTCAGAAGAAGTTGCCAGTGGTCCTCCGTCCGTCATCCGCCGGGGGCAGCCAGGCCAGCCTGCCCTTTCCGCTAATCCCTGGCCACAGGCGACTGGTCGCCAACAACCCATAACCGGCCTTGAACAACGGACAACTGGTCCACTGGACACCGCCTTTCTTATTCGGCTCTTTTCAGCCGATCCATGATGGCGGCGAGGCCTTCGAACGTCTCGGCCAGCAAGGAGTCTGTGGATAAGGCGGCGCTCGGCGCAGCGCCAACCGGCGCGCTGTCCGTCAACTCGAAGTCTGCCGCAATCCCGTCGATGATCACTCCGTCCACCGGCTTCCGCTGGTCTGCAAACGCCGTGATCAGCGCCTGCTCGCACAGCAGATTGATCAGCCGCGGTATCCCCCGCGAATGCCCGTAAATCTTCGCCACCGCTTCCGGCGTAAAGACCCCTTCCCCCTCGCCCCCCGCTACCCGCAGCCGACTCGCAATATAC
>JASHON010000190.1 GCA_030041095.1 Terriglobia bacterium
TTATCGCGATCCCGCGCGGCCCGTGGAGCGCCTGATGGCCGCGGCTCCAGGTTTCAAACGAACGGGCCGTGAAGTGCACCTTCAGGCGCCGCTCACTGAGGAGGCTGTCCGCGCGCTTCGCGTCGGCGACTTCGTCCTCATCAACGGCCCCATGGTGACCGGCCGCGATGCGCTGCACCAATACTTGCTGCATCACGAATCGCCTTGTGACTTGCACGGCGCCATTCTCTACCATTGCGGACCGGTGATGATGAAGGAAGGAACGCCGCCTGGCGTAAGCTGGCGCGTGCTGGCGGCCGGACCCACCACAAGCATCCGCGAAGAGCCCTATGAAGCTGAGATTATCGCGCGATACGGCTTACGTGCGGTTATGGGCAAAGGAGGTATGGGCAAGAATACGCTGGAGGCGCTCCAGAAATTCGGTGCAGTGTATTTGCATGCCATCGGAGGCGCGGCCCAATTTTACGCCCGATGCCTGCCGCGAGTGACCGGGGTCTATTTCATCGACGAGCTGGGCATGCCGGAAGCGATGTGGCGCCTGGAAGCGCAGAATTTCCCTGCCCTCGTCACGATGGATGCGCAAGGAAATTCGCTCCATGAAAAAGTCGCCGCAGCCACGGGCGCCGAACTCGAGGCTGTGGGTAAATCCGTGGTGGCCAGCGAGTAGTGTTGCCATCCGGCAATAACGTTGAAAAGGCCAGCCTGTCATGCTGAGCGAAGCATCTCTGTATTTCGCTGGAAACGAATGCTGGGATTCTTCGCTACGCTCAGAATGACATTCGTTGAGGGCGTTTTTCAGCATGCTGCAAAGCCCGTTGACTCGGTCGCATGTCTCGGCACGGCGCAAGCCGTGCCCTGCAGTTTCCACCTTTGCGCAGCGGTGTCGCATGGGTATGATGCGGCTCCGCCGCCTGACGTGCGGAAAGGCTTGCCTTTCCGGACCTGAACCCTCTCGTTCCTTCTTTTTTTCGAAAGCGAGGCTGCGCCTCGCCCCGTGCAATTTCTATATTTCACACGCTGTTTTCCGGGCGCTCCAGCAGCCGCTTCGCACCCCTGTATCAGGGCATGACTTCAGTCATGCCGACTCAGGTTCGCCGATGGCCGGGCTTTAGCCCCTGTGGCTTTTCGCTTGGCCAAGTAGCCGGCGTGGACCTCCGCCCTTGAGGTCCGCGGCTTTTGCCGGCAATCGCCCTACGGGTGCTCGATGGTGGCCGCATGTCACGGCTTCGCCACCCTTTCCCCTCCGATCGCCATTTCTTCGTGCCCGTGAGTTTGCTCAAAGGGCGCGCTCGTCCGCGCGCCCACCCCCTCGTTGGCAATGAAATCCATCAACCGCGGCACTGTAGCCTGATCGTTGACCGAGCGCGCCCGCCCGCAGATGAAAGAACCCGCATTTGAGGAAGCCCCCAAGCCGCGGACCTCAATAACCGAGGTCCGCGCTTGCTGCGGTGTCTACATTTCACACGCCGTTTCCCAAGTGCCTCCGGTTGAGCGGCCTTCGCCGTTCGGCTAGACTGAGACTCTGTGAAGACGGACTCTTCATCCACAGCCTCAGGCTATTCAAGCAATCTTTCTATCGAGTCTCGACTGAGCGAGAGCGATTTCGTCCCTGACGGTGACTTGCAGAAGCTCGCCTGGCGCAATGCGCAGCCCGTCGAGTTTGACCATGACTGGGCGGGCAAGGAGCGATACCCGCGCGCGGCCACGCGGGTTGCGAGCCTCTGGACGCCCGCTCACGTCTATTTTGCGTTCTGGTGCAAACACTCCGGCCTGAACATCTTCTCTGGCGAAAACCCCGAAATCGAAAAGAACGGTTTATGGGACCGCGACGTGGTCGAAGTTTTCATCAATCCTCAACCAAGCCGCATCCAGCACTACTACGAATTTGAGGTGGCGCCCAATAATCTGTGGGTCGATCTGGAAATCGATCTCAACAACCAGCCTTTTAACGATATGACCTGGGACTCAGGATTTAGCCATGCCACGCGGATCGGCGATAACCTCTGGACGTGCGAAGTTCGCATTCCGGTTGCCGCTTTATGCGGCGAAGGCAAGCTGCTTCGCCCGGAGAATGAATGGAGAGTGAATTTCTACCGGGCTGACGGCGAGGGTGACAATGCCGTGCGGCGCCTGTTGGCCTGGAGTCCAACGAGATCGCCTAAGCCGAATTTTCACGTGCCGTCGAGCTTTGGCTTCCTCCGGTTCGTGCGCTAGCCGCCCATCCTGCATGATTTTTTGACAATTCTCTCGCGCCTTTGCGGGGGAGAGAGAGTGGCGGAGGGTGGGAAGTTGCCAAAGACCCTGATGGTCAAAAATTAAGTGGGATGCGATACTGGCCCGGCCGTTTTTGCTCCCTCATGTTCTTTCTCTATAGCGTTATCTTCACCTTGGGCGCGCTGGCAGCAGCGCCGTATGCTTTGTGGCGCACGCGCCGGCTTTCCTCGCGCCGAACGTGGTGGCATGAACGATGGGGCCGCCTTCCCTCTGAATTCTGTCAATCCCAACCCGGCTCCATTTGGATCCACGCCGTCTCGGTGGGTGAGACGCTGGCCGTGGCGCGATTGATTCGAGCGCTTCAGCAGAAACTGCCCGAGCGCAAGATTTTCTTGAGCCATGTCACACCCACCGGCCGCGAAGCGGGAGAAAAGCGATTGCCTCTTGTTGCCGGCCGGTTTTATCTTCCCTTCGATTGGTTGGCGTGCGTCAGCCGCGCCACCGCATGCCTGAAGCCGGCGTTGTTGTTGATCGCGGAAACCGAATTGTGGCCGAATCTACTGCTTGGCGCGCACCGCTCGGGAGCACGGGTGGTTTTGGTCAATGCGCGCCTTTCAGACCGCTCCTTTCGAGGTTATCGGCTCTTCCGCTTTTTCATGCGCCGCGTGCTGGAAAATGTGGATTGGGTTTTCGCACAAACCCAGCGCGACCGGGAACGCTTTTGCGCCATTGGGGCTGACCCAGAGCGCGTTTTGGTAACCGGTAATCTGAAATTCGACGCCCCGCTCCCGGAAACTCGCGGCTTTCCCGAAGCTCTCAAACAGGCATTAATTCAGGCGCAGAAGCGTCCCGTAGCCGCCGCAGCCAGCACCATGGCCGGCGAAGAGGAAGAAGTGCTGAAGGCCTGGAGCGCCATCCGGCACGCTCATCCTCGAAGCCTGCTCATCCTTGCGCCGCGTCATCCGGAACGGTTTGACCAGGTGGCCCGCTTGCTCGCCGTGCGGGAGATCCCTTTCCTCCGCCGCTCCGCGTTACCCAACGACGCGGCAGAAATAGCCTCTCAGCTTGCGCCAGCCTGTGTTCTGCTTCTCGATAGCATTGGCGAGCTTGGAGCGGTTTTCAGCGGCGTTGATGTGGCATTCATGGGTGGAAGCCTCGTTCCGGCAGGCGGCCATAATTTGCTCGAGCCCGCGCAGTGGGGGAAGCCCGTCATTTTTGGTCCTCACATGGAAAGCTTCCGTGACGTGGCGGGCGCATTTTTGGAAGCTGGAGCCGCCATCCGTTGCGCCAATGCGGAGCAACTATCGTCTTCCCTTCTCCGCCTTTTTGCGGACGAGAGGCAGCGCAAGGCGATGGGCGAGGCGGGCCGCAGCTTGATGAAACAGCACGCCGGCGCCACGGATCGGATCGCCGCCCAGCTCGTGTCCCTCCTGGAGGCCGGAACCACCCCACCTGACCCACAGTAGTCCGGCACCAAGGCAGACAAACAAACCCAATACTCATCCATCCGAACTCAGCCAAAGCGGAGGTGCGACTCTACTACGTATGATCGCCCGCAGCGTTCAGGAAACCGGCCACAGGCTATAGGCAACAGACAAAGGATCAAGGACCCAAACCACGGACCACCTGCCGCCAACTCCTGCCTTTGCCGCCACGATGGATCGGCTAACGGCAATTCCAACCCTTGACAGCAACACCACACGGTGCGAGACTTCCTATAGCCTGACTATCTGAGTAGTCTGCCTATGTCTCGAACTGAGATTCCGCCCGGGACCCTTTACATGATGATTCTCAAAACCCTCGAACGAGGCCCAATGCACGGCTATGGCATCTCGCTGCGCATCAAGCGGCTCTCAGACGAGGTCCTTGAAGTCGAGGAGGGCTCTCTTTATCCAGCCTTGCAGCGAATGCTGATCAAGGGCTGGGTAAAGGCGGAGTGGCGGCCATCGGAAAACAATCGGCGCGCTCGATATTACCGGCTGACGGCCGCAGGCAGGAAACAACTCGGCGTAGAACTTTCGGAATTTGACCGTGTGATCCGTGCGGTTAGGCAGGTCATCCAGACGGCGTAGAAAAGCAGAGACGAGAGGCAAGAGACGAGTGGCGAGCAAGAGGCAAGCCATCAGCTTTCAGCGATCAGCAAAAACTACGCTGTCCCCAATTGGCTCGCTGACCGCTGAATGCTGACTGTTGACCGCTCTCCCTGCGGAGGTGAAACATGGATTGGCTGGGTGAAGTCTGGCGGCGATTGACGTTCTTCTTCCGGCGTGGGCAGTTTCACCGCGAGCTGAGAGAGGAAATGGACGACCATGTGCGGATGAAGCAAAAGGATCTTACTGGCGAGGGAATGCCGCCTGACGAGGCCCGCAACGCTGCTGGGCGGGAGTTTGGGAACACGCTTCTTCTGCGCGAGCGAAGCCGCGATGTGTGGGGCTTCGCCTGGCTTGAAACGTTGCTCCAGGACCTCCGCTACGGCCTGCGCCAGTTACGCCGCAATCCGGGCTTCACGGTAGTTGCTGTCAGCACCCTTGCGCTCGGCATTGGCGCGAACAGTGCGATCTTCAGTTTGATTGACGCCGCCCTGCTCCGCTCCCTGCCCGTCCGCAATCCCCAACATCTCGCCGTCTTTAGATGGACCGCGCGCCGGCAGCCGAAACTGGAAGGCTTCAACAGCTTCATGGGCTGTTCTGGAGCTGGACCGGGAGAACACGGGTGCTCATTTTCCTATCCAATGTTTAAGCAGTTTCGCTCGCTTACGAATGTCTTTTCGGCAGTGGCGGCCATCGGAGGCAGGACACAACTGACGTTGAAGGATCATGGCGAGAGCCGCAATGTGGTGGGCGAGCTTGTCTCGGGGGAATTCTTCGAGGTTCTGGGCGTCCGCGCCGTGATCGGTAGAATTCTCGAGGCCTCGGATGACAGCCCGGGCGCGCCCGCTGTTGTGGTGCTCAGCTACAACTACTGGCGAAGCGCGTTCGATGGCAATCCTGCTGCCGTCGGGAGAGTGATTCAGATAAACCGCATTCCGGTTACAATCGTTGGCGTCATCGACGGCACATTTCCTGACCTCCGGCCGGGCAGCAGCCAGCAGTTGTGGTTTCCGCTTTCGCTCCAGCCAGAATTGGTAAAGCCTGACGACTGGTTTGGCACCCAGGGCGGCGAGAAACCTTCACTTCGTGCGGGAGACGCTGTCTGGTGGCTTTATCCAATTGCGCGGCTCGATCCTGGTGTGAGCCTGCGCCACGCGCAGGCCGCGGCGAACCTTGCCTTCCACAACGACGTGCTTCATGGCTCTGCAACGCTTTTTGAGCCGGGCGACGCGCCACGACTCGTGCTGATGCGTGCGCCAGAAGGCCTGCCGGGCGCAAAAGAAGGCCTTTATAGACCGCTGGCAATTCTCATGTTCGCGGTCGGCATTGTTCTTTTGATTGCTTGCGCCAATGTTGCTGGACTGATGATCGCGCGCTCAACCGCGCGCCAGACGGAGATCGCGATACGTATGGCGCTTGGTGCGATGCCTGCGCGAGTTGTCCGCCAGCTTTTGACCGAGGGAGTGCTGCTGGCAATGGCAGGTGGGGCATTGGGACTCCTGGCGGCGTACGGCAGTGCCCGCTCGCTGACCATGTTCATGTCTCGGGCTGGGTTCTGGCCATCGCAATTCGGTGTACATCTGGACGCTCGCGTTCTTGCCTTCACTGCCGGTGTTTCCACGGCAGCCGGCATTGTCTTTGGGCTGGCTCCTGCGTTTCGGCGCACACGCTTTGATCTAACAAGGGCGCTCAAAGAAAAGGTCGGCAGCTTCGCGGGCCTTATGAGGCGAGGCGCGAGCGCGTCACCCCTCGGGAGCGCGGTGCTAGCGGGACAGGTGGCCCTTTCCGTTTTGGTGCTCGCTGCGGCGGGCTTGCTGGTTCGCACGCTCGATAATCTGGAGAGCGTCAGTCCTGGTTTCGATACCCAAAACGTGTTGCTCTTCAGCTTAGACCCAACTCTTCAAGGGTATAGCGATGCCCGGTGCCGCAGCTTTTACGCGAGTTTGCAGAATGGCTTGAGCGGACTCCCTGGCGTTATTTCGGTCAGCTACTCGTACGACGAATTGTTGGGCGGCAGCTTGTGGACAAATTCGTTCCGCATCGAGGGGCGCGCTCGAAGACAGAAAGGCGAAACCGATGAGCTTGCGGTTGGCCCGAAATTTACCGAGACAATGGGCATCCCGCTTCTCGCCGGGCGGAGGCTTGCTGCACAGGATTTTCAGCCGAAGCGCTCAACCCAAGCCGTCATGATCAACGAATCCTTTGCACGACAATTTTTCGGTGACTCGAATCCGCTCGGCCAGGTGATGACAGGGCTGGCTGGCGGCGGGAAGAAATCAGAAATTGTGGGTGTGGTCGGCAATGCGAAATATCAGTCCTTGAGGGAAGCCATCCAACCTACCGTCTACGTTCCGCAAAGAGGCGGAAGCGCATACTTTGAAGTTCGGACGGTTGAAAAGCCGCGGGCGTTGATTCCAGCAGTACGCAGTGTGGTCAGCCGGCTGAATAGCGATATTCCGATTTTCGATGTGCGAACTGAACGTGGCCTGATCGAACAAGCGCTGTTTGAGCCTGGACTGATGGCGCGCCTCTCGAGCCTTTTCGGTGTGCTGGCGCTGGTGATGGCGTGCATTGGATTGTACGGGTTGGTTTCCTACGAAGCGGTGCAGCGCACACACGAAATCGGTATTCGCATGGCGCTGGGGGCGCAGAAAAGTGATGTGCTGCGGCTGGTACTGAGTCGGGGAATGATTGTCACATTGGTCGGTCTCGGCATCGGAATAGCGGGCGCGCTGGGCCTTACACGTTTCCTTTCCACGTTGCTTTACGGCATCAAGGCGACTGACCCGCTCACGTTTGTCAGCGTGTCGTTGATTCTGATTGGGGTTGCCCTGCTGGCGTGCTACATGCCCGCGCGCCGTGCGGCAAAAGTCGATCCGATGGTAGCCCTGCGGCATGAGTAGGTGCGCCGCTTGCGGCGCCCAAGGTACCTGCAGGCCGCGGGTGTTTTGGTAGCGCGGACCTGCGCTTTTCAG
>JASHON010000191.1 GCA_030041095.1 Terriglobia bacterium
GGGTATACTCCCATTCTGACGCACCCGGAAAGAAATGCGGTGTGCCGGCGCAAGCTGGACCATCTTTATCAATGGGTCTCGCACGGCTGCCTCGTCCAGGTGACGGCTCAATCGTACACAGGAGGGTTTGGCTCAGAAGCTTTGGGCGCCGTCGAGCAACTGCTCGAGCTGAACTTGGTCCACATCTTCGCTTCCGACGCCCACGACACCAGGCATCGCCCTCCGATCCTTTCGCGGGCTTACGAAAAGCTGGCCGCTGCAAGCGGCGAGCTGGCCGCCGAGCGATTGTTCACCAAAAATCCCGAGGCGATTATTGAGGGCAAGCCGCTCCCGGCGGGCCCGCAGCCCATCTCCCCATCGGCCGGCAAAACCAGGAAAAAGAAGTGGTGGCCATTCTAGGACGCGCATGTTTGCCCGAAAAATCACCGTGGAAGTGCTCGACGCCGACGGCTCCCGCCCCTGCCCGCTGCCGTGGCTCGATAGCTACTGCATGCGCAGTTTTACCGGGCGCTCTGCCTTCGATGATACGCTGCCCACGGCGCCCGGCCAGTTGGAAGCGGGCTTCAGAGTTCAGCTTGATCCACTTCGGCTCGACATGGAAGATTGGATGACGCGTAAGTTCGGAGGGGGAGAGCGTGTGAGGCTACGGTTGACGCCGCAGAGTCCGGAGGGCCAGCGGCCGGCGGGGTAACTCACGGATTATCCACCGAAGCCGCATTTTTCGGGCTTTTTCTTCAAGAATTCGCTTGACACCAGCACGGATATTGCTTACAGTTGCACCTACCCAGGATTCAGCTTGTCTCAAAAATTTCAATATTCAGAGAGGAGTTTCAATGGCGAAGGCAATGACGAAGTCTCAGGTAGTGGCGCACCTGGCAGGAAAAGCGGGCATCCCCAAGAAGGCAGCGGTCGCTGTACTCGAGGAAGTGGTGGCATTGGCCACCAAAGAATGTAAATCAGGCGGCCAGTTCGTGATCCCCGGTCTCGGCAAGGCTGTAAAGGCAAACCGGAAAGCCCGAATGGGCCGCAATCCTCAGACAGGAGAAGCCATCAAGATTCCCGCCAAGACGGTCGTGAAGTTTCGCCTGGCCAAGGCATTCAAAGACGCCGTCGTTCCCCCAAAGAAGAAATAACCAGACCGAGCCGGGACGGCGAACCTCACTCCCAATCGCCGTTCCGGCCTGGAAACCCGAAAGCGAACGCTCGGCAAGCTTTTGCCCCGGCGCTGCCGCCGCTGTTCGGCGCCGCCGGCCGGACAACCGCAGCCGAGGCCTCTAAAGTTCGCGGTGTGCTCCGCCTGCTCTGGCATTCATTGTACGCCGCTAAAAGGATGCTCGAGGCCGGTCTGCAAAGCTCTTAAAGCATCCGGAAAATTGCCCGCAGTGACGGCGGCAGCGCGATACTGCTTGAGTGCGTCTTCGCGGTCGCCATCCAGATCGTAGATACGCCCCATATAAATGTGCGACCAAGTGACGATGCGGAGGCTGTGCGCCAGGGCAAGCGTTTTCTTGAAATACTTGACGGCAATATCCGGCTCACCGGACCCCATGGCCACGACCGCCAATCCGTAAAGTGCCCGCTCGCTCTTCGGATCGTACTGTTTCAGCACCTCTTCGAAGTCTTGTTTTGCTGGCAAGTACTGGGCCGTAGAGATTTCGTTGTCGCCCCGATCGAGTAACTGATCCTTCGCACTGAGGGCAGGCGCCTGCTGCGAATGCGGCGACCGCGGGCGAGGCGAGAATTGCACGGAGGCCAGCTCCTGCTGCATCTTGCCAACGTCGATGCCCCGGATCATCTGGTCGAAGTAGTCGCTCATGGCCGCGGGCTGTTTCTCATACACTTCCAACTGTGAGTAAAAATAGGGGGTGAGGATCAATCCTGCGCTGAGGTATTTGGCGAGGGCGTTCTTCGCATCGGGCGGGGCGTCGATCCGCAACTGGACCGCGCGGATGAGGCATTCGGTTACCAGGAAGGAAAAATCGTCTTTATACTCCTGTCCCAACGCCGGAGCGCTGGCTGCGATCTGGCGAAGCGCAGCTTTCGTGTGAATGTCAGCATCATATTTCACGGCCAGCGGATCGAGAACGAAGTGCAGGTACTGGTAAATAATGTCGTGAAACGGCGGATTGACGGACGGGGTGATCACGGCATAATAGTCTTCGCCGTAGATTCTAAGCTGCGCCTGATTGGGCGGAGCCATCAGAGACAAATAAATCCTGTAGTGCCGTCCTAAATAATTTGCACTTGGATTGCGCAGATAGCCGTCTGCCAGCACAATCTGTCTCCGGACGGCTGGCGCGTATTTCGCTTCTGCCGTCTGGAAGCGCGGCGCCAGGCGCGCGTAAAGATCCCCGAGGCCGGCTTGCCCGTAAAGCATGCGAACGAGTGGGACAAATCCTTTCACGGTGCTCGCAGAGGGAGGAAGGTCTTGCTCGGGGATCTTAAACGAAAAGCGCGGCGGAGGGCCGATCAGCAGCGCCAGCGAGATGTAAGGTCTCAGGTCCTGGGCAGGATTATCCGCAATCCGCCGCGCCAGATAAAACCTGGCAAGCGCAGCCGCAACAGGGATGTTCTTCTTGGCCAGGTAGGCGCGGACTTCACGCCGCGTGCTGTCGCCCGTGTTTATGAACAGACCCGTATCGCAGCCCGCCAGGTTCAAGGCCGTCATCACGTCAAAAAGCTGTTCGTTAGAACTGACCGTGACGTCTGCGCTCGATTGTCCCCAAGCAGATGGAAGGAGGAAAAAACCGCAGGCAAGGAGGGAACTGGCAAGAAAAAGAAGCTTGCCAGCTCTCAATCTAAAACGGTCCATATCAATGGTGACGGCGAAAATCGGGCGGAACTGAAGCTAACCGCGGACAGTAACTTCCCTTAAAGCCAGAACCACTTTCCCTGCGGTCGGCTTTCCGAACCAGGTAGCAGGCAAGAATCGGCTGGAGTGAAGCAGTTGGTCGAGCTGGCGCGTGAGAGCCGGCGAGCTTTGCCCGGACACAACCGTAAAGCCGATGGCTCGCCCGTACGCATCGATATCCGTAACGACGGTGACGGGCTCCCCGCCGGGCTCGAAGGCAAACGGCGCCAGCGTCAAAACCTGAGCCGGAGTTTCAAACCATAGCGGCACTTCCGGACCGGTATTCACCGGCACCGCCAGCGCCCCCAGGAAAAGGCAGAAACAGACCAGCGCGACGGCAAAGCCGCCGCTGGCTGGCAATAAGCCGTCCTGGACAAGATTTTGTACGCGCACGATCAGGCGCGCAGCGAGATTACGGTTTAATTCCTGGGAAACACGAACCTTGAGCCGCAGATCCGCCGCCGCCGGCACCGCGCGCCGCGGAAGCTCGCTCAAAGCGATCTGAACACTCTCCGCACGTTCAAGCTCGTCGCGGCAGGCGCCACAATATTGCAGGTGGAACCGCACGGACCGCGTTGTTTCACGGGAGCAGCAGCCGTCTAGGTAATCCGAGAAATAGTCACGAATTTCCAGGCATGACTCAAACATGACACCCGGCCCTCTGCGCCAGCCGGCGCTTCTCGAACCCTGCTCATCGATTTCCCCAGCCTTTTGCTTACTACCCGGAAAATTCAACCGGCGACGCGGCCCAACCTTCGAGATGCCGTTCACGGAACCGCAATGGCCGCCTGCACCGCCAGCTTTCGCCTCAACAGCTCACGACCTCTCTTCAGACGAGACTTCACGGTCCCTTCGGCAATGCCGAGCACCTCGCCGATTTCCTCGTAGGAAAGATTCTCAATTTCCCTCAGAATGACGGTCGTACGATACGGCTCAGCGAGGCTTCGGAGCGCCCGGCGCACCATTTCCTCGCGCTCATGCTGTTCGACCACGGCGAACGGGCTGCACTCCAAACCGTTCGCCGTGGCCGGCGCCGGACGCTGCGCGTCATCCAAAGAAAAAACCTCACGCCGCTGGCGGCGAAACCAGCCGCGGCGGTAATTCATTGCCTCATGAACGGCGATCCGGTAGATCCACGTCTTCAGGCTGCTCGTTCCATGAAACTGTCTGATGCCCCGAATAACCTTTACGAAAACGTTCTGCAGGACGTCGGCCGCGTCCGCTTCATTGCCCATAATGTGGCAAGCGACGTTGTAAACAGGGTTCCGGTAAACCGACATCAAATAGGTAAAGGCTTCCTCCGATCCCGCGCGCAATTCCTCAATCAGAACGCCTTCGTCCGCATTTGCGGCCAGCGTTCGGCCGCATTCGATCGCAATCGACTGAACGGTCTCACTCATAGCATCACGATACCAGTTCCACCATCAGCGTGCAATCCAGCCAGCGGCCCATCTCGCTTTGCTCCTATGTCTAATTAGACACCGGCGAACCGCCCCGGGTTCCCGATCTCGGGAGGATCGTCGCGGCCGATCGCCCGAACCGTCTTCGCGCTTCCCAATTGCGGCGGATCGCAGGCAATGCGGGTTTCTCCAGTTACTGCCTGTGGCGCTCAGGCTGTCTTCTCCGGGCGGAGCAAAGGGAAAAGGATGACGTCGCGGATGGAGGGGGAATTCGTAAGCAACATCGTCAGGCGGTCAACCCCCACGCCCTCGCCTCCCGCTGGGGGCATTCCGTAGCTCAGCGCGCGGATGTAATCTTCGTCAATCGCATGGGCTGAAAGGTCGCCTTTTTCGCGAAGCATCTGCTGGTAGTTGAAGCGGTCGCGTTGTTCTTGCGGATCGTTAAGCTCACTGAAGGCGTTGGCCACTTCCATGCCGCCGATATAAAGCTCGAATCGTTCCACGAAGTTCGGATCGTCAGCCTTTTGCTTTGAAAGAGGAGACACCTCAAGCGGATAGTCCAGGACGAAAGTAGGTTGTATGAGGCGATCTTCCGCGACCGTCTCGAAAAGCTCCTGGAGCGCCAGGCCGGCGGGCGTATCCGCGCCCAAAGCGATCGGCTCCTGCGCGGCCTGGTTGTAGGCTTCAACCCATCGAAACACCGCCCGCGGATCGCTGAAGTCCTCCACGCGTGGCCGGGACGTTGCCGCCGCCGGCCAATACTCGACGATGGCCTCTTTCATCGTCATCCGGCGAAACTGCTGGAAGGAAAGCGCGCGGCCCTCGAACTCAAATTCGAGCTTCCCAAGAACAGACTGGGCCACATGCCGCAGCAGCCGCTCCGTGAGATCCATCAGGTCGAGATAGTCGGCATAACACTGATAGAACTCCAGCATCGTGAACTCGGGATTGTGCTGCGTGGAAATGCCCTCGTTGCGGAAATTCCGGTTGATCTCATAAACGCGGTCAAAGCCTCCCACGAGAAGCCGCTTGAGATAAAGCTCCGGCGCAACGCGCAGGTAAAGGTCAAGGTCGAGCGCATTGTGGTGAGTGATGAAAGGCCGGGCGAGCGCGCCCCCTGGAATCGGCTGCATCATCGGTGTTTCCACTTCGATATAACCTTCCGAGTCCAGAAACGCGCGCAGCGCGCGAACGACGGCGCTGCGGCGCTCAAACACCTGCCGCGCCTCATCATTCACCATCAGGTCCAGATAGCGCTGGCGATGTCGAATCTCCAGATCAGCCAGGCCGTGCCATTTTTCAGGCAAGGGAAGCAATGATTTGGCCAGAAAATCCAGTCGCGAGGCGTGAATCGTGAGTTCGCCCGTGCGCGTGCGAAAAAGATAGCCCTCCACGCCGATGACGTCTCCGAGGTCAAGCAACTGATACAGCTCAAACGCGCGCTCGCCTACCGCGTCGAGCCGCACGTAAACCTGAAGCCGCTTTCCGCCACCTGCGACGTGGGCAAACCCCGCTTTGCCGTGCGGACGGATGGTCATCACGCGGCCCGCCACACGCACCGTCGCTCGCTGCTCCTCCAGCTCCTCTGCCGGCCGGCTCGAATACTCGGCAAGAATCTGAGGGATGGTATGCGTGGGCTCGTATTTGTGCGGGTAGCACTCATAGCCCAGCTCGCGGATGGTGGCGAGCTTCTTCTGGCGCTGAAGGCTCAACTCATCCTGTTTGTGGTCGTGCACGCCTCAACCTCCGAGAACCGCTTGTCTCCTCAAAGGAAAGTATAAACGCGGAATTATAACAGAAGCGGCTAAGGGCTGGCGGGCCGCACCGTTGCTGCGGGACCGGGATGGCCGTTTTTTGGAGACGCCAGCCCGCGAACGAGCGCAAGCCCGCGAACGGGACCGGCCAGGTGCAGCGTGACCCTATTGCTTTGGGTTGCGCCCGAGGGATTTGAATGCGGAGCATGAGACGAATTGAAATCCAGTCCAGCGGAGGCTGCTGTGCGATCTGTTGCCGCGAGCTTCGGTCCGTCCATCGGCGCTTCGGCCGCGTTCCGCAACGACCTCACGCGGCTCAGGTTGGCGCGAACGTAGAGATCGGTCATGCCATCATACGCCCATCGCCCATTCAAGCTCACCTCGGCTCCAGAAAGCAACAGACTGACCGGCGCCAGTGAGATGAAATGGTGATGGGCCGTGAGGATAAATCGAGCGAGGCTGAGGCGGGCATTCCGCCGGTCCGTGTGGAAGCCGTAAATCAAGCCGGCGCGAGCGATGGCTTTGACCGGATCGAACGCGCCGAAGGAAACATCCCGAACGTCCACCTCAGCCCCACCTTGAAGGCGCGCGGTCATTTCCTGGGCGGTAAGCCCCCGCGTCAAGAAGCGGCCACGCACAGATAAAAACCCGCGAATACCCTTGAGCGCCGGAGGCAGCAAAGACCTGAGCCGGGCCAGCCGCCCGGCAGTTATGCTGAACTGGCCGGCGACGCCCGCAGGCGCTTGATTGAATTCGATCGTCGCCGACGCTTTGCCCTGGCCGCCCGCCGCACGGAAGCGGACGTTTTCCAGACGGGCCACCCTGCGGGCTACGGAGACCCGGGCGCTCACGTTGTGGAAATCCAGCGAGCGAAATGTGACCTGCGGGCACTCAAACCTGCCTCGAGCGTCTACGGAGGCGAAGATGTTTTTCTGAGCGGCTCGCCGCTCCACCAAGGTGCGAAGGCCGGGAATCAGGTCCCAGAGTGACATCGGTTTCTTGTGGCCAAGAACCGTGAACCATAAAGACGCATTCTCCATGCTCAGACGCGGAGCTCGCACGTCGAAAAGCCAAGCGCTTCCTGGCGAGCCTCGGCGTTCCAGCCACCCGGTAAACGTCACCCGGCCGATTTGCGCCGCCAAAGGATCGACGCGAATGTGGCCGGGTTGCGCCTGCAGCTTGAACTGCCGCAGATGCACGGGCTCAGTCACTCCGGGGATGAGCAAGCTGGCGTGTTCGAGAGTGGCGTTCGCAATCCAGCGAGGCCGGCGCAAGGGCCAAACGCCGCCTGATACGATGACCGTAGCCTGCGCCCACCCACGCGCATCCAGGTTCGCCGCGCGTTCCAAGCCTAACGACCGGGCCAGTCTGAGCAGGTTGTGAAGCGGGGCGCGCGCGGCGGTGAGCGTCACCTGATAGCCCCCATGCGCTGGTTCAGAAACAGGCCGGCCGCTCACCTGCTTCAGCTCGCCCGGAGAGAGCGTCGCCCGCGCCACACACTCCACGCCATGCCCCAGCAATACACGCGCGGGGAGCAAGCGAGCCTCTCCGTCGTTGATTCTCACGCGTGCTTCCGGAACATTGAAAGTGGCTTCCCCGGACTGCAGCCGCAGCGACCGCGCAGAAACGAATCCACTGTAACTCCTCTGCCCCCACGGCCCTTGGATGGCGAGCAACCCATCCGCCCGGCCGGCAACGCTCAGACCGGGCGTGCGGCCCCAGAGCCGCCCTGCCAGGGACGCCCAATCCTGCAGCCGTGATTGCTGGACGGAGAAAACAAGATCCAGAACAGGCGAGACCGGAAGCTGGCGAACCATGCCGGTGACGTGAAGGCTCGACTGACCGAATGAGACCTCACCGTTCTGAACGAACAACTCGCCGCGCGGCCGGTCAAAGAAGCCGGCAAAGCCAAGTTGCACCGGCATGGGCGACGGAAATGGGAGAGATGCCGAGCGGTGAAGTTGACCGACGGTCACGTGCGCGTTGACGGCCACGTGGTCGATGGATCCGTTCAAGGTGACAGCGGCATCGGCTACGCCGTACACTTCCGGATTGCGGCCTGTCAGCAGGGGAATCCAACCAAAGAGGGCGGAATCATGGGCGTGAAGTTCGATGCTGAACGGGCCTGTGAAATTGTTGCCGATCAGCCACTCGCCACTCACATCGATCGGGCCGGGAGCCGCAGACACTGTAAGGTCAGTGCGTTCCGGCGTGCCGGTAAAGTGAAACCGCGCCGTGCCCGCCGCACGATTCAGGGTGAGCCAGCCATCGAGTCCCGCCACGGCGAATGGCTTCTTCGTCATGCCTTCCGTGAAGGAAACGCGCCCATCTTGAATGCCCAAAGCGAATCCTTCGGCGCGCCGCGAGCCTCCGCGCGCCGGCCGCGCTCCAGCAAGCGAGCTGCTTCGCAGCAGAAACTCCTCGATGTTCCAGGCGCCTTGGCCGTTCCGGACAATATTGAGTGAAGGATGGCGCAGAAGAACGCGGCTGCAGTCAACGTTGGCGCTCCACAGGCTTTGCCAGTGAAGATCGCACTCCGCGCGAGCCACGCGCGCGAACGGCTCGGAACCAAACCGCGGAGCCTGCTCGATCATCACGTTTTCAGCCGAAAAACCGGGATGAGGAAGCAAGTGGAAGGAGACGGCGCCGAGAGTGACCGAACGTCCAAGTTTGTTCTCGAGGCCCGCTTGCACCAGGCGGCGATAACGCCCGGCGTGAAAGAAAGGTGGCAAGAGCCACGCGGCCGCCAACAGCGCCGCAACGACCAGCAGGAGGGTCCGAACGTAAATGCGGTGACGGTGCTTCATCAGCGCACGATCTTGAACGTTCGCCGCCAACGCGTTCTCGTGAAAAAGTGCACCACGATGCTGCCAAGCTGTGAAATGCGATCGGACAACGAGGTTAGAAGATAAGTGCCAGGCGGCGTCTCGTAGGACCAGTAGATCAGCAACGGCCGGCCCGTAATCAGCTTGCGCGGCACGAAGCCCCAGTAGCGGCTGTCCCAGCTATTTTCCCGGTTGTCTCCCATGACAAAAAAATGCCCCGGCGGCACAACGATGGCACCGTTCTTGATGTAATTCTGCTCGGTGTCCATCCACTTTACGGTTGAGGTTGGGAGCGCCTCTCCCGGAGGAAGTGGGAAGTTGTCGCCTGCTGTTGCAACGCTCGGAGGATAGTCAAGCCGCACATAAGCCCCTTGCATCGCGACTCCGTTCACGTAGGCCACGTGGTTGACGATGCGTACCCGATCGCCCGGCAAGCCAATCACGCGCTTGACGAAATGCGTTCCCGGCTCTTCACCCTGCTCTTTTCCCGGATACTTGAAGACGAGCACCTCTCCGCGCCGAATCCTGCGGTAAGGCAGGATGTGCCGCAACCAGCCTGGCTGATCGGCAAAACAGAACTTATTCACCAAAAGGTGATCGCCGATCAGAAGCGTGTTTTCCATGGAGCCGGTAGGGATTTTGAACGCCTGAACGACGAAGGTGGTGCCGAACACCGCCAGGATGACGGTGACCACCAGCGATTCGAACGTATCGCGCAGTCCTGATTTGGGGTGAGGATCAGACATCGAGATTCGGCTTCCTTCCCGTGTGTTCCAACAGCTTCCGGGCAGCCTCCTGTTCCGCTACTTTCTTGCTCTCACCTGAGCCTCGCGCCACCAGGTCCAGCGCGCTCACTTCAACCACAAAAGTCTTGTGGTGCTCCGGACCGTTCTCTTCCACCACCCGGTACGATGCTGCGGCCAGCCGCCCCGCTTGCAGATGCTCCTGCAAGGCGGACTTGTAATCCACGGCGAACAGGTAATCGACTGCGGCGCGGAAGTCCTCAGGCAAAACGAACCGGGCAATGAACCGCTCAGCCGCCTCCAACCCACCGTCACGGTAAATCGCAGCCGCGAGAGCTTCGAGCGCGTCGGCTGCCAGACGCGCTTTCCACCTCCCGCCCGTTTTTTCCTCGCCGTGGCCCAGCCGCAGGTAATTCCCCAGGCTGAGCTTCGCGGCGATCTGGCTGAGGTGATCCGCCGCCACCAACCGGGCGCGAGCGCGCGAAAGCTTGCCTTCCGGATAATCCGGGAAAGCATCCGCCAGCTTCACGCTGACGATGAATCCAAGAATGGCGTCCCCGAGAAACTCGAGCTGCTCGTTGTCCTTCACATGGCCTGCCGACTCGCGAGCAAACGAAGAATGCGTCAAGGCGTCGCGGAGCAGCTCCGCGTTGCGGAACTGGTAGCCAACCAGCTTTTGAAGCGTTTCCAGGGACGGTCGTTGCATCTCACTGCGTCGGCTTTGCCGCCGGTGCATTCTTGGCTTTGCCCGCCTGCAGCTTTGCAATCATCTGGTCGGCAAGCTTCTCCAAGGCTGTCCCCTTGCTTAACTGAGCCGCTTGAGTGAAATCGCTGATGGCATCGTCGGGTTTGTTTTCGTAAATATAAACTTCGCCCAAGCGAAAGTAGTCCTGTGGGCTGGGTTGGGGCACAGCGACCGCGCTTTTGAAATTCTGCTCAGCAGAAGTTAACTCGGTGGGGTCCGGATTGCCTGGAACCTTCGGTACCAAAACAGCTTTCTGCAGGTGTGCCATGCCGAGAGCGCTATGGAGCTGCGCCGTCAGGATCACTTTAGCCTGGTCCAGCCGCTCAGCCGGGAAGTTGGGTCCGGGCTGCAGCTTGGAGATAAGCTGCAGCGCACGGTTCGCGTCATCCTCGGATTGATCGAGCTGCTGCTGTTTCTGCGGCACGCCAGGCTGTAATGCGAGCGCTTGGGGCAACGGAAGCAGACCCGCAACCAGGATCAAGCTGCGCAGGTTGTTGGGCTGCAGTTTTAAGCTCTGTTCTCCATAATTGATGGCGTCGGGCACGTCGTTCTTCTCTTCTTCGTCTCCCGCCGCGTAAAACAACACGGAAGTCAGAAGCGCGCTCTTCGGAAATTGCTGCAGAAAGCCCTTAACCAGTTGCAACTGCTTGTCAGGATCAATCTGATTCTGGAGGGTGTTAAACGCTTGCATTTCAGCCGCAGTGATTTGCGGCGGCGCCGGTTGCGCCGGCTGTTGCGCCGAGGTAGAAGAGGCGCCGGATTGACCGGAGCCGCCCTGTTGAAGGCTCGGCGACGCACCGGACTGAGACGAGGATGCCCCGCTCTGGCCAAACGCCGTCAAACCCGTGCTGCCCACGCCGGCGGCGAGCGCCAGTGCAAACAGCCACGCCATCCGCAGCCACGGCCGTTGACTCGCCAGCTTGCGCATTCCCGGGTTCAGGTAATCCATGATGCTAATCCTCTTTCGTAGTGGATTCGTTGGGGCTCAAACCCGCTCAGAAGCGTATGCCCTCTTCTCGACCGCCGCGCTCACACTGAGGCGTGTGCCAGACGACGGGAGCCTGCGGTCGAAACACGGGCAGCCGCAGAGCCATAACCGCGCTTAGTGAGCCTAACTGAAAGCCTCTACACTGTCAATTCGCTCCGAGCTCTTTGTCGCTCCTAGCTCTTAGCATAGCTCCAGCCCGCCGCCTCCGTCATCCCGTTCTGCGCGAGCAAGACCGTCTTTGGGACCAGCGACACAAGTGGGATAAACTTGCTTCGAGTGCACACCTGCTCACAATGCTTCGCCCGTTCCCGCCCGCTGGCCGCAGTCCTCCGACGGAGCAGGGCGCCGTCGCCAGCAGCAGCCACAACTTATGGGAGGAGAAAGTCCAACCATCGCCCAAACCTGCGGTGGATTGATGAGCTTACGCTCCGAAATAGTTTTACCGTTGAGGTTATAGCTATCTATTTACTAGTTGTGACATAGGTCACAGACAAACCGCTAAAATTACTCGCAAAATGGCCATGATTTAGACCATTTAAGGGACCCTAAGAGACGCCAGGCGCCTCAGACGCTCTTACGGAGGAGGGTGCTCAGTGAGCCTTTCAAGAATGCTGCTGCTTTTCGGCTTTGCATTCCTCTGGCCAGGTCAGCATCCGAGGAGCAGTTTGGAGTTGACAAATTTTCTCTTGCTTTCTTGTACAATTTATCCTATATTACACACAATGTACTGGGCACTTGCGGGGTTGACGCTAGTCGTCACGGGGGTAGTGTTGCGCCGCTTGATGCGTCTGGACGAACCACCCCCGCAGAGTCGCGGATTTGTGTGCCTGGACCCGAAGCACGAGGAAGTCTACGAACCCGTTTCGCTGGAAGTGGAAACGCAATCGCTTCTGCTGGCTATATCCCTGAACGAAGCTTTAGGCGAGCAAAAAGCGGGCAGCATTGACAGCGCGTGGCTGCACGTTCGTTTGGCCGCAGGACAATGGGAGCGCCTGGCGGAAATCGTTGTCTGCGTTCTCGACACCATCGACGACCACGTGCCGAACGCGAATTCCACGCTTCACTCGCGCAACATGGATCGGCTGGAGTTTCGCTCCTGCACGATGGTCCAGTTTGTGCCCGTCCGGACCCTGCTGGATCAGTTGATCTTTCGCTCCAAGGTGCGCTACCAGGTTCACCTCCGCGTGCTTCGCAGCGCGGTGGAAGCGCTGGCGCGTGAGTTCAGCAGGATGGCCAATTCCATCCAGGCCAAACCCGATGCCTCGCCCGACGGCTGGGAATCCCTCGACCCGGCGTTCCATGACTTCGATCTCATCATCAAGGAGACGCTGCTTTACATGCGTGCGTTCCTGTTTGCCGTTGGGGATTTGGACCTGCCGGCCTTCGCCACAGACATCAACAACGCCATTTCCCGGCGCAGCGTCCGTTCGCGCGCCAACTTACTGCTCCAGTAAACCGAATCGCCCTATACTTATAAAAGGGTTGGGAAAGAGACCAACACCGCAAGTATGGGATATATCTGCATTCATGGAC
>JASHON010000192.1 GCA_030041095.1 Terriglobia bacterium
GCCGTCGGGCGTGCGGATCGTTTCCACCAGCGACCAGTAAGTGTGATCTTTGCCGTCCTTGGCCATACGATAAGGTCGCAGGAACATCGTTGCTGATGTTGCCAGCTAACGACGGCAAAAGACAAGAGGGTAGGTTTTCACTACATCGACTTTTCAGAAAGGTCGGACTGAAAACAAGAAAGTTGGCGCTTCGGGGAACGCAAAACATTATCGAAATCCTACCCGCCGTGACGAACTTGGGTTAGTCCCGAGAAACGCGCTTCTCGCCACCAACTCGCGAATTGTCGGCAACCCGGACATTGTCCGGCTACTTTGCGCCCTCCTCTGGGTGATCGGCTGCCAGATGAACGCATAGCCGGCATACCTCCCATGTGACCTGCAACTTGAAGCGACACGTCAAAGCGAGGTTAGCATTGCTCACCACGACGCGTACATGCCGCCCTTTCCGTACCGTGGCGAGAAATGTAGCTTAGCCATTTAAGCCAAAGTAACTTCCTGCACAGCCTCCGCAAACCCCATTGTCCCAGCGTATTTGCGGAGAAAAAGCGTAAAATGGGTTCCGATCAATAGAGCCTTTGCCGTGAAAACTCCGGGCTGTGGCGGCACGCGCCTTCCTGTGATGAAATAGACTGCATCGCCATGCCCTAGTGGCGGAATCAGGAGTCATTCGTGTACTCAACGCAAATAGGGTGAACACCGGAGTGGAACGAACTGAATTCCTGGTTATCGGCGCCGGCCCGTATGGCCTGGCGACGGCGGCATACGCGAAATGGCTGGGGTTAAATGTGACGATTGTTGGCAAGACGCTCGATTTCTGGAAGACCCATATGCCCCGCGGGATGCTCCTACGCTCGGGTACGGACTGGCATCTTGATGCGCGCCAGGTTGCCACCTTCGAAGCCTACGTAAGCCTGCGCGGCTTGAGGCCAGCCGAAACCAAGCCTTTGCCTCTCAGTACCTTTCTCGACTACGCCAGTTGGTTCATGGGGCAATACAACCTCACGCCGCGCACGGCTCACGTCGTTCACTTGGCCAGATCAAACGGGGAATACGTGGCAACGTTGGACGACGGGTCCCGGCTGCACGCCAAGAAAGCTTTGCTCGGCCTTGGGTTTGCTTTTTTCAAACACTACCCGAAGGACCTCACCCGGAAACTGCCTCGCGACTCGTACGTACACACTTGCGACACGGTGGATTTTGACCAGTACCTCGGGAAGCGGGTCCTGATTATCGGGGGAAGACAGAGCGCGTTTGAGTGGGCAGCGCTGATTCGGGAGCGTGGCGCCGAAGAAATTCACATGATGTACCGGCATGCCACGCCTCGTCTGGCGCAGCCGGACTGGTCCTGGGTGCAGCCGATGGCGCGGCTGGCCCTTCAGGATCACGCCTGGTGGAGGCAGCTTGCCAGTGAAGAGCAGGAACGCATTCGAAATGACTTTTGGATGACGGGGCGTCTGATTCTTGAAGAGTGGCTTGCCACGCGAGTCGATCAACCCAACATCCATCTTCACGAGAAGGCAAGCATCGTGTCGGTCGATACGTGCGATGACGGTACGTACGACGTTTTGCTGGAAGACAACTCAAGATGCAACGTGCATCGCATCGTTCTGGCCACGGGTTACACGCCGGTTATGAATAACGTGGCTTTCCTGGATCGCTCGTCGATTCTTGATCGCCTGGCGACAGTGAGCGGTTTTGCCGCACTCGACCCGGAATTCCAGACCAATTTTTCCAACCTGTATGTAACCGGCCTCGCCGCTACACGCGACTTCGGCCCATTCTTCGGCTTCATCGTTGGGTGTCCTGTCGCCGCCAAAATTATCGGCGATGCGGTAGCGAACTGATCGCACCAGGGTAACCGCGTACGACGGGAAGTGTTGCGACTGCGGTGTCAGGATTCTTGCCAAAACAAGGTTCTGGAGGAGTCATCGGCAACGGGGGAAGGGATTCACATGACCGGTTTGTCCGCTACTCATCTGCTGGATGCGAAGTCCGATCCCATAGCCGTGCATCGGCTCCAGATTCAAAGTTTTCAGGATGAGCATATCGAGCGTGCCTTGGACGATCTCGCTCTGTTTTTCCATGGAAGCCATCTCCTCTAGGTATTCAAGTGTTATAGTACGCCGCTTCTCTAGATCGTCAAGATGACGTTTGCAGCCCGATCCCGCCGGTAACCGAAGGTAATGTGTCCGCTTGTGCCACGCCGTCGGAGGAGAGATGGAGCGGATGTTCGAAGGGAGAGAGAGCTCTCGAATGAACATAAGAAGTTCCGTGAGGACCAAGTGATCCCATGGGAGCGATCAAAACAAGCTGGTGTGCCTCATTAACGACACGAAAACTGTGACCAACAAACCCAGTAAGTTACTGAAAACAAACGACGGGGCTGAAGCCCGATACCAACAATCCTGGGGAGTATATGAAAAATAGGGAGTTATACGCATGCGATGCGTCATAACCCAGTAAGTTGTTGAATCAAAGCGCGATATCAAAATCTAGGCAGGAGGAGCTGCGTATGATTCGAATCTGTCGTGCTGAGCCCCGTCCGCCCTTCCGCAGCGAACAGCGGTAAGCCCAGCGAAGGGGCTCAGGGGTAGGCCCTCAGTTTTGGGATCGTAGCGCCGCCGTCCCGGCGGCAAATGCCGGCAAGATGCCAGCGCCACAGCGACCGCTGAACCCAAAACTGAGGCCTTGCGCTCAGAGTAAACTCCGCGAAGCATCCCTAATATTTGCTTGAGAACAGAATGCGGAGATTCCCGGACGTTGCCCAAGATGGCAGCCGTCGTTAATCTTTTCACGCCTTCTGCAGCCTCGCTGTTGTAAGGCGTGATGATTAGGACCGGAAGAAGCGGAGGTATTCACGAAACGGACCCTCACGGGGCGGGTTGGCCTGTCATCATCCCAACCCTGATGGCGCATTCCCACGCGGCTTTTTCTTGCACCGGCGGCTGCGATGTGGTAACAATATCATTTATCAAGCAGCAGCCGCGTTTGCTGGTTGCGCGTCGGAACGCTCCAGTTGTTGCCAGTCGTGGCCAGTCATGGATTGGCGGATGGGTGGCTACCCACTCCAGGCAATCCAACATTCAAGACCTGAAATCCGAATTCAATAAGGAGCCCTAGATTTTATGCCAGCGGTTTGGCCTATTGGACTCTACTTCGTCCTGGTAGTCCTGCTCATTGCAGGGATGCTCGGGATCTCGTTCCTTCTAGGCCAGCGGCACGACGACCGGGCGACCAATGCTCCCTACGAAGGTGGCATCTTGTCGGAAGGCTCGGCGCATGTCCGTTTCTCAGCAAAGTATTACTTGATCTCGATGTTCTTCGTCGTCTTCGATCTGGAAGCTGTCTTTGTCTTTGCCTGGGCGGTGGCGGCCAGGGAAGTTGGCTGGGCGGGCTATATCGAGATTTTGATTTTCATCGGCATCCTGGTGGCCACATTGATTTATCTGTGGAGGTCGGGAGCTCTCGACTGGAACGTGCGGCGGAAGAAAGGCCCGTCGTAGCCCCGGACCGGTGCGCCGGTAAGCGCGCGCGAGGGAAGGATTGAGATGCAAGTTACAGTAACTCGTCCCACGATGCCTCATGAGTCGCCGAAAACGAGCGGAGGCTCTTTTGAGGAGATGGTTCGCCGCAGCGTGGTGCTGTCGCGGCTGCAGGATTTGCTGGCGTGGGGCCGAAAGAATTCAATGTGGCCCTTTGGTTTTGGCCTTTCCTGCTGCTTCGTGGAGCTGGCCACCAGCCTGACGAGCAAGTACGACGTTTCCCGATTCGGCGCTGAGGTCATTCGAGGCACGCCGAGAGAAGCGGACTTGATGATTATTGCCGGTACGTGCTTCATCAAGATGGCGCCTGTGGTGCAGCGGCTCTACGAGCAAATGATGGAGCCGCGCTGGGTGATTTCCATGGGCTCGTGCGCGAATTCAGGCGGGATGTATGACATTTACAGCGTCGTGCAGGGCGTGGACAAATTCCTGCCGGTTGACGTTTACGTCCCGGGCTGCCCGCCGCGTCCGGACGCGTTCGAACATGGCCTCACGCTCTTGCAGAAAGTCGTCGGCACGGAAAAGCGGCCGCTAAGCTGGGTGGTCGGCGATCAAGGCGTCGAGCGCATGCCGCTTCCTGCGGATCGTGACTTGAAGCGCGAGGAGCGGCGAAGCGTCACGATGCTGCGAACGCCGGACTCGGTGTGACTGATTTATGAATGCGACTGCAACGGCTGCGATTCTCGACGATCTAGCGGAGAAGTTTGGCGCCGATTCGATCGTCGCACAGCCGGCTCGCGATGCAATTCCTGCCTTTTGGACGCCACGCGAAAAACTGACAGAAGTGCTTCGCTATCTCAAGACTGAAGTTTCCGGTCCCTATCGGATGCTTTATGACTTGACGGCCATTGACGAGCGCGTGCGAACGCACCGGGATGGACAGCCGCCGAGCGATTTTTCCCTCGTTTACCACCTGCTTTCCTTCGATCGCAATGAGTTTTTGCGGATCAAGGTGGCGCTCAAGTCCGGCGACCTGCATGCCCCAACGATCACCGGGCTCTGGCCGGCTGCCAACTGGTACGAACGCGAAGTTTGGGACATGTTTGGGATTGTTTTTGACGGGCACCCGCACCTGGCGCGCATCCTGATGCCGCGAACCTGGGTGGGCCATCCGCTCCGCAAGGACCATCCGGCGCGCGCGACGGAAATGGGTCCGTTTCAGTTGCCGGATGAGAAGCAGGATGCCGAGCAGGAAGCGCTTCGCTTCCGGCCGGAAGAGTGGGGAATGAAGCGGAGCAGTGAAGACACGGACTTCATTTTTCTTAATATTGGTCCGCAACATCCCGGCACTCACGGCGTGCTGAGAATCATTCTCCAGCTCGACGGCGAAGAAATTGTCGATTGCGTTCCGGAAATTGGCTTCCACCATCGCGGCGCCGAAAAGATGGGCGAGCGGCAAACCTGGCACACGTTTATTCCTTATACCGACCGGATTGATTATCTGGGCGGAGTAATGAACAACCTCGCCTATTTGACCGCCATCGAAAAACTTGCGGGGATCACGCCGCCACCGCGCGCGCAGGTGATCCGTGTGATGCTGAGCGAACTGTTCCGCATCATCAGCCACCTGGTGTGGTACGGCACGTTCGCCCAGGATGTGGGCCAGCTTTCGCCGGTCTTCTTCACGTTCAACGATCGCGAGCGCGCCTTTGAGATTATTGAAGCAGTTTGCGGCGCGCGCATGCATCCCAACTGGTTTCGCATTGGCGGCGTCGCCCAGGATTTGCCCAAGGGCTGGGAGACGATGATCCGTGATTTCGTCAAGTACCTGCCGCCCCGCCTGGTGGAGTATGACAAGGAAATCATGCGCAACCGGATTTTCAAGGCGCGCACGAAAGGGATTGGCGCGTACACGGTGGATGAATGCATTGAATGGGGCGTGACCGGTCCCAACCTGAGAGCCTGCGGATATGAATGGGACTTCCGCAAGAAGCAACCGTATTCCGTCTACGATCAGTTCGAGTTTGATATTCCCACGGCGCAGCATGGAGACTGCTACGATCGGGCCGTCGTGCGCGTGGAAGAGATGCGGCAGAGCCTGCGAATCATCGAACAGTGCGTGGAGCAGATGCCGGGCGGGTCTTACAAATCTTTGCAGCCGCTGGCCGCTCCGCCGCTCAAGCCGGACAACACCATGCACGATATCGAGACGCTCATCAACCATTTTCTTGGCGTGAGCTGGGGTCCGGTGATTCCGCCGGGCGAGGCGCTCGGGACGATTGAGGCGACAAAGGGAAACAACGGCTACTACCTGGTCAGCGATGGTAGCACGGTGTCCTACCGGACGAGAATTCGCACGCCGTCTTTTCCGCATATGCAAACCCTCCCCAACCTGAGCCGGGGAATGCTGGTGTCGGATTTGCTCGCAATCCTGGGAAGCATCGATTTCGTTTTGGCGGATATTGACCGGTAGCGGTTGCAGGCTAGGGTTAGGGATTGGCGTGAATTTTGGGATTGATCGAAGCCGCAGTGCGTCAGGGCATGACTTCAGTCATGCCGGTTGACCAATCTCAGGAGATGGTTTTAGCGTGCTGAGTGCAGAAGAACGGCAGGAAATTGAAGCCGAGTTTGCGCATTACCCGAACAAAGAGGCCGTGTGCATCGACGCCATGAAGATCGTTCAGCGGCGCCGCGGCTGGGTGTCGGATGAGAGCCTTCGCGATATTGCCGCGCTGCTCGGGATGTCCGCGGACCAGTTGGACAGCGTGGCGACGTTTTACAACTTGATTTACCGCAAGCCGGTTGGGCGAAACGTCATTTTGGTTTGTGACAGCGTAAGCTGCTGGATTACGGGTTACGATCGGCTGCGCGAGCGGCTGATGTCTGTTTTAGGCATCAAGATGGGTGAAACCACGCCGGACGGCCGGTTCACGCTGCTTCCGATCGTGTGCCTGGGGGCGTGCGATCATGCGCCGGTCATGATGGTCAACAACGACCTTCATCATGATGTCGATCCCGGGAAAGTTGAGGCAGTGCTCGATCGGTACAAATAGGGACGAATCCGCTCCCGGATTCCCGGTATTCGCTTTGCGCCATGGAAAAGGTACTCACCAAGAATATTCGGCCTGATCTTTCTTATGTCGATGTCCAGGCCTACGAGTCGTCCGGCGGTTACGAAGGACTGCGCAAGGCGCTTGCGATGGCTCCCGGCGCGGTCACGGAAGAGGTGAAGAAGTCCAATCTGCGCGGCCGCGGGGGCGCCGGCTTTCCAACCGGAATGAAGTGGACTTTCGTTCCGATGGGGCCCGATGCGCCAAGTCCCAAGTACCTCGTTGCGAATGCGGATGAAATGGAGCCGGGGACGTTCAAGGACCGGCTGCTGATGGAAGGCGATCCGCATCAGCTTGTCGAAGGGCTGATCGTTGCGGCATACGCGATCCAGGCCAGCACGGCCTACATCTTTATCCGAGGTGAGTATTTCCTTTCGGAAGAGCGGTTGCGCCGCGCCATCGCCGAAGCGGAGGAAAAGCACTACCTGGGGAAGAACATTTTAGGCTCAGGGTACAACCTGGAAATGGTGGTGCACATGAGCGGCGGCCGTTACATGTGCGGCGAAGAAACCGGGCTGTTGAATGCGCTCGAAGGCAAGCGCGCGAACCCGCGCACCAAACCCCCCTTTCCTCAGGTTTCGGGACTGTTTGGCAAGCCAACCATCGTTCAGAACGTCGAGACACTTTCCAACTTGCCGCATATTCTCCGAAACGGTATCGAATGGTTCAAGAGTCTCAGCCTTAGTGTGGACGCAGGAACCAAGATTTACGGAGTCAGCGGCAAAGTCAAACGCCCGGGTCTTTGGGAGCTTCCCATGGGTACGACCGTTCGCGAAATCTTGGAGGAGCACGCGGGCGGCATGCAGGACGGCCTCAAATTCCGGGGTTTGCTTCCGGGCGGCGCTTCAACGGATTTTCTGGTGGAAGAGCATCTGGACGTGAAGATGGACTTCACGGAAGTGCAAAAGGCGGGCAGCCGGCTTGGCACAGGGACGATGATCGTTCTGGACGATCGAACCTGCCCGGTCGGCATGGTGAGAAATCTCGAACACTTTTTCGCTCAAGAATCCTGTGGCTGGTGTACCCCATGCTGGAGCGGCTTGTCATGGGCGGAGAAAGCGCTGGAGGCAATTGAAGAAGGCAAGGGAAACGCGGTGGACTTGGATCATCTCGAATACATCTGCAAACTGTGCGCTCCGGGCAATACGTTTTGCGCGCTGGCGCCCGGGGCGGTTGAGCCCTTGCAGAGCGCGCTGAAATATTTTCGCGCGGATTTTGAGCGCCACGTGGCGGACAAGCGGTGTCCGTGGAATCATCAGGCTTGACAGGTTGCTGAAAAAAGCCAGGCCGTCATGCGGAGTGAAGCGAAGCATCTCGGCATTTGATCTGAAGCCAATGCGGAAATTTCTCGTTGCGCTTGGAATGACAGGCCTCGACAGGATGTCTCATCAACCTGCTAAGAGAGCGAGTGGCCTATGGCCAAGGTGAAAGTTTACGTTGACAACCGGCCGTTCGAAGTAGCGGACGATCAAAACATGCTTCGAACGTGCTTGCAGCTTGGTTTCGACCTGCCGTATTTCTGCTGGCATCCGGCGCTCGGCTCGGTGGGAGCGTGCCGGCAGTGCGCGGTGAAGCAATATAGGGATGCGGACGATAAGCGCGGGCGCATTGTAATGGCTTGCATGACGCCGGCGGCGGAGGGTCTTCGCGTCTCCGTTCACGATCCTGAAGTTGTGGCCTTTCGCGCAGGCATCATCGAAGGGCTCATGGAGAGCCATCCGCACGATTGTCCCGTATGCGATGAAGGCGGCGAGTGTCATCTTCAGGATATGACGGTGATGACGGGACATAACTATCGCCGTTATCGCTTTAACAAGCGAACTTTCCGCAACCAGGACCTTGGTCCGCTGGTCAACCACGAGATGAACCGCTGCATTCAGTGCTATCGCTGTGTGCGATATTACCGCGAATACGCGGGCGGCAACGATCTCGAGGAATTCGTGCTGCGCAATCTCGTTTACTTCGGCCGGCATCAGGATGGCGTGCTGGAGAACGAATTTGCGGGCAACCTGGTCGAAATCTGCCCCACAGGCGTTTTTACCGATAAGACTCTGAAAAAGCATTACACGCGCAAATGGGACCTGCAATTCTCACCCTCCGTCTGTGTCCATTGCGGCGTTGGCTGCAATACCTCGCCGGGCGAGCGGTATGGCGTGTTGCGGCGCGTCGTGAACCGGTATCACGGCGACGTGAACGGATATTTTCTCTGTGACCGTGGCCGCTTTGGTTATGAGTTTGTGAACGGCGACCGCCGCGTGCGAGAACCGCTGGTTCGCCGCGACAGCCCCGGGGAGAAGTTGGAGCCTGTTTCCAAGTCCGCGGCACTCGAGCGACTACGCGGCATTTTGGACGGCGCAAAAATACTGGGCATCGGTTCGCCCCGCGCTTCGCTGGAAGCGAATTTCGCGCTGCGAGCTTGGGTGGGTCCGGAGCGGTTCCACGCCGGCGTGGGAGACGGAGAGAATTGGCTGACGGGAGCGATGCTTGGGGCGTTGAGAGATGGCAAGGCGCGCTCGCCCTCTCTTCACGACGTCGAGCTTTCCGATGCGGCGCTCGTTCTCGGCGAGGACGTCACTCAGACTGCGCCGCGTTTGGCTCTTGCGCTGCGGCAATCCGTACGCTGGCGCGGATTTGAGCTGGCAGACCGGTTCAAGATACCGCGCTGGCTCGACCACGCGGTTCGCGAGATCGCGCAGGATTCGAGGAGTCCGTTGTATATCGCCACGCCGAACTCCACGAAGCTTGACGATGTTGCCACAGAGACTTTCCGCGCTGCGCCGGGCGATCTTGCGAGGTTGGGCTTTGCGGTAGCCCATGCGCTCGATCCAGAATCGCCCGAACCGCCGGCGCTCTCCGATGCGATGCGCTCGCTCGCAGGGAGAATCGCCGAAGCGCTCAAAAACGCTCAGCGTCCGCTGGTTGTTTCGGGACCGGGCCTTTGCTCCGAGGGTGTGGTTCAAGCCGCCGTCAATGTAGCTTGGGCGTTGTGCCGCTCCGGGAAGCCGGCTGGGTTGAGTTTCACCACGCTCGAATGCAACACCTTCGGGCTTGGACTGATGGAGGCGCGCCCGCTTTCTGAATCGTTGAGCGTGCTGAAACAGGGCCTGGCGGATACGGTCGTGGTCCTCGAAAACGATCTCTATGCTCGGGCGCCGAAAGAGTTCGTGGATGAGTTGTTCGCGGCCGCGAAACACGTGATCGTTCTGGATTCGCTGCTGAACCGCACCGGCGAGAAGGCGGAAGTCGTGCTGCCTGCGGCGACCTTTGCGGAGTGCGAGGGAACGCTGGTTTCCAGCGAAGGGCGCGCCCAGCGCTTTTTCCAAACGTTCGTTCCGGCGGGAGACATTCAAGCGAGCTGGCGCTGGATTCGCGGTCTGATGATTGCGACCGGCCGGCGTGAGGCAGCGGCGTGGGAGGGCATCGATGATGTTGTGCGGACTGCGGCGGAGACGCTTCCGGCTCTTGCCGGAGCGGCAAAAGCCGCGCCGGAGGCTGCGTTCCGCGCGGCGGGAGCCAAGATCCCGCGTGAGCCGCATCGCTATAGCGGCCGCACCGCCGTGCATGCCAACATCGACGTCAGTGAGCCTCAGCCGCCGGGCGATCGTGAATCTGCGCTGGCGTTCTCCATGGAGGGATTTCCGGATCAGCCGCCGTCTGCGCTAACGCCGTTCTTCTGGTCGCCGGGTTGGAATTCCATTCAGGCGGTGAATAAGTTTCAGGAAGAAATTGCCGGGCCGTTGCGTGGCGGCGACCCAGGGACGCGCCTGATCGAGCCGGGCACGAACGGCCACAAAGGCTATTGGGGCGCTGCGCCGGCCGCTTTTCAGCCCAAAAGCGATACGTGGCAGATGGTCCCGCTGTATCACATTTTCGGCTCGGAGGAGCTCTCGCAAATCGCGCCAGCCATTGCCGAGCTTATCCCCAAGCCTTACGTCGCGCTCGGCGAGCAAGGCGCGGCTCAGCTTGGATTGAAAGAAGGGGATGAGGTGGAAGTGAAAGTCAACGGCTGGGCGCGGCGGGTTGCGGTTCGCGTTCGCGCGGATTTGCCATCGGGCGTTGCGGGCTTGCCTGCGCAATTGCCGGGTATGGATTACGTCGCCTTGCCGGCCTGGGGAAGCATCGTGAAGGCCGGATGAAAGGAAACCTAAAACGCCAAGAGAAAAGGTGAAACGGCGAAAGCGGTGCGGCCTTTGCCTTGTCATCTTTGACTTCTGATGGGTGCTTCGCGTTATGCCATGGGTCATCCACATCGTTACGGTGGTGGTGGTTCTCTTCGTGGTGCTGAACCTCGCCGCGGGCCTGATCTGGGTTGAGCGGCGCTTGCTGGCGCTTTGGCAGGACCGCTACGGGCCGAACCGCGTGGGCCCGTTTGGGCTGCTGCAGGTGGCGGCAGACACGATCAAGCTTTTCTTTAAGGAAGATTGGGTTCCTCCGTTCGCGGACAAGCCGGTGTTCATTCTGGCGCCCGCCATCGTGATGCTTACGGTGCTGATGTCCTTCACCGTGATTCCGTTCGCGCCGGGAATCGCCGTATCGGACCTGAATATCGGCCTGCTTTTCGTTTTGGCGATGTCTTCCCTGGGCGTCTATAGCGTGGTGCTGGGAGGTTGGGCGTCGGATAATAAATATTCATTGCTCGGCGGGCTTCGCGCGGCCGCGCAGATGCTCAGCTACGAAGTGTTCATGGGACTCGCGCTCATGGGCGTCGTCATCATGGTGGGTTCGTTCAGCCTTTCGGCCATCGTCGAAGCCCAGCAGAAAATCTGGTTCGTGATTCCGCAGTTCCTGGGATTCATACTCTTTCTCATTGCCGGCGTGGCGGAGACCCGGCGGCTCCCTTTCGATATTCCTGAAGCGGAAAGCGAGCTGGTTGCAGGTTTTCATTCGGAGTATTCCGGAATGAAGTTTGGGATGTTCTTCATCGGCGAATACGTCGGCGTTGTTTTGATCTCGGCGCTGATTACGCTTCTCTTTTTCGGCGGCTGGCTGGGGCCCGGGCTTCCGCCGCTGCTGTGGTTCATTATCAAAACGTTCGCTTTCATCTGCTTCTTCATCTTGCTGCGCGCGGGGCTGCCGCGCCCGCGCTTCGATCAATTGATGTCGTGGGGATGGAAGATCATGTTGCCGCTTGCGCTTGCCAATATTCTGGTGACGGGAGCGGTGGTGCTCTGGGCAAGGTGAGTTTCACTGGACTGACACATGATTAGCGTATTTCGAACTTTGTGGCACATCCTGCTGCACATGTTTCGCAAGCGGGTGACGATCCAGTACCCGGAGGAGAAGCCGTACCTCGCCCCGCGCTACCGCGGGCGAATCATTCTGGCTCGCGATCCCGACGGCGGCGAGCGGTGCGTCGCGTGTTATCTCTGTGCGGTTGCATGCCCGGTGGATTGCATCGCGTTGCAGGCAACGGAAGACGATACCGGGCGGCGCTATCCGGAATTCTTCAGGATCAATTTTTCGCGCTGCATTTTTTGCGGTTATTGTGAGGAAGCGTGCCCGACGTACGCCATCCAGCTTACGCCGGATTTCGAGATTTGTGAGCACCATCGGCAGAACCTGGTGTACGAGAAGGAAGACCTGATGATCAGTGGGCAGGGCAAGTATCCGGGATACAGTTTCTGGCGCGTCGCGGGAGTGAAGATTGGCGGCAAAGACAAAGGCGAAGCTGAGCGGGAAGATCCGCCGACTGATTTGCACTCGCTGATGCCGTAAGGACAGGGCGGACATCCAAAGTCAGCAATTGGCGAGCCGGCCTGCCGGGGTGAACGGTTCATGGCGGATTGCTGATTTCTGATGACGGATTGCTGGCTATGGCTTGGTTATTCTATCTTGCCGGCGTCGTGGCGATTTTCGCCACGATCATGATGCTGACGCGGCTGAACGCCGTGCACGCGCTGCTCTATCTCATCGTGTCGCTGCTGGCCGTTGCGATCGTGTTCTTTGTGATTGGGGCGCCCTTTGTGGCGGCGCTCGAGGTCATTATCTATGCCGGCGCCATCATGGTGCTCTTCATCTTCGTGGTGATGATGCTCAATCTGGGACGGCGCGCCATCGACCAGGAAAGCGCCTGGCTGAAACCGGGTATGTGGGCGGGGCCGGTGATTTTGGCGGCGATTCTTGTAGGCGAGGTCGCGTTTCTGGTTGCCGGGCGTGGTGGTCCGGTGATGGGTGGCGAAGTGATCGGACCGCGACAAGTGGGTATCGCGCTTTTGGGTCCGTATCTGATCGGCGTGGAGCTGGCGTCGTTCCTGCTGCTGGCGGCGCTGGTTGGCGCTTACCACCTCGGACGGAGGAAGCCGGGAAAGTCGGAGGATGAAAATGGCAGTGATTCCCATGAATCACGGGTTGCTGCTGGCGGGGATCTTGTTCGCGCTGGGGCTGATCGGCCTGCTGGTTCGCCGTAACCTGCTGTTCATGCTGATGTCGATTGAAGTCATGCTGAACGCCGCCGGCCTCGCCTTCGTCGTCGCGGGCTCGCGCTGGGATCAGCCGGGCGGGCAGGTGATGTTCATCTTCATTCTGTCGATGGCGGCCGCCGAGGTTGCGGTCGGCCTGGCGCTGGTATTGCAATTGTTTCATCATCACAAGTCTCTGGATGCGGATGCTGTCAGTGAGATGAGAGGTTAGCGTGTATTCGTTGTTGTGGCTCATTCCCGCGCTTCCGTTTGCCGGCGCTCTGATCTTGATGATCGCCGGCCCGCGGATTTCCCCCAGGGCGGTGAAAGCTGTGGGCGCGGGAAGCGTCTGCGTCTCCACCGTGATTTCCATTCTGTTGATGTTCCGGTTCATCGTGGCGCCGCCGCCGAATCACGCGTTTGTGCAACACCTCTGGACGTGGATCGACGTTGCCGGTTTCCATCCGCATGTTTCGCTCTATCTGGACTCTCTTTCCATGCTGATGGCGCTGGTGGTTTGCTTCGTCGGCTTTCTTATTCACCTGTATTCGACGGAATTCATGGAGGGCGACGAAGGCTACAGCCGGTTCTTCGCCTATATGAATCTCTTTGTCGGATCGATGCTCACGCTGCTTCTCGGCGCAAATCTTCTGTTGCTTTTCCTCGGATGGGAAGGAGTGGGGTTGTGCAGTTACCTGCTGATCGGTTTCTGGTATACCGATCCCGCCAACGGCCGGGCGGCGCGGAAAGCTTTTTATGTAACGCGAGTGGGCGACACGGCGTTTATCATCGGTCTTTTCCTGCTCTTCACTCATTTGGGTACGCTCAACATTCAAGCGCTGATGCAGCGCGCGACGGCTCAGTGGCCCGTGGGAACGCCGCTGGCGATGGCAGCCGGTTTGCTGCTTCTGGGCGGCGCGGTGGGGAAATCTGCCCAGTTGCCGCTGCAAACCTGGCTTCCGGACGCGATGGCCGGCCCGACGCCGACCAGCGCGCTGATCCATGCGGCGACCATGGTGACGGCGGGCGTCTACTTGATCGCCCGGACGCATGCGTTGTTCATGTTGTCTCCCGTGTCCATGCACGCGGTGGCCATTGTGGGCGCAGCCACGCTGATTCTGGCCGGCTTCAGCGCGCTGACGCAGGAAGACATCAAGCGCATTCTGGCTTATTCGACCATCAGCCAGATTGGGTACATGTTTCTGGCGCTCGGCGTGGGCGCGTGGTCGGCAGGCATTTTCCACTTCATGACGCACGCGTTTTTCAAAGCCCTCCTGTTTCTGGGCGCCGGGATCGTGATCAACGCTTGCCATCACGAGCACAGCATCTTCAAGATGGGCGGGCTGCGCAAGGAGCTGCCCGTCACCTTTTGGACGTACCTCATCGCCGGCTGCTCCCTTGCCGGCGTGCCGCTGGTCACCGCCGGCTTTTACAGCAAAGGCTTGATCATCTTTCAGGCGGGCGCGTCCACGTATGGGAGTCGAGCGCTGTGGCTGGCCGCGGTAGTCGGAGTTTTTCTGACCGCGCTTTACACGTTTCGGATGATTTTCGTCGCCTTTTTCGGCGACGCTCAAACGCCCGTCTCACACAAGCCCGGCTGGAGCATGAAGATTCCATGCATCGTTCTGGCGGCCCTCTCTATTGTGGGAGGGTTGGTGGAAACGCCGCGGTTTCTGGGTGACATCCACGCCTTCTCGAATTACCTGCACAGCGCATTGCCCGCCGCGGCCTCGGCAGCGCCGGGAGCGATGAGCGAGGGAGCTTCTGAGGCGTACGTCACGCTGGCGTTCCTGATTGGGTTCTTCATTGCCTATTGGCTCTACATCCGCAACCGGGCGCTCGTGGAGTCTCTCTCGGCGCCTGCCGTCTGCAAGGCCTTGCATCGTTTCTGGCACTCGGATTGGGCCATGGATTGGCTCTACGATCGCGTTTTTGTGCAGCCCATCATGGGGCTGGCGCGCGTGGACAAGGCAGACGTTGTGGACAGCATTTACGACGGCGCAGCTTATCTCAGCGAGGCGTTGTACCGCGGCTTGAGGCAGACGGAAACGGGCCGCGTGCGCTGGTATGCGGCCGGCATTGTGGCCGGCTCCGTCATCTTTGTAGCGCTGGTGTTGTTCTTATGATCCTTATTTGGCTCATCGCCATTCTACTCGTTGCCGGCGCGCTGGCCTGGCTTACCGGCCGCTGGAGCAAACGGGCGCCACGCTGGATCTCGCTCGTTGCCGTGTCGGCGGACTTCGTGATTGCACTGGTCCTTTGGAGCCGGTTTGGAGCCCACGTTAGCCTGGCTTCGCACGGCCCGTGGATGGAGCAGGTGAATTGGAGCTGGGTGCCGCAGTGGGGCATTCACTTTCACCTGGCGATGGACGGCCTCAGCCTTCTGCTTCTGCTGCTCAGTTTTTTCCTCGGCATCATTTCCGTTCTCGCCTCCTGGCGCGAGATTCAGGACAAGGTGGGATTCTTTCACCTCAATCTCATGTGGATTCTCGCCGGCATCGCCGGAGTGTTCCTCGCGGTCGATCTGTTCCTCTTTTACTTTGCCTGGGAGTTGATGCTCGTCCCCATGTTTTTCCTCATCGCCATTTGGGGCCATGAGCGCCGGGTTTACGCAGCCATCAAGTTTTTCATCTTTACGCAGCTCAGCGGCCTGCTGATGCTGGTTGCCATCCTCGCGCTCTATTTCATTCACCACGCGCAGACCGGCCAGTATTCGTTCGAATACGGCGATCTGCTCGGCACGCGCCTTCCGGTGCACACGGCGCTGCTGATCATGCTCGGATTTTTCGTTGCCTTCGCCGTGAAGCTGCCGATGTTTCCTTTTCATCCCTGGCTTCCGGACGCTCATACGGAAGCACCCACGGCCGGCAGCATCATTCTGGCGGGGCTGCTGCTCAAGACGGGCGCATACGGCTTGTTGCGGTTCGTCATTCCGCTCTTTCCGGGCGCGGCGCATCGCTTCGCTCCGATCGCTTTGGTTCTGGCGATTGTCGGCATCATTTACGGCGCTGTTCTTGCCTTCGGCCAGACGGACTTGAAGCGCCTCGTCGCCTATACCAGCGTCAGCCATTTAGGATTCGTCCTGCTCGGCATTTTTACGTTCAATTCCTGGGCGCTGGACGGCGCTCTTATGGGAATGATCGCCCATGGAATTTCGACTGGCGCGCTTTTTATGATCTGTGGCCAGCTTCAGGAACGCACGCATACGCGCGAAGTGGGCCGCCTGGGCGGACTGTGGTCCACCGCGCCTCGCATGGGCGGCGTCGCCATGTTTTTTGCCATGGGATCCATGGGTTTGCCGGGGCTGGGAGATTTCGTGGGCGAGTTTCTGGTTTTGGTGGGCACGTACAAGGCTCACATGATCGGCTTGACCGTTGCGGCCGCCATTGGAATTCTGCTTTCGACGCTTTATGCTTTGCGCTTTATCCAAAGCGGTTTCCACGGTCCGAATGTGAATCAATGGTCTGTGCCTGACCTTGTCCCGCGCGAGGTGGTGCAGGTGGCGCCGATGATCGCCATCCTGCTCTGGCTCGGCCTTTACCCCCAGCCGATTTTCAATACCTTTAAGCCGACACGGGAAGCGATTGAGAAAGCGATAGCGCCGGCGCCTTCGCCGGCGTTGTCTGCGCGGGTGGTGTCGAGGCTGCAATTGCCGCGCCCTCCAGGCGTGGTCGCGCGGAGATAGCCAGTGACTGGAAATTCTCTCATAGCGTTATTGCCATTGCTCATCCTCGGCGGCGCGTCCGTCGTGGTGATGGTGGCGATTGGCATTCGCCGGAATCATCTGCTCACCCTTTGGCTCACGCTGATCGGTTTGGCGTTGTCGTTCGCCTCGCTTTTCGTCGTGGCGCCTTACGCGCCGGAGCAGGTGACGACGCTGCTCGTCGTCGATCGCTACGCCCTGTTTTTCATGGGTCTTGTGATTGCGGCGACCTTTGCCGTTGTCCTTCTTTGCTATTCCTATTTCACCCGTCACGACACCCAGCCCGAAGAACTCTATGTGCTTCTGCTGGTGGCGGCGCTCGGCTCGGCAGTGCTCGTAGCCAGCAGCAACTTTATTTCTTTTTTCCTTGGTCTCGAAATCCTGAGCGTTTCGCTTTATGCCCTCAATGCTTATCACCAAACCCGCCGGGAGCCGCTCGAAGCGGGCATCAAATACCTGATCCTGGCGGCGTCTTCCGCTGCGTTTCTCCTCTTCGGCATGGCGCTGATTTATTCGCAGCTTGGGACCATGGAGTTTGGCGAGATTGGCAGCCGGATTACGGCGTTGGGCGGCGTCGGATCGCCGGTGCTGCTGGCCGGCACGGCGCTCATCATTACCGGTTTTGGTTTCAAGCTGGCGCTGGTGCCGTTCCATCTCTGGACGCCGGACATTTACGAAGGCGCGCCGGCGCCCGTCACGGCATTCGTCGCCACAGTTTCCAAGGGAGCGATGTTCGCGCTGCTCCTGCGCTATTTCAGCGGCGCCGCCTCTCATCACTTTGGAGCTGTATTCGCGGTGTTTACGATCATCGCCATCGCCTCGATGATTGCGGGCAATTTCCTGGCCATGATGCAGGACAACGTCAAGCGGCTTCTGGCGTATTCTTCCATCGCGCACATGGGATACATACTGGTGGCGTTTCAGGCCGGCGGGGAAGTGGGTACGGAGGCAGTTACGTTTTATCTTACGGCCTATTTCATCACAACTTTGGCGGCCTTCGGCGTGATCACCGTGCTTTCCACGCGGCAGCGCGATGCGGACGCGCTGGCGGACTATCGAGGGCTATTCTGGCGAAGACCCGGCCTGGCTGCGGTATTCACGGCCGCGCTGCTTTCGCTCGCCGGCATTCCGCTGACGGCGGGCTTTGTGGCAAAGTTTTATATCGTCAGCGCCGGCGCTTCGTCCGCCGTTTGGCTTCTGGTTTTTGTGCTCATCATTTCCAGCGTCTTTGGCCTCTACTACTATCTGCGAGTTGTGGTGGCTATGGCTTCCGGAATCCATGAAGAAACCGCAGCGCCGGTCTCCTCACTCGTGCCCACGCTCTCGGCAAGCGGCGGCATCGTTCTCGCCGCGCTGACGATCCTTCTGGTATGGATCGGCGTCTACCCGACCCTCCTCCTTCGCATCATCCACACGACCCTGGCCGGGGTACTTTAACGGTTGCGCACGATGACGGCAGCGCGTCCTGCGCGGAGATCATCAGCGCCGCGAATGGTGCGCTGGCATCTTGCCGGCTTCCGTTGAATTGAAGGAAGTTGCCGGCTGGAAGCCGGCGCTACGGCAACTCCCCAAAAGACTTTTGCAAGGCCGTCTGCAAACGCGCACCCGCTCGGCTACGAGCTCGGCTGAAGCTGAAGCGCAGGCGCGCCTGCGGCGCGAAGCTGTCGATTGAGCGCGGGAAGATCGGTTTCAATCAGCCCATGCCAGCGCGTCATGACGCTTGAAAAGTCATGCTCGACGGTCGCGAGCCCGGCCGTTTGCGCAGCCGTGGGCGCGGCGTCCGCACTGTCTACGCTGCCATAAAGAGAGCCGACCTCGCCCGCAAGGCGCCCAAGCGTAAGCTGCGTTGAAACGGGACCAAACATTCCCGATGGCCCTCCCATCAGCGCCGCCAGTTTCTTCTTGAAAGCTGCCACCGAATCCGACGCGGCTTTTGGAACCTGGCTCCCGAGCTGCTTCTGCAACGAGCGTGCCTCCTGGATGGCTTCTGTGTTCTCGGTCATCATGGAGGCAAGATGAGTTTCCATGTTGAATTGTTGTTCCAGGGCAGGGAAGGGCGTCTTCACCCGAGGATCCATCTCCACCGTGAGCGGCTGGGTGTAAGCCTTTCCGTCGACGGTCAGGCGAACGGTATATTCGCCCGGAAGCGCGCGAGGACCGCGCGGATCGCGGGGCGTATCATGCGGAACGGCTGAGATGGGATAGTCGTAGTGAAGCGCTTTGGGCGTTGTGTAGTGCAGGTCCCAAACCCAGCGATGCATTCCGGCCGTAGTTGAAAGAATTTTCGGCTTTCGCACCCAATACAGCGGAATCACGAGCGTATTCTGCAGCTCAGCCATGGTCGCGTGAGGCTTTTCGTTGCTCGAATAGCGGCGAACAAGATTGCCCTGGCTGTCGAGAATCTCGAGCGTCACGGCGCCGGCGGCCGGCTGGCGGAGATCATAGTCGAGGATAGCGCCTGCAGGAGGGTTTTTGCCGGTGGGCACATCGGGCGGAAGCGGCGTGTCCGTGTTGGTATCGCGCCGGACGCGAATCGCCGTTTCCGGCTTGAACAGCGTTGCTTCGGAAGCTTCCGTCGACGCGCTGAGCTGCTCGAGCGGAGTGACATCGTCAAGAATCCAGAACGAGCGCCCGTGTGTGGCGACGATCAAATCGTGCCCGTGCATCCAAAGGTCGCGCATGGAAGTATGAGGCAAATTGAGCTGCAGGGACTGCCAGTGGCCGCCATCATCGAACGAGACCCACACGTCTGTCTCCGTTCCCGCAAAAAGCAAGCCCTTCCGGTAAGGATCCTCGCGCACGGTGTTGACCGGAGAATCGTCGGGTAAGCCGTTGACGATCGGCTCCCAGGTTTTGCCGCCATCGTGCGTGCGATAGATGTAGGGATGAAGGTCGTTGATGCGGAAGCGGCTGACGGAGGCGTAAGCGGAAACATCGTCGAAATGGGAGGCGGTGATTTGCGTCACTTTGCTCCATGCCGTCATGCCGGGAGGCGTGACGTTTTGCCAGTGTTCGCCGCCGTCGTGCGTCACCCAGATGAATCCGTCGTCCGTGCCCGCCCAGATGGTATCCACATTCTTGAAGGACGGCCCAAGCGCGTAAATAACACCTCGCTGCCGGGCTGCCCCTTTATCCTTTGCAGCCATGGCGCCGAGGCTTTCAGGGATGCCGGGATGCGGGCGCGCGAGGTCCGGACTGATTTGGCGCCACGAGTGCGCGCCGTCGGTCGTTTCGAAAAGCACGTTGGCGGCGAAATAGAGCACGTGCGGATCGACAGGTGAAAAGATGATGGGTTGCGTCCGATCCACGCGAACTTTCGAGGAACTGAGCGGAATCGGCGTCACGTCCTGCACCTGGCCAGTGCTCCAGTGATACTTGGTGACGTCAGAGGTTCCGGCGCCGTAAAAAATATCGGGATGAAGCGGGTCCGGCGCAACGTACCCGTATTCTTCCGCTCCTACGGGGTGCCATTCGCGAACCGTCACTTCGCCATCGTTGCCGCGCTCGGCGATGCATACGGAGCCGCTCTCCTGCTGGCCGCCGCAGACCCGATAAGGAAACGTATTGGTGGCCTCAACGTGATAGAGTTGCGCTGTGGGCTGGTTATACCACGAGCTCCAGGTGCGGCCGTCGTTCACGCTCACGATGGCGCCTTGGTCGCTTACCAGCAGAATGATGTTGGGATTGCGTGGATTGATCCAGATATTCTGATAATCATCGCCTCCCGGCGCGCCGCGAATCCCCCGCCATGTCTTTCCGCCATCGCGCGAGCGCCACGTGACGATGCTGGTGCTGTAGACGACGTCTGGATTTTGCGGATCGACTTTTGGAATGGGCAGATCGCCGCCTCCAATGCGCGCCGCAGGCCGCAGGTCCGTAGTGGCTGAATACCAGTGCTCGCCTCCATCGTCCGAGCGATAAATGCCCAGGCCTCGTCCTGAGCCGTAGGAGCCGAAGACTTTTGTTGCCACCGTTGCGTACAGGCGCTGCGGATCGCTTGGGGCAATGGCCACATACGCCTGGCGTACGTCTTTGGACAAACCCATTGTAAGTTGATGCCAGGTCTCGCCGCCGTCCGTCGATTTGTAAATCCCTCCTTCACTTCCCTGATATTCGTTGCCATACTCCCACGGTCCTTGCCTCACTGCCCATAGCGTGGCATAGACGACGTTGGGGTTTGACGGATCGATTTCCACATCGTCGCCGCCCGTATTCTCATCGATGTAGAGAACCTTCTTCCACGTCTTACCGCCGTCAGTGGAGCGGTAAATGCCGCGGCGCGTGCTCGGGCCATACGGACGTCCGAGCACGGCGGCAAAGACGCGGTTGGGATCGTTTGGATCAACGGCCATGGCGGGAATCTGGGCGCCCTCGGCCGTCCACAGATGCATCCAGGTCCTGCCTGCATCCGTGGTCTTGTAGATGCCGTCGCCCACAGAAAGATCGGGCCGCGCCAGACCCTCACCGCTTCCCACATAAATGATGTTGGGGTTTGACGGAGCCACAACGATCGCGCCGATGGACTGTGTAGGTTCGTGGTTGAATACCGGTTTCCAGGTGCGTCCGTAATCGTCGGATTTCCACACGCCGCCGTCGACCGCGCCGACGTAAAAGACGTTAGGCTCCTGAGCCACCCCACACGCCGCCCGCGTCCGGCCGCCGCGGAACGGGCCGATCATGCGCCAGCGCATGGCTTGATACATCGTTTCCGGAAATTCCTGCGCGGCCGCCCGGCGGATCAGTGGCGACGCCAGACAACACATGGCCTCAAAAACGATCAGAGTGCGAATGCGAATCATAAGATTCCCCCAGCTTGGATTAAGATGAGCCAGCATTCGAAAACAGAAAACGGATATCAGCCATCACCACGGGCGCACGCAGGTAGCGCGCAAGAACCCGGTAGCCAGCCACTGACTAAAGCAGCACAGTATAGACCAAACGGAGATTCAATGCGCTTCGTTTCGAACCCACTGCGAAGCGGGAGATTGACACCGTGGCCGGGGCGTCAGAACATGATAGTGCGGAGGTTGGAATGGACAGTCAGGACAAGGCGGTGCGGGATCATCTGTGCGATTTGCTGGGCGGCGGGAACGCCCACGTTGGATTTGACAAGGCCGTATCCGGCTTGCCGACGAAGTTGCGAGGTATGAGGCCGGCCGGAGCGCCGCATTCTCCCTGGGAAATCATCGAGCATCTGCGCATCGCGCAATGGGATATCCTCGAATTCAGCCGCAATCCGCGCCACGTCTCGCCCGAATGGCCCACGGGCTACTGGCCGGCCGGGCAAGCGCCTCCGACTAAGAGCGCGTGGGATAAGAGCGTCGTATCTTTTCGCGCCGGTCTCAATGCAATGAAGAGGCTTATCGCCAAACCATCCAGCGACCTGTACGCGCGTATTCCGCACGGAGAAGGGCAAACGCTGTTGCGCGAAGCCTTGGTCCTTGCGGATCACAACTCTTACCATCTGGCCGAGTTGGTTCTGGTGCGGCGCTTGCTCGGCGCCTGGAGAGAGAGCTGATCCCTAACTGAAAGGCTGCGGAAAAAGCCTGTCTGCCTTGCCGAGTGAGCCGAGAAACCTCTGCATCTCTTCGAAAACAAATACTGGGATTCTTCGCTGCGCTCAGTAAGAGTGGAGGTTACAGCTTCAGGTAGCTGAAGAGCGTGTCTTGCGAAATGCTCGCGAAGCCTTGGAGTGCGGCTTGTAGCGTGGTGTCGTCCTGGCTGAGATTCGAGGCAACCGTAGCGACGTTGGCTGAAATCAGATTGCTCGCCTGCGTCGAAAGCGTTTGCTGCTCCTCGGAGAGGTTGGTGTTGACTTCGTCCAACTGATCGATGGCGTTTCCGTAGAAAGTTGCCTGCGAGTTGACGTTATTGTATGCGTCCGTGAGCTCGCTCAGAGCGCCGGTGATGTTGGTATTCGTGCTCAGCGCCTGGCTCAAATCGTGCAGAGCCTGAAAAACATCTGCGCCCGAGGCGCCAAAGATCGAGCTGCCCGGAAGATTGGTACTCACGGTTTGTCCGGGACCCACCTGAATGCTCGTCGTTTCAGAATTGCCCTGGTACGCAACGCCGGAAGATGACGTACTGCTCGAGACGTAGGGTACGGTGGTTGAGTCAGTTCCAGAAAACAGATAGGTGCCCTGATAAGATGTGTTGGCCAGCCCCAGGACCGTTTGCTGGATGGCTTGTACCTGCTGAGCAAGACCCTGAAGCTCCGTAGTGGAGTTGGTTCCGCTCGCGCCTTCGTTCCCGATCGTCAAAGCCTGATTCAGATTGTTGACGACCGACTGGAGCGTGCTGTCGGCAGTCTGAAGGGCGCCCTGAACGGTGGAAATATTCTGCGTGTACTGATCCACCTCGCTCGATTGAGCCTGGTTTTCGATGTAGGCCGATTCGGCAGCAGGATTATCCGACGGCTGGTTCACGCTCTGGCCAGTGGAAAGCTCCTCCAGATCGTTATTCAAGCGGGTCTGATCCGCGTTCATATTGTACAGCATCGTCGAATACAGGTCTGGAGCGATTCGCAATCCCATGGTCATCCTCGAATAAGAGATCAGAGATCAGCCAGGCGCACTCCACGAACTTAAATCATGTTAATGGTCGTTTGCATGAGCTGGTCGACCACTGTGGCCACCTGGGCCGAGGCATCATAAGCCTGTTGGTACAACACGAGGTTGGTGGCCTCGTCGTCAAGGGACACTCCTGATACCGAAGTGAGCTGATTTTGCAGTTGCTGCAACAAGGCTGTTTCCGACTGTTGCTGGGTGTTGGCCGAAGAGATTTGGTTTCCGATGTTATCCACCATGTTGGCGTAATAGTCTGTAGGCGTTTCGCCACTTATGATTTGTTGATTCTGGAGTCCGGCGAGAGCGAGCGCGTTCCCGTTGTCTCCCGACGTTCCGTCCGAGCTTGACGCGATTTCAGACGGGTCCGTGATGGCGACCGAAATCTCTGATGCCGCGCCCGTCACCCCCGAAAGCGGAGTGAAGAAGTCGCCGCCCGCGTCGCCGGAGGTGTCGTATCCCTCCGCCGACTGGGTGTTCACCGCATTCACCAGGTTGTAGGCGAGCGTGTTGAGCGAATTCAGAGTGTCAGGGATGGACGTATCTCTTGCCTGAATCAGCCCGCCCAATTCGCCCTGAGTGATGGAACTTGTGATGTCCTGCCCGTTGGAGTAGATATCCTGCATCCCAGTCGACGAGTTCAGTTCGGTTTGAAGAGTGAAGCTCTGGTTTCCCACCACCAAGAGCGAGCCGTTTTGGGTGGAAAGCGTGTAGTTTCCACTCACGTTGTTGGTGACGGTCAGCCCAATCAGATTTGAAAGCTGGTTCACAAGCTCCGTTCTTTGGTCTACCAGCGTCCCCGAATCCTCTCCTTGCCCCTGGAGCGACGCAATCTGACCGTTCAGGGTGGCAATCTGGGAGGTGAGCTGATTCACCTGGCTCGCATCCTGCGAAACCGATTGATCCAGTCCGGATTGTATCTGCTGAAGGTTGCTCGCCGCCTGCTGAAAGTCGTCGGTCAAATCCTGGGCCGCACTGAGCACATCCTGTTGCAAGGTCGAGCTTGTTGGATCGGTGGCAAGGGACTCAAAGCTATTGAAGAAATTGCTCAGGTCCGATTGCAGGCCGGTACCCCCTGTTTCATTGAAGAGCGATTGAACTTGATTCATCCCGTCGAGGTAGGAATTGAGCTGGCCCTGGACGGACGTGCCCTGCTGAATTTCCAGTTGGACGACCGGATCCTGTAAGCTTTGGACCTGCTGCAGGGAGACTCCCATGCCGAAGAGGAGATTCCCTTCAAGGATGGGCGTTTGCTCGGTCAAGACAGCCTCTTGACGCGAATACCCCGGAGTGTTGGCATTCGCGATGTTGTCAGCTGTCACTTCAAGTGCGCCTTGATCCGCTGACAATGCGTTCGTTGCAATGCCGAGAGCGCCAGAAAGTCCACCCACGGGTCAAAACCTCCTTTGCTGAGTCAGGAAATCCGGATACACGCCCAAACAATAGGCCACGACGTTTTGCAAGACGATGAGCGTGCAACGGGAGCGGCGCAGGAATTCAGCGTAAACCTTGTTTCGGAAGGCGACATTCGCGCACGCCGCTTCACACTCTCGCCAGAGATGCTGGATGGCGAGCGCTGTTTCGGCTTCCAGCCCGCCGGCCTGCTCCTCAGTCACTTCGTTCGTGGGCTTCGCCGTTTTCGCCGATGAAGGTCCGAGGTGAGCGATCTCCTGATCGAGGCTGAGAATCAATTCGCAAAGGCGACTTTTCTTCCCATCTCTCATCTGCAGCTCTTCCAGGTTCAGGGCGATGCAAGCTTCCTGTCCTGCAGCGATTTCGTGAGCCAGCGCCTGGAGCGCTTCCAGGCGCCGGCGCAGAAGCGAAACGAGCGGGTGGGCTTTTGCATCCATAAGCTACGCGTCCAAATCCAGCTTGTGCGGCGTTTCTTCTTCTCCGGCCTCTTCAAGTTCCACTTCGACCGGCGTCTCAACCCTGGCAACAGTGGCCCGCCTCTTCGCGGGCGTCCGCCGTTCCGAATAGGGACGGTCTTCAATCGAGTGTGCTGCCGGAGGGATGCGCATCGTTGATCCGTCGAACAGATCCGCCATAAACGCCTTCTCCTCTCATGCGAAATCCGCCCGCGATTAAGTGTTGGACGGGGCGCCGAAGAGGTCTTCATGAATGGCGTCGGCTATCTGATGGCTACCGGGATTATAGGTGCCGTTGGCCACGGCTTTCTGCAAAGAGCTAACCCGCTCCTGGCGAATGTCCGGCACAGTCGCAAGCTGCGACTTGAGCGCTTGCACGCCGGTGTTGCTGAGTGAAACCTCTGCACTGGGCGATTCCGCAGCCACCTCAGCGTTTGGGGTTCCCTGGGCGACCGATTCATTGTCAACCTTACGAACAGGCTGGCTGAGATCAGCCTGGTTGGTTGAGGACGTCGAATTCGGAAAGCTGACTGCCATTGAATTCCTCCTGGCCAAAAATCATCACGCACCATATCGGCCAGGCTTAAGAAAACTTTAATTCCCTCGCCAGGCTAAGAGGACAAGGCCGGCGCCAGAGAATTGTAAAGGATTCGCGCAAGCCCTAAACCCCCTGCCTTCGCAACGCCTTGCGAAGCTTCCTGGATGCCAAAGCCCTGCATCGTGGCGGACCCGGGATCGTTCCCGATATCCATACCCTGAGGTTGCATTTCTCCCCAAAGATCGGAGATCAGCAAACCCTCGAAATCCTGGCATTCCTGGAACAGTTTCCTCGTTTGCACGTTCGAGTTCGGGTTGGGCACCGATGGCGTGAACGGGTGGACGGAATACCAGTCCGCGGTGCTGCTCCCGACCGAAGAGACAGGGCTCATATCAATCTACCTCCACGCTGGCCTGCAGGCATCCGTCGGACTTCATGGATTCGATAATGGCGATGATATCCCGAGCCGTCGATCCGATTCCTTGCAGGCCGTTCACCAGATCCTGCACGGTTGCTCCTTGATTGAGCTGAATCTGTCGCGCGTTGGATTCCTGCGTTCGCACGGTGGTTTGCGGGACGACCACCGTATTGCCGCCGCTCGAGAAAGGAGCAGGCTGCGAAACCTGGTACTGGGTGGCTATCTGGATCGCCAGATTTCCGTGGAAAATCGTGCAAGCGCCCAGGCTTACGCTTCCGCCCAACACCACCGTCCCTGTGCGCTCGTTGAGCACCACCTTTGCCGCCTCATGCACCACTACTGGAATCGCATCCAGACGCGCCAGCAGGTTCGGGATGGCTCCCGGCGCACCGCCGGGAAGCCGGACTTCGATGCGGCGGCTGTCGAGCGCGACGGCGATATTGACGCCGAACGTCCGATCGATGGCGTGCGCCACATTCTCTGCGGTCTGAAAGTCCGCGTCATGGAGGAGCAGGGAAAGGTTCCTGAGCTGCGTTAAGTTAACGGACGCCTCGCGCTCAATTAAGGCGCCTCCAGGGATTCGACCAGCGGTTGGCTGATTGACTGTAACGACGTTTCCGTTTGCACCAGCCATGTAACCTCCCAGCACCAGTTGCCCCTGGGCGACGGCGTAAACTTTGCCGTCGGGCCCGTAAAGCGGCGTCATCAGCAGCTCCCCGCCCTGCAGGCTGCGGGCATCACCTGCCGAGGAGACGTTGACGTCAATGTGGCCGCCTGGATCGGCAAAGGGTGGCAGTGTCGCTGTCACGAAGGCTGCAGCCACGTTCCGAGTGATCACCTGCGACGCCGGAGTCTGGACGCCCATTTTGTCCAAAATCCCGATCAGGGTCTGGATGGGAAAAACGTCCTGCTGCCCGTCGCCCGTGCCGTTGAGCCCCACGACCAGGCCGTAGCCCATAATGTAGTTGTCGCGTACCCCTTCAACGCTGCTGATATCGCCAATGGTCTGCATTCCCGGCTTCTGATAAGAGACCGACTGCTCAGGAACGGAACCGGCCGGGTCCGCCGCGCCGGTTTGGCCCGACGCGGCGAGTGCAGACGTCAGGACGAAGAAGAGGAGACAGGAGACGAGAGGCAAGAGACCAGATGAAGCGGCCGGACGAGGCGCGCAAAAAGCTGGGAGGGTGGCCTTTACGCGCCTCACCGATGCGGAACCACTTCCGCTTGTCAATACAGTCTGGTCTCTCGTCTCCCGTCTCTCTCGATCCAATCGTCTGCACATGGTCTGCTAGAACCCCACAATCTTGAGAATCAGCCTGATGATCTTGTTCGGAGGCGCTGTTTCATCTGTGATGATTCCTTTTCCGATCACCTGAACGCTCAAGTCCGCCAGGGCTGTTGATGGAATCACGTCACCGGGCTCGATGTCTGTGGGCCGGCAAATGCCGCGCACCACCACTTGTTGCTGCTCATTATCCACTGCCACGGAGCGCGTGGCCTGCACCACAAGATAGCGGTTGGGCAGGACGTCGACGACCGTAGCGGCGAGATCGGTGCTGAACTGATACGAGCTTGAAGTTTGGGCCTGGCCGTTCAGTGCACGGTTCGAGGTGGGAGAGAAAAGATTCGCTATCCCTGCGGATGAGCCGATTTCGCCCATCAGAGCGGTGATGCCCGAGCTGGCGCTGAACGAACGCGAAGTTTTCACGTTGCCGGTGGCGGCGGACGAGGTCTGCTCGATGACGTCGATCGTAAGGATGTCACCCACGCGATAGGCCTTATCATCTTTCGCCAGGTCAGCGAGAGGGCCGTTGGGATTCCACAAGCTTCCCGTGGTGTGCGCCGCGTTTGCTACCCCCTCCTGAGCCTGGCGCTCGTAGTCAAGAAGGCTCTGCTGGAAGCTCACCTGCTTTTGTTTTTTCTTCTTTCGAGCATAGCTCGCGCCGGGGCTGACGAGCAGGGCGACCATCGCGACCAAGAGAAGAGATAATCTTGGATTCCGGGATCGGCGCCTCGCCCGGCACGTCCCTTTGCCGGGATGAGGGAGTCCTTCTAACCGGCTGGTTCTCTCAACAAGCTGCCGCAGCATCTAAAAGCCTCCGTTCCTGCGGACCAATAGATCACGCCCGGCCACCTGGGCTTCCACCACCTGGCGAGATTCAATGTTCCGAACCCGGATTTCCTGGCCCATCACGCCCTGCTCAAGCGGCGTCACCATGGTCTTGATGTTGAATCCTCCGCCGCGGACGATGAGTGTGGCCAGCGTATCCGGTTCCACAAGGACTGCCTGGCCGAACTCATTCCGCTGAACCGGCTGACCTCGACGCACTAAAGTTCGCGGCTCCATGCCCTCGAAGTCGGCTGCGGCTGCGGGCTGCCCGGAGGCGCTGCGTGACGCGGGAGTCAGCGCTACCGTAAAATCCGCCGCTGAAACCACTTGGCCGGGCGCCAGCGTGTGGCTTGCAATGAGCGTGGGAACTTCCACGCTGCTCTGCAACGTAACGTCAAAAGGCAAGATCCCCGGTTCTTTTGAAGTCCACAACCGAAATTGCGTCTCGCCCCGCGATGGATCGCACTCGATTCGTATCACACGCAAACCGGGATCCTTCTGCGTCACGTAGACCGGGGCAGAGAAGTGAACCTTTGCGAGCGCCGAACCGCTCATCTCGCGCGCGCCTTCGTTTCGCAGGGCCGCCTGTATGGCTTGGATGACTTCATTCCTGGTGAGGAGGCGGTAAGAGCGCTGGATGACGATTTCGTCAGGAATAACGAACCGCGCGAGCAAGCGCGGATGCGCGGCCATCAGAAACCGCAGTTGCTGGCGGTAGAGAATCCTCAAGACCGGCGGCTGCGGAGCCACTCCGAGCTTGATGCCCCGCGTGGCTTCCCGCAGCGATTCGGGCGCGGTGGCAGGGAGCAGGTCCGCAAGCGTGAGCTGGGTGGCGCTGAGGGTCACATGGCTGCGAAGAGTGATTCTGTAAGCCGCCGGCCCGTTTACCGCCGCCTGCCCGCTGCCCCCGAGTGCCAGCATGATTGCAATGAAAAGTGCCGTGTGCCGCATAGTCTTACGAGAGGTTATTCAAGTCCTGCAGCATCTGGCTGCCTGCCTGCAACACCTTGGAATTTGCTTCATAGGAGCGCTGCGCCATAATCATGGCCACGAATTGGTCCACGACGCTGACGTTCGATTGCTCGAGGTAGCCCTGTTGCAGGCTTCCAAAGCCTTCCGCGCTCGCCGGTTGGCCGACGAGCGGGTCTCCAGAAGCCGTGGTTGGCACGTAAAGATTGCCGCCGACATTCTCGAGTCCACCGTCGTTGGGAAACATGGCGAGCTGAATGGTGCCCACCAACGCAGCCTGCGATTGGTTCGGCTCCTGAACGCTGACCGTGCCGTCCTCGCCGATGCTGATGCTGGTGGCGTTGGTTGGGATGGTGATGGCGGGCTGGAGCGGATTACCGTCCGAAGTCACGATCTGCCGCTGCTGATTCAGGTGAAACTCACCATCGCGCGTGTATGCAATCTCACCCTCCGGCGTCAGGACCTGGAAATATCCTTCGCCTTGAATCGCCAGGTCCAACGAATTTCCGGTGCTCGTGAGGTTGCCCTCCGTTTCAATCACTTCCGAGCTGGCCGGCCGAGTGCCCAAACCGAGCTGCAGGCCCGCCGGTATGGTCGTTTGCTGCGTCATCGCCGAGCCGGGCGTCACCACGTTCTGGTACATGAGGTCTTCGAATTGAAGCTGCCGGCTGCGGAAACCAACCGTGTTGGCATTCGCCAGGTTGTTGGCGATGTTGTCAAGGTTCAGGTCCTGGGCATCCATTCCGCTTGCGGCGGTGTATAGCGCTGTGAACATTCTGTCTCCTTATTGGACCGTCGGGATCTCATTGATCGCCGTTTGGTCGAAGTCTTTGTCAAACGTCGAGATTGCGTTTTGCAGCATTTGCGCTTGCCGCTGTACCATGATCAGGCTCACCATTTCACTCATCGGATTCACGTTCGAAGCTTCCAGCGCGCCCTGTTTGATTTGCGGATCCGCAGCCGGCTGCGCTGCCGCTGCCGGCGCCGCATACATGCTGTTTCCGTCCAGCGAGAGCGCCGTGCCGTGCGGAAAATCCACCAGCTTCAACTGGCCTGCCACTGCTCCGTTTACCGAAACCAAACCGTTGGGGCTGATGGTGATGGTTCCTTGGGGAAGCATCATCGGTCCCTCGCCCGGTTTCCCGTTCTTCTTGGGAACAATGCCCATCACTGGATCGTTGTTGGAGGTAACCAAGGTCCCTTTGGCGTTGAGATGAAAGCTGCCGTCACGCGTGTACTGGTCGCCCGCGGCTGTCTTCACCACAAAGAAGCCGGAGCCCTGCAGCGCAAGATCCAGCGGATTACCTGTCGATTGAATCGTACCGGGATCGAGATTTGTCGATGCTCCGCCCAGCACTCCGTAGTCGTTAATTGCCAGGTTAAGCGGGTCGAGATTTTGAGAGCCCAGGGTGGTGCTGTAGGTGCGGTAAAAGTCCTCTTGAGCCTTGTATCCGGCAGTTCCCGTGTTGGCAAGGTTGTTTGCCGTCACGTCCAGGGCTTCAAACTCTGCCACAAGACCGGTAAGAGCAGCGTAGAACCCGCTCTGCATGACTCAATTCCTCCCACCGAAGTGATGGCAGGTGGATTTCCAAAGTGCCGGGTTGAAAAGATTGCATTAAAATCAATGAGTTGTAAGAAGCTTGCCCGAGGGCTTGGGGCCCTGATGGGCGGATTTTGCCGGGCAAGACTGGGCAAAAGTTTGTTGCCGGTCGTTCTTTGTCCTTGGCCAGTGGTTAACTATCGAGCTTACTTTCAATAACTTGCTGGGATAGGCGGCAACGAACATCGATAAGTTGTGTGCAGTCAACAAGTTACTGGGTTTGTTGGTAATGCCACAAAAATTTGGCATAAATATACTTGACAGACCACTGCTTCTAGGCCATACTTAGTCATGGCCAGCGCACCCAAGACCTTACAGCAAGCGATTCAGTTCTTTAGCAATTATGAAAACTGCAAAGAGTTCATGGTCGCGTTGCGCTGGCCGGACGGCAAAGTAAAGTGCCCGCAGTGCGGCTCCGATCACGTCGCGTACCTGGAAAAGGCCCACGTGTGGAAGTGCTACGCGAAGCACTCCCAAGCCAAGTTTTCACTGAAGACTGGAACTCTGTTTGAAGACTCCCCACTCGGTCTGGACAAGTGGCTCCCTGTGATGTGGATGGTAGTCAACTGCAAAAACGGCGTATCTTCCTGGGAAATCCACCGCGCGATGGGCGTCACCCAGAAGACGGCGTGGTTTATGCTTCAGCGTTGCCGCCTCGCCATGCAGGATGATCTCACCGGCGGAACACTCGGCGGCGAAGTGGAAGTCGATGAGACCTTCATCGGCGGCAAAGTGCGCAACATGCACAAGGACCGAAAAGCGCGAGTAACTGCGGAACATCGCAACACTGGCAACAAAACCGTTGTGCTCGGAATCCTCGAACGAGCCAGCGAGAATAAGCCCAAGCGGGTTCGCGCGAGTGTTCTCGCGGATCGCAAGAAGGCCAGCATTCAGCCTGAAATTGCCGCTCACGTTGAGAAAGGCGCTTCGATCCACTCAGATGAGCATGGCGAGAATTGGCGCATGGATGATTACGAGCACAACATCATCAACCATCTCGAAGGCTACGTCGAAGGTAATGTCCATACCAACGGAATCGAGAACTTCTGGAGCCTGCTAAAGCGCACCGTGGGCGGCACGTATGTGAGCGTGGAACCGTTTCACCTGTTTCGCTACGTCGATGAGCAAGCTTTCCGGTTCAATTACCGGAAGGATCTGAATGACTCTGACCGCTTTGTGATCGCGATGAAGCAGATTGTCGGCCGACGTCTGACTTACGCCGAACTCACCGGTAAGACGGAAGAGAGTGCGAGGCAAGAGAGCATCAATTAGCAAACCAGGACGGCTGAAGCGCGGAAGGCGAGTAAAGCTAACGCCTCAGAGCAACAAGCAGAAATATAAGAATCAGTCCTAGCGCTACGATCATCGGAACAGAATATGAGAGATTCCGCACGCTCTTACGCAACTCTCCGACATCAGTTGCAAGAGCCGTGAGGGTTTTCATTACCTGTCCGAGAGTGAGACCCTCAGTCTCGACCAACTCTTGAATATCTTTGGCGGTTATTCCGTCGCCTTTTCTATCGCCGGAATACGGTTTACTGACCGGCTCGCTGAGACGAAAGAATTGAATCGTAAGGAAGGGCTCTTGGTAGCTCAACGCTATAGAGCGGGGAGCTAAATTAACGACACGCACAACGAGAATCCCCGGCCAGCCGGGATCAATCTGTGGACCAGACAGAAGCAGAAGCCCCTTTTGGGCGTACTGCGACCGCAATCCGATCTGGCCCGCAATTTTTGAGCTGAGCGTCACGCGTTCCCGTGTCTCGATGACGGCGAACTCACCGGGTTCGATGATGAGGACGCCCTTCTCGTTCAGAATTGTAATGTCCTTCGATGTACTGGAGAAGGCGCGTTGTCCAACGGTCAGGTCACAGCTTGCGGGCTCAACTTTTAGAAAATCAGGCGGATCAAGGACAATGTCGCGCGTTTTAAGCGCTACTCTTATCTGATCATCTGTCATTAACATGGGAAGGGAATATCCCTCTCATGTTATACCGTTTCGCTATTTCGCGTTGGATAGCGCGGCTATCACTTCGCGGCTTGTTTTGACTTCGATTTCGGTCCGCGCTTATTGGGGTTCTTCGCGGCCTGTTTTCGATGCTCTTCGAGACGCGCCTGAATCACCGCATGCGGAATCGAGATCGCGGCCTTCACTGCGCTTCTGAAGCGCTCAAATGCTTCCGGGCCTTCATGCATTTCCGCGCTCGGCTTCATCGGATCCATCGTAACACTATGCTCTCAGGCCGCCACGTGCTAGATGTCGCATAAACGCACAAGCGTGACTGTAGATGTTTTGCGCGCGCCCGTCATCGTAGCTGTCGCGACCATGCATAACATGGTTACGCCATGCATCCTTGAAGAACATGAACTCGCACGCGGCCTCGGAGTAGAATTTCTGTTTGTCTCTCCAGTCGGCCCCGAAGGTGGAACTGTCGATCTTTCTGATCTTGGATTCGAGCCGCTCGATTATGTTGTGCCAATTCTCGTGAGTAAAAGGCTCTGAAAAAACGGTTGCCATCGCTGCCAGCCCATATTCGAGGACTCGCACCAAGTGAAAGACACAGGCATCGTTGTAGCCGCAGCCATAGCAATTCCCAGCTAGATGCATGTCTCGAACGGATTGAGGAAATGCGTTGAGCGCTTCTACGCCATATGCCGGATCTTCCACGGCCGTGTCGAAAGACCGCATAAACTTCGCTTTCTCGGGCTCGATGTAAACGAAGAACTCCCGGCTCAACTCCTGCTGGTACACAGCACTAATGTGCTCAATCGAAGAACGGGCCTGCCCGTATGTATGAGGCTTGGACTCGTAATCGTCGATTGCCCACTTCAGTAGGTCCGTGGTCACGGTAAACCCTAGGAACTCGGAATCTCCGCGCAGTTGTTTCAAATGGGCGAGGATTATCTTCAGATCTTCATCCTTAATGCTTACTTGAGGTGTAACCAGATTAGGAATGGCCATAGTCAACGCTTGGAGCGTCCGACCGTTTTGAACTAAGTTGTGTGCGGCTATTCGTTTCACAATGTCCCACAACGTCACGAGCCCGTGTGGATTCTCTTTGCAGAGGCAGGCTAGTGGCGATTTCGGGCTGGCTGCGGGATTGGACACGTCCTGATGCACCTGTTAGGCTGAAATCAGGCGGGTTGTTCAGTGGTGGAAACACTGAGCGGTCCGTAGTAGAGTCCGAAACATTGAGAGGCCGGCTTGTTCGGCCTCTTCGCATTTCCAGACTAGCAAAAGCCAACGGGACGGAGAATGTAGCCCTAACCCGAAGGGTCTCCGCGTAACCACAGAAACTTGTCGAGATCCTTAAAAGAAATGTCCTCCAGATGGTAGTAGCAGCGGAACCTCAGCATCAAAGCGTAAAACTCTGGATACCCCCAGTCGCCGGAAAGTTTGAAGCCACCCGAGAACGCGTCCCAATCTTTTCTATGAAGTTTGCGGAGGCACGTAAAGTAATTCTGAACGTGGCTATCCCAGATTGGATAAGCATCTTGCCGGTGCCAACTTGCGTACTTGGTGGCGAATGCAAAGCGGTTTTTCTTGCGCTTCCCAGTAAATTGCGTCGTGCTGATGGCGTTGACAATTTCGAGGGAACGAGTTTTGAAGGCCTGATCCAGATTTAGCCGAGGAATGCATCCGGCAACATCGAACACGTTAGGCTGATCGCGTGCTCGCATGGGGATCAGCGTTGAGTAAAGATCGTTGAGCGCAACCACCTTCAGCAATACCTGCGCTTCGTTCGTGTTCTCGGGATACTTGGCAAAGAGATCCAACAGAGCAGCTTCGACGATCTTAGTCTCGCTGTCGGCATCACATTCCTCGCGCGCTTTTGCAATACCTTCCCTGCTCGGCAACTCAAACTTGGCGCAACCCATGCGCGCGATCATATCACGGATGGTCAGGGAAGTATATTAACGCCAAAAATTTTCGTTTAATATCAACAACTTACTGGGTTTGTTGGTCATGGTTTTGTAGCATGCTGAAAAGCGCCCGTCATTCTGAGCGTAGCGAAGAATCCCGGCATTCGTTCCCAAAGAAATGCAGAGATGCTTCGCTTCGCTCAGCATGACAGGCTGGCCTTTTCCCGCGGCGTGTTTAGCCGTTGGAGGCTGGGGTGTGCTGCGACATGACTGAAGTCATGGGTTGATACAGGGGCACTGAAGCGGCTGCCGGAGCGCCCGGGAAACGGCTTGTGAAAGGTAGAAACTCCAGGGCCGAGGCGGAGCCTCGCTTTCGAAAAAAAAGGAATGATCAGGGGGTTCAGGTCCGGAAAGGCAAGCCTTTCCGCACGTCAAGCGGCGGAGCCGCACCGTGCCTGGGCGACGCTGCTGAGCATTCGTTTCCAAAGAAATGCAGAGATATTTCTCTCAGCATGACAGAGTGGCCTTTTCCTGAGGCGTGTTTAGTCACTGGTTGCGCCGGCCAGCGGCTAAAGCCGTTGGAGTCTGCGGCGCAGTGCGGCATGACTGAAGGCATGCTCTGTCTTGAAAATTGAGTAGGGGCGGGTTTGAAACCCGCCCCTACCCCAAACGCTTTCATCGCTTCGTGGGTGTCGCGAAGCGGCATGACCAACTGAAACCTCCGCTCGGGGCCATTCGCCAAGGCCGCGTCTCCCGGCGCTTACCACTTGTCGCCTGCCACTTTTCTTATCACCCTCGGGTGCACCTGCGACCGCGCCGCGACTTGTTCCCCCATGGTTTCGGCTGCTGAGGAGAGCGAGCGAAGCGCGGAGTTCAAATAAAGGGGTAATCGGTCCGTACGAACGTTGGAGAACATAAGAAGAAGAAAGATCGCGGGCCCAAAGAAAGCGATATTCACCAACCAAGCTCTCTGCGCGACCGTCAGGTGGTTGCCGCAGAACCGGCTGACCATATTCAGGGCGACCA
>JASHON010000193.1 GCA_030041095.1 Terriglobia bacterium
TGCTGCATACTCGATTCACGGTGGAACCTCCTTCAGTTGAGATTAATCGTGCGGCAACACAAAACCTCAACTTACCGGAGATTCCGCCTTTTTCAAAAACCTAATTTGGACAAGCCTGGGTTTGAAACCCGCCCCTACCCCAAACGCTTTCATCGCTTCGTGGGTGTCGCGAAGCGACATGACCAACTGATACGGGGTACGAAGCGGGTGGTGGAGCGCCCGAGAAACGGCGTGTGAAATGTAGAATTCCAGGGGGCAAGGCGCAGCCTCGCTTTCGAAAAAAAGAAGGAACGATCAGAGGGTTCAGGTCCGGAAAGGCAAGCCTTTCCGCACGGCATGCGGCGGAGCCGCAGCGGGAGCCCCGGCTCAGGGGCTAAAGCCCGGCGATCGGCGGAGCTGAGGCGGCATGACTGAAGTCATGCCCTGTTTTGAAAATTGAGTAGGGGCGGGTTTGAAACCCGCCCCTACCCCAAACGCTTTCATCGCTTCGTGGGTGTCGCGAAGCGACATGACCAACTGATACGGGGTACGAAGCGGCTGCCGAAGCGCCCGGGAAACGGCGTGTGAAATGTAGAATTCCAGGGGCGAGGCGCAGCCTCGCTTTCGAAAAAAAGAAGGAATGATCAGAGAGGGTGGGGTCCGGAAAGGCAAGCCTTTCCGCACGTCATGCGGCGGAGCCGCAGCGGGCGCCCCGGCCCAGGGGCTAAAGCCCGGCGATCGGCGGAGCTGAGGCGGCATGACTGAAGTCATGCCCTGATACAGGGGCACGAAGCGCTGGGTCAAGCACTCGTCACTGAATCGTTACGGATACTTGGGCGCTGCCGCTCAAAGTGCTGCCGGAGGAGGTTGTGCTGGTGCCATAGACGACAATCATGCCAGATTCCGTCGTGGGTGTTGTTGTGGTTGTCGTACTGGTGGAGGAGGAGCTGCTGCTACTCCCGCCACCGCAACTGACGCTTCCCATGGCCAAAGCTGCTAGCAATAGCGCGAGCGCTGCGCTCCAGCCCAGTTTGCGGCGCCAGCCGCTTAACGCTCCAGGCCGGGAGCCAGCACCTCGTGAGCGAAGCGTTGTTCCAACCAGCAGAATGCCCGCGAGCGCCAGCATTGCCGCCAACGGCCATCCCGGAGCGTTGAATTTGAAACGAGAAAGAACCGGCACGCTGCTCGTAGTCCCGGCCGTGACGGTGAGCGTGGTTGTGCCACTCGTGGTGACACTTGTGGGACTAAAACTGCAGCTTGTTCCTGAAATCCCCTCCGAAGCCTCGCAGGCAAAAGTGACCGAACCGGTAAATCCGTTGAGTGGGGAAACAGTTACAGTCACCGTGCCGGTGCCTCCGCTACTGAGAGACAGGGTGGTGGGAGAAGCGGACACACTGAAATTCGCGGATTTGGAGGATGTCAGGCTGTCTTCCACCGCGGTCCAGGCGGCGCCCATGTTGGCCGCATCGATTGAGCCCAATCCGGTAACCTGGTTGTATCCCGGCCCTGAGGACTGGTAGCCCATTTCACCGCTGGCTGGGCAGCCGGTGTCATCCGCATCCTGGCTTTCCGGGACGCAGGCCACGACGTTGTTCGCGGCCGTGATGCTGGTGAACACGTTGTTCATCCCTGTCGTAATGTTGTGAAAAGCATCCGGATCCTGCGACGCCATGGAATACAGAACAGGGTTGATGTTCCCCTGGCCTGTGGTTGCCTGCGTTTCTTCATTGATCAAAGCCAAAACGCCGCCGAAGGTGGGCGGGCCGAAGGAACTCCCGCCGGCCGCGTCCAAATCCTCCTGGCTATCCCTGAAGCCGCTCGTGCAGTCCGCTACCGTCCCGGAGGGTTCCGTGGCGCACAGCAGGTATGGATTAACAACATCAGAAGCATCGACGGCAATATCCGGCACATCGCGCGCACCATCGTTCGGTACTCCTTCGCCGGTTTGCCAGCTCGGCTTGCTAAAGAAAACGCTCGCTCCTCCTCCTGTCCCATTGAGCCCGTTGGCTGCGCTCGTATCGTTCCACGACCATTCGGGAATGTAAGATACAGCGGAGCCGCCCTGGCTGTTGTTCGTGCTGCTCCAATAGGTGGAAGTATTCGTGCTCGATTGAAACTCCGTGCCGCCGACGTCCGTGACGAAAGGAACGCTGCCCGGCGCATCCACGGAGAGGCCGTATTCAGCGGGGTACGGAATAGGGTCATAGTCGTCATCGCAATCCGCCGCCGCCGTATCTCCCGCGGGTCCTAGAATCGTGATTCCCTCCGCGTTGGCTTGCTCGCCTTCGACAGCCAGGGTTTCGAGCTCCGCCTGGCCGATGTCCTGTTCGCAATCCCCGTAGCTGATGCTGATGATGGGCGCAATGTCGCTGTCAATGGCATAAGTCATCGAATCAAATGAGCCCCCGGAGGTTCCGGAGTTGACGTCGATAATGGTAGCGCTGGGCGCGATGGCTCCGGAGTACTCGATGTCCAGGTCAGCTTCACTGATATCCCCGGTGCTGATAAGGTAACCGGGGTCCGGCCCGTTCAAATAGACCACCGGGAGGGCCCGGGAGGAAATCCCGGCGGCGCTGTTAAACTCCGTGATGACGTTCGTATAGACATCCGTCTGCTCCATCACCGCAATGCGTTGGCCCGTACCGTTGTAGCCGGAGTTATAAAGCCCAACCACGTTGTAGATGGTTTCGAAATCGCTGGGGGTCATGTAGTGGTCGGTGCTGATGCTGGAAGTGAAACGCGGCTTGGGCGGCTCATAGACTAGGTGGTGAATCATCATCGGATGAGGGCGTTCGTTGTTGAAATCGCGAAATCCCAGAACGATCCCGGCCAGCACGGCGGGAACGTAGGGATCGGCTGAGTTCGCATAGAAGGTTTGCCCCTTGACGAGATAATGATGAATACTGGTATCAAAAGCCTGTTGCACCTCGCCGGCCGTTCCTGAAAACACAACAAACGTACGACTGCGCGCGACGCGATCGATGCTGAATCCTTCATTTTGGAGCCAGACGACGACCTTGTTGATGTCGTTCTGGGTCAATCCATAACGGCTGGCAAACTCCGCCGGCGTGAGAAATTTGTGGAAGTTGGGAGAAGAGTGATCCTGCAACTGCTCGAGATAAGTTTGCAAGTCCGCCTGTTGAGTGGCGCTGGGCTGGAAAACCATCATCATGTCATTCATCTGGAACGAGTCGCTTACCTGGCCCTGGTCATTGGCGGCGCGCGCCCAAGGCCGCACGTTATTCTTCACTTCAGTAGTGCTGGCGCCGCTGATCGACCGCGAAATGCGGTCCTTGACGGGAGACGCGCCGAATAAAACTCGCGAAGTAAAGCTGCCTAAAAGAAAAAGCAGCATCGTTGGAACGAGCGCCCGTTTTGCCCTATACGTTTTGACCACCTGACTCTCCTGACCTGGCGCAATCGAGTGAGGTGCATTTCTCCCCGTCCGCGCCGTTCGACGCTTGATGACCCTCACCAAATTCTCACTCAGAATCCGGCCCTCGCGAACGCCATGTTATCACCCGCGATAGCCGCTCATCCACCCTCCTCCACGCCGGGATTCAACAACCATGAGGGAGGCCAATTGTCTTTACGGTAGATGCCTTCAGGATACCGCGTGTTGCACGCGCGAGCCACAACGTGTGTAAAAAGTATGAAAAATCCTGCTACGGCGTTCCGCCACCCGTTGCGGGCGAGCCGGGGTTGAAGGGCGACGCCGAAGGCTGGTTTGGACCCGAAGGCTGACCCGGGCTCGACGGCGAGTTTCCAAATGGTGATGAAGATCCCGTGGGCTGAGATTTTGGAAGCGCGTAGGGAGTGTAATCGGTCCCAAGGAACTCCCAGTGGTCGTACTGCCGCTGTTGATTCCACACCACGATCGACGGCTGGGTGTTGCACGGCGCCACGCCCGCGATGAATGCGCCCAGCAGCGTCCCTGTTTGCGCCTGTTGCCCCTCAATAGGATTCGTGCTGGCCTGGCAGTCGGAGACCGGCGCCTTTTTCTGTTGTTGCTGGGTCTCGCCGGGCGGATTGAATGAAAAGCCGGACGATTGCTGCGTCGTAGATTGGGTTGCCGGGAGTATCGGTTGATCCTCTGAATCCAGAAGAATCCCCGTGGCGGAAGCATGAATGAAGCGCCACCTTCCGTTAGGGCTCAACGGATCCGGGAAAGGCTTCCGAAGATAGCGGACGCCATTCGTATCGAGCAACTCCTTCACGGAGACTGGAAAGCGGCCCACCGTGCGGTGAAACTCGTAAATGGCGCGCGCGTACTGCTCACCGCGAAAGATCGCCTGCTTTTCCCGCTCACGCTGCGCCTGCTGATAGAGGCTCGGCAAGGCAGCGGTGAGAGAAATCAAGAGCACCGTCACCGCCAGCAGCAGCAGGAGCAGCGCGTAGCCTTCGTCGCCAGGCGCCGGGAGCCCGCTATTGAGGAATGGTGAGCTGGGCACGCAAATTGCGCGCTTCATCTTCAACCTCAATATATCCGGGTGTAATCTTGAGCACGCGATAAGTCTTGTCAAACGTTTGGCCTTCACGGGCTGTAAAAATGTGTTTCACGTCAGTGAAATAAGCTGTTCTCACTCCCTGGCGGTCTTGGGTAAAGCCGAGGGCGCGCAAGGGAACGGTGGGTGGAGCAGCTTTCGCCGGACCCGCTGTGGAGGACTTCGCTCCCTCAGCCCCGCCTGGCTTGCCCGTTGAATTCTGCGTTGAAGCGCTCCCTAAAGAGAAAGGGTCACGCGCGACTGAAACGGGCGGGTCCGATTCAAGCTGGCGAAAGAGCTGAACGTTAAGCGCCAGCTCCGCTCCGGGAGTCAGCGTCACCGGATCGCGCTTCCTCGCGCGGAGAATGTGAACCCTCGACGTCCGGGCAGGGGGCGAAGCCGCGGACCCTTCACCGAATTCCCGGACCATTCGCACGACCAGGAACACGCAGATGATACCCAGCACGGCTGCCGCGACCGTTTCGATCTGTTTCTTGTGCTTCATGGCAACAGGTAAAGGTCCGCCGTTAACTGCAATGCAAGCGCCCCACTACCCTTGGATGGATCGCCGCTGCCTTCGTCGCTGCTGGATTGAAACTTGAACGAGCGAACGACGATCAGATCGCTGGCTGTCTCGAGCGCATGACTGAAGCTCATCAGGCCGGCGAAAGACCCTTCAACCCTCACGCCCATGGTGAGGCGGTCGAGCGGTTCAGGTGTCATTGAAGTGTCGGGCTTATAAGAAACCGTCGTAAGCTGCACGCCGGCCTCTTGCGCCGCACGCTCCACGAGCGTTGAGGCTCTCGAATACCCCTCGCGCTGTGATGGAACATATTTCAGGAGGAATGCGCGAACTTCTTTTCTCGTTTCCGGCAACTTCGCGGCCCTCTGTTCAACACGCGCGAGAGCCCTCTTTTCGGCTTGCCAGGCCAAGGGGTCGCCGCTGAGGCTCTGCCGGGCGCTCTCAACCATTTGCGCCACTGGCCGGTCGAGCGCCACATAAACCAGCACGTCAGCGAGCACGAGAAACACGGCGACCCTCGCAATCCACCGTGCCCGTTTTTTTCTTCGCTGGCTCATGCGTGTTGCCTTCCGTAGCGCGCCCGCGCTGGGCTTGACAGGCTGCGGAAAAACTCTTTCGGGAGTTGACGTAGCGTCGGCTTCCAGCCGGCAACTCCCTTCAATTCACAAGATGCCGGCGCACCACTCGCGGCGGCGGCGAGTTTTTCCGCAGCCTGTTGCGCCGCCAGGGCCCGGTTTATTCCGCTCCCTGCCCTTGGCCCGGGCCGGCCACCCTGTCCGTACTCGCGCCGGTCCCATTTGTTCCCGCGCCCGTCCCGACATATCGCGCCAGGCACCGGATCACCGTCATTCCCCTATCCGGGCCCTGTCGCTCGACCCGCTCATCTTTGACCATGGGCGAATCAAACCCGGAAGAACGCTCGAGATTCGAAAGAAAAGCGTCGACGGCTTCCGGTTGCCCCTCAACCTCGAAGCTTACCTCGCTCCCATCCTGCGATGGCTGCAATGAAAGAGTCAGCAGGCGAGCCTGGTCAGGCAACAATTGCAGCGCCAGATTCGCCATGCCGGAAAGAGACAACTTCTTCTTGTCGATCAGGCCATTCAAAAACACGATTTGTTCATCAAGCAGACGAACCGAAGGCCCGTGTAGCTTCTTTTCCGCCTTCGTCTCCTTCGAGCGCACCGCATTGAGCCTGGCCTGCCAGGACTCCGCGGACTTGCGAAGCCGATGGTATTCGCCGAAGTTCCGCTCGCTCGAAACCAGCATGCTGCCCAAGGCCGCCAGCGCCAGCGCGATGACGACGGGAGCCCACACCCAGGAATATCGCTCCAGTGGTCTCGCCGGCTGCGCCAGGTTGAGGCTCACCCTCAATTTGCTCCTCCACCGTTCATCGCCAGCCCCGCGAAGGGCGCGCCGTATTGTTCAAAGTCTGCCTGATGGTCTGCCGGAATCGCGCCTCGATGCGCCGGAGAGATACGGGCGGGCGGGCAGCCGATAGCGCGCTCCAATTCCTGGGCCAAGCTTGCTGCCGCAGCCGGGCGCGCGCAATACCACGCGCGGTCAATTTGGATGCCCATCCGGTCTTCCACGCTGGCGCGAGCGCGCGCTGCTTCGGAAACCACTCCCGCCACTTCTTCCTCTGAATTTGCACTTTCGAGGGCCTTAGTCCGCCAGAACCGCAATCGCTTTCCCGTCACCACGGCGTGCGTGACCCAGCCCGCCGCCAAGTGGGTCAACAATTGGCCGCCTTCGCCATCTTCGGGAAGCCAGGGAAGCAGCGCGAACGTCGAAGGAAGAATCAGACCCGCGCTCATGCCCATCGAGTCCAAAACTGATTCGTATTGCGCCAGAACGTCCTCTTTCAACGCCAGCACCATCAGGTCCAATGCCGTGCCGCACGAAGTTGCCTGGCAGGTGAGCCGCGCCTCTTCCGCAGGAAATCCCAAGCTTTCCTTGATCCGCCAGCGAATCAACTCATCCATTTCCTTCTTTCTCGCCGGCACCGTATCAAAGGAGAGGATTGAAACCCGCGCCGCGCCATCCGGCACGAGCAGAGCGCACGATCCGCCGCGCGCGTGAACGCTGCGGGCCACGTCTCTCAGCTTCTGCGTCAAACTCTCAGGATTCGCAACATTTAGTTGCACCGGCGAGGGCACGACCGTTCCAACCTCGAGTTCAGCAAAAGCCGATTTCCGCATCTGCGCCGGCCGGCCGCGCTCGAGCCGCGCGCCCACAACAAATCCGGACTCAACCTCGAACATTTCGAGCGGCAGGGCGGATGCCCTTGGCCGCAGAAAGCCCGGGAGCTTGCCGTCCTGTCCTTTCATTTCCATATCAGGCCCATCTCAAGCTTCCACAAACGTTACCTTGTTGATCTCTTTCAGCGTGGTGGCGCCTTCGCGCACCTTTTCCAGCGCTGATTCCCTCAGCGTCATCATTCCCTCCTGCCGCGCGAGCCGTCTCAACTCCGCGGTGGAGCGCCGGCTGAGAATCTGCTCGCGAATGGGATCCGTCAGCGCCAAAAGCTCGCCAATCGCCGTGCGCCCGTGGAATCCTGTCTGGTTGCAGGCGGCGCAACCGGCGCCCTCGTACATCACCACGTCGCTCCACGCGTCCCGGCCGATCCCTGACTCTTCATACAGCCCGGTGGGAACTTCGACGGGATGCTTGCAGCGCTCGCAGATGACGCGCACCAGCCGCTGCGCCAGGATGCAGTTGAGCGCTGAGACAAAATGGTACGGATCGACTCCCATGTTCAAAAACCGGCTGAGCACGTCGAGAACATTATTGGCGTGGACCGTGGTGAAAACCAGGTGGCCGGTGAGCGCGGATTGGATGGCAATCTGCGCGGTTTCGTTGTCACGGATCTCGCCCACCATGATCTTGTCCGGATCGTGCCGCAGGATCGACCTCAATCCCCGGGCGAACGTCAGCCCTTTCTTTTCGTTCACGGGCACCTGAGTGATGCCGCGAAGCTGGTATTCCACCGGGTCTTCAATCGTAACGATTTTGTCTTCGTTGCTCTGGATTTCGGAAATTGCCGCGTAAAGCGTGGTTGTCTTGCCGCTGCCCGTGGGGCCTGTCACCAGCACCATGCCGTACGGCTCGCGGATAAAACGCCGCACCCGCTTCAGCTCCCGGTCCTCAAACCCGAGAACATCCAGCCGCAGCCGCCGGAATTTCTCGCTGAGCGATTCCTTATCGAGAATGCGCAGCACGGCATCTTCGCCATGGATGGAAGGCATGATCGAGACACGAAAATCGATGGGCCGGCCCTTATAGAAGATCCGGAACCGGCCGTCTTGCGGGACGCGGCGCTCGGCAATATCCAATTCAGCCATCACCTTGATCCGCGTGATCAAGTTGGCCTGAAATTCCTGCGAGAGCGGCTCCATCGCTTCTTGCAGGGCGCCGTCAATCCGGTTCTTCACCACGACGGCATTGTCGCGGCTTTCAATGTGGATATCACTGGCCCGGTGCTCCAGGCCGGCGAAGATGATGGAATCCACCAGCCGGATCATGGGGTTGGTTCCCGTATCCTCAACAAGCTGTTCGAGCGAGAGTCCTTGTCCCGCTTCTTGCGCGGCGTCGCCCACCCGGAAATCTTCCGTCGCCTCATTGAGCACGCGCTGGGAGGGCTCCGTGGTTTTGATCAGGTCGCGCAATTGGCCGGGCGCGGAAACGTTCACGATCAAGCGCCGGCCGAGCTTCACCTCAAGCTCGTCCAGACGGTCGAGCGCGGCGGGATCAGCCACGACCACAGTCAGGGTATGATCGTGCGACTCCAACGGAAAGAATTCGTATCGCACCATGAGGTCGAGTGGAATGGATCGGAGCAATTCTTCGTCTGGCTTAAAACTGCGCAGATCGACGAACGGAAAGTGATACCGATCCGCCAACGCCTTGGCGCTGGTCAGCTCGTCCGGCGCTGCCGGCTGGGCTTTCTCTGGCATAACTTCCTTTCCGTGGCGCGCTCTTTCAGGGCTTTACAGAATGCTGGTCGCAGCCCATCTGTCATGCTGCGAGACGCAGGCTGTGAAAAAAGCATCGGCCTCTCGCCAAGACGCCACGGCGCAAAGAAAGCGCAAAGTGAAACTCCTTCGCTTTGTTTGCGGAGCCTGGCGGTGTTGCATAACTTCCTTTCCGGGGCGCGCTCCTTCAGGGCTTCACGGAATGCTGGTAGCTCATCTTTCGCGCCTGCGAAAGTTGGGCTGAGGCGAATTTAATGCATCTGCGCGTACAATGAGAAAAGAGGAAGGTAGAAAGCGATCAGAACAAAAGCTACCACCACCGCGATTCCGGCAATCATCACCGGATCCACCATGGCCACGAGAGTGGCCAGATCGATATTCACATCTTCCTCGTAAAACTCTGCCACGCTTTCCAGCATGGTTGAAAGCGCGCCGGTTGCTTCTCCCACTTCAATCATATCCAGCGCAGTTTTTGGAAAAATCCCGGTCGCTGCAAGCCCGGAGCTGAGCGAGCGCCCGCCCGTCACTTCCTGTCTAGCCTTTGCGAGACCCTGCGCAATCAGCGGGCTGGTGACTGAGGCTTGCGTGGTTTCGAGCGCCTCGACCACGGGCAGGCCGCCCTGGAGCAGCGTGCCCAGAGAGCGGGCAAATTCGCCGACGGATAATTTCAGGAGCAGCGGGCCAACCAGGGGAAGACTGAAGCGGAAGCGGTCCCAGGCCATCCGCCCGCGTGGAGAGCGCCATAGGGCCCTCAATCCAAATCCCGCTCCCACCGCGCCGATGAAAACCACCAACGCGTCACGCCGCATGCTCAAGGCAAACGAAATCACCAACTGGGTGATGGCCGGCAACTGAATGTTCAGGTCGTGATACAGCGTCGCAAAGCGCGGCACAATAAACGTGACTACGAAGCTGACCAGCACAATCAAAAAGAAAATCAGAAAACACGGATAAATCATCGCGGCAAGCACTTTCTTGCGGAAGCCGCGAGTGATCTTCTGATAGGCGAGGTATTGGGCGAGAACTTTATCCAGGCTGCCGCTGCGCTCGCCCGCCCGCAAGGTTGCCGAGTAAATTTTAGGAAAGGCGCCGGTTGCGGCGAAAGCTTCCGAAAGCAACGCGCCGCCGCGGACTTCCCTGGCGACTGCTTCCAACACCGTTCTCAGCCGCGCGCTGCGCGCCTGCCTCGCCAACAGCTCCAGTGATTTCTGCAGCGGAAGGCCGGACTTGGAGAGCGTCAGAAACTGCTGATTGAAGAGGACGAAATCGTCCGCGCGGATGCGCCGCGTGCGCCGCGGCTTGAGCTTTGCGGCCAGCCACTCCTTCGGCTGAACCGAAAAGATGTAGTATCCTTCCGCCACGAGCTTTCGCCGGACTTCCGTTTCGGACTCCGCCCGCTCGATCTGGCTCTTGATCAGACCGCCCGCGGTCCCGACTCTGCAAACGTATTCCATTTACCAGGTGTTGTAGTGGGTTCCTTCGATGGACGTGGCGGTGGACCCGCTATGAACGTTGACGATGCCGGATTGAGTTTGATCGGGAGAGACGGGAACTTCTTCAATATCCACTTGCCAGGTATCGCTGGAGCCCGTCATCGGATCCTTGGGGACGCTGCTCATGTAACCCCCATCCACCAGATCCTGCAGTGCCTGTGGCGGCTCCTGCTTGTCCACGGTGTATTCGTCAATCTCATGGCGCATGGTATGCAGATCGTCACGAAGTACCGCCTCACGCGCCCGCCGCACTGCCATCGTATAGTTCGGAATCGCCATCGTCAGCAAGATCAGGATGATCGTCACCACGACCATCAACTCAATAAGAGTCCATCCGGCGCCGCCCGTGGTAGCTGCGCGATCGGCGAGCTTCGCACGCCGGCGCCTCAGCACCAAAATGCCGCTCTCTCGATCGCGGTCTTGGCTCGTCAATCTTGATTCCTTCCGCATATCCGCACGAATTGCGCGCTCGATCGAAGCATGGCCTCAGCGATGCCGACTCGGGTCCACCGATGGCCGGGCTTTAGCCTCTGCGGCTTTTTGCTTTGTCAGGTAACTGAAGCCGTACGATTACGCGTTGGCCTTGACGTCAGCAGGGGCTAAAGCCCTCTTTCCTTCCGCGTCTTTGCGGCATGACTAAAGTCATGCCCTGATACAAGGCCACTTCCATCAGCCCAACAATGCAGAAACTCGAGCGGCATGACTAAAGTCATGCCCTGTCACAAAACGGCTTCGATCAGTCCAGAAATGTAGAAACTCCAGTTCACCATGATGAATACTGCGTTCCATCCAGCGCCGTGCCCGTACTCATCGAGTAGACGTCAAAAACGTTCTGCCCGCCCCATAGCGTGGAATCCGGGTCGTCCTGCATGGACCGCATGCCCCAGGTGGTGTCGCCCGTCATCGGGTCTACCGGAATCTTCCTCAGAAATTTGTAGCGCACGTCCGGATTGCCCTTCAAGGGAACGCCGTCGACAAGGGTCTGCAGGTCCGGAGGGTAGCCATACGAGTCTGGCTCAACCGGAATCAATCCCTGGTCTGAAAGATCCTTATAACGATCGATCGCCTGGCGCATTTCCCGCAAGTCTTCGCGCAATTGCTCTTCCTTCACGCGCTGCGCGTGCATTTCCTCGAGCGGCAGAGCCGCTCCCGCCATGATCATCATGATCGCCATCGCCGCGACCATCTCAACCAGCGTAAAGCCTGGAGAGCGCCTCCACCGTTTGCGACAACCTTCATTTCGGACGTGCGGTCTCAAGGCGCGATCTTCTCGCCTGACTTTCATGGTTTGACCTTCGCAGAAGATGGTGGCGCGGCGAGGGCGGGAGGCGGCGGTTGATCGAAGGCCGAAGCGGCTTCCGCGCCCGGCAGCCGGATGATATAAGGCGTCATCATAATCACGACTTCCTGCTTGATGATTTCATGCTGTTCGGTCGAGAAAAGATAACGCACGATGGGAATGCTTCCCAGTCCGGGAAGCCCGCTCACCGCTTCGTTCGTGGTCGTCGACAGAAGCCCGCCCAGGAGGCTGGCTTCACCTTCCTTCAGGCGGATCACGTGTTCGATGTCGCGCTGGTTTACCACCGGTTCTTCGATGCCGCCGATATTTTCAGGCGTACCCAGTGACGACACGTCGATTTTGGTGCTAATGACGATATCCCCGTTGGCGGCAACCTCCGGCTGAATCACCAGGTTGACGCCCACGTTCATATATTGAAATTGAGTGTTGGCCAGCAGGCCGTAACTCGTGGACGTCGTCCCGGCCTCCGGCACACCAAAGCTTCCGGTGGCGTACGGAATCTTTTCGCCGATGTTGAGCGTGGCCTTCTGGCCGGCGGTGACGCGCACCTGCGGATTGTCCAGAATCTTCGTGTTTGAATTGTTCAGCAGCGCGTTGGCCTCAAAGCCGGAAAGCACGACGCTGAAGTCACCCGAGGTCAACTTACCGAGCTGGTTCAGCGGAAGATAGGGAGTGCCGCCGCTGGTTACGGTAGATGGGTTGAAGCCAAGAGCGCCAATCGTGCTGGTCCCGGAAATCGGCACAGGAGCGAGGCCGAGATCGCGCAGGTTGTCCTCGTCCGCTTCCAGCACGCTGACGTCAACCAGTACCTCCGGCTCGCCGCGATCGAGGCTGTGGATCAAGCTTGCCGCCGCATTCACGTCATTCTGGTCGCCGTAAAGAACGATGGCGTTCGCTTCCTGGTTGAACTCGGCCTTGACGGTAACACCGATCACTTGCTTTACGGCGGTCAGGAGCGCCATGCTGTCCTGAGCCTGTAACGACGGATTGCGAAGATAAACGGTCCTGAGCACCTGCGTTCCCAGCCGCCGGCGATTATCGGGAGTGTCAGGCACGATTAAGATCGTGTTCGGCGTAATCGCCTTCCAAAACACACCCGCTTCCGCTGCCGCCGTCGTGAGCGCAGCGCCAATCGTCACGCTCTCCAGATTGAGAGAAATGGTGCGCGGCTGGAAATCATGGTAAAAAGCTACGTTAATTCCCGCAATCTTCCCCAGCGCCATGAACACGTCTTCGCTGTTTCCGGAAATATCCAGCACGGGAATCACGCCGGGCGGTAACGGTTTCAACTCGACGGCGCCCGCCGTCTCCGCCCGCTCGCGCGCCTCCATCACCTGGCGAAGAGCGTTCTGCTGGCGCGATTTCGCCGCGGCCTGCTCCGCAAGCAGCCGGCGCAGCTCCTGCGCTGCAGCTTCATTACTGGGATCGATGCTCACCGCTGTTTGGAATTCTCCAGCGGCGTCGTTGACGCGGTGTTCGGCCAGGAGCTCCCGGCCACGCTGATAATGGTGAATGGCGGCAAGCGTGCGGGCGTTCCTTTCGTGGAGGAGATAAGCGGGATTCCCAGGCTGGGTTTTCAGAGCGTTCTGAAAATCGATGACGGCGTTGTCGTAATCCTTCGCCTCCTCGGCTCGCAGGCCCTGCTTGAATGCGATGCTCGAAGAGCTGCAGCCGAAGGAAAACAGGACGGTCGCCGCCGCGAGGGCCCATACGATTGCCCTACCGGGCATAAATCTCCAGAAGCCGCCCATCATTAGATTCCTCATTATCCAGCATTGCTCCCGCCGGACGCAAGCAATGCATTTTACCCACTAGCACACCTGCCGCCCGGATGTCCTATCGCCGTGGGGCGGGCTTGAAACCCGCCCCTACCTAATTTGGTTGCCCGTAGCCGGTGGTCAGTTGTCCTTAGCCCGGCGGCCCTTGCCGAGTGCCAGTTTCCTATCGCCGGCTACGCGCGTCTTGTGGTTTGACGCCGATCATTGTTCCTACGGCCGCGATGTGGCGGAAAGCTGCTTCCGGCTTGAAACCGGAAGCAAAGTCCCGCAGTCCAGAACCCGAGGATCAACCCTCGCCTCTTTCGTACTGTCTTATATTACTGCTAAAATGCGCCCCGTTGCATCGCCTTCGATTTCGTGTAACTACCATTTTTTCAAAAACTTACTGGGATACCGGCGGATGAGTTCAGCTAAGTGCCTTTGTATCAAATAGTTACTGGGATTGTTGGTCACAACGAAAGGCGATTTGTTGATTCTACAACACTTACTGGGTTTGTTCGTCACGCTGAATTTCAAAGTCATCTGCCGCCTCTATAACGTTCGCAGCGCTGCCACCTCGATGAACCCGTCTGGCCGGATCCAGCTATCCTGTAACGACCCTTTCTGCCTCGCCGTGATTTGAAGCGCCGGGTGATGGGTCATTTTTCATTCTCGGCGGCTGTCGCAAACCGGCACGGCGAATCTAGCCACTCCGAGTAATAACTGTATAGTAAACACAGGCCGTTTCATAGTCAAGCCTCCAGGTACGGTTCCTTCGGTCCGCCAAAAGATCCCCTTGCGAAACCTGGCGGCTTTGCGGCAAGGCGCGAGGCGCTTTGCTTGTGGCACGATTACTTCCCACGTTCTTGCGCGCTCGCATTCCGCTGGCCGGGCCTGGAAAAGTCTCATTCGCAGGCTGGGACCGGGCTGCCCGGAGGCTGGAGCGCGCAACCGCGGACCTGCGCCACGCCCACACTACAAGTATATGTTTGTAGCCTATCATAGTCAAGGGACGGCCGGGTCTCGATGCGTCGGTGGAGTTGCTACATTGGTTGAGGAGTGCGGCTGAGGCGTGATGCGGCTCCGCGGCGTGACGTGTGGCCAGACCTGAGGAAAGCTTTGCCTTTCCGTGGAGCTCCTACATTTCACACGCCGTTTCCAGGGCGCTCTGGAAGCCGCTTCGGTGCCCGTGTATCAGTTGGTCATGTCGCTTCGCGACACCCACGAAGCGATGAAAGCGTTTGGGGTAGGGGCGGGTTTGAAACCCACGGCTGTCCAAATTAGCCGCGGGCCGGCAAACTGCGTGTTGATTGTATTGGACAAACTTCGCCCCTGGAGCCGGTTTTGAGAACCAGGTTTCCCCGGCGGCGGAGGTGAACGGGCCGGGCGAGGCGCGGAATTTTTCATGGTGCTGTCCCATTAAACCTGACTAAAACCAAGAGAAAGTTGGGTGTCATGGATCCCCCGCAGCGCCGGCGGAGGTTCAAAGGGCTCATCCAGCCAGGCGAAAAGGTCCCGATAAACAAAGAGCTGCTGGCGCAGCAGGGCCACCAGGTTCGACAGCGACCAGCCGAAACGGGCGCGCCACTGCAAATACTTCAGCACCAGCATCGCAATCAGTGCTGTCCCAATTTGAATCTTCAGCGCGTTGGCGCTGGTGCCGACAAAGGTCTTGACCCGGAGAGATTGTTTCAGCGCCCGGAAGAAAAGTTCAATCTGCCAGCGCTGGCGATAGATTTCGGAGATCGTCGTGGCGGCGAACTGCATGTGATTGGTGAGCAGCACCACCATCCTTTGGTGCTCCGCATCCCAGACCTTGACGCGCC
>JASHON010000194.1 GCA_030041095.1 Terriglobia bacterium
CTGCCGACCCGTTCCCCTCCGCCGCCGGGGGAACCTGGTTTTCAAACCAGCCTTCAGGGGCGAAGTTTGTTCAATAGAATCAACAAGCGGTTTGCTGGCCCGAAGCTAATTTGGACAGCCCTGGGTTTGAAACCCGCCCCTACCCCAAACGCTTTCATCGCTTCGTGGGTGTCGCGAAGCGACATGACCAACTGATAACTGATCTCTGGTTTGTGAACCCTTTTCCCAACGGACAACGGACCATGGCCAAGCAAAGGCTGCTTGTCTCTCGTCTCTTGTCTCTCGTCTCTTGTCTCTCGTCTCTCGTCTCTGTTCTTATTCAATCAGCATGCAATCCCCATAGCTATAGAACCGGTACCGCTGCTCGACCGCGTGACGGTATGCCCGAAGAGTGAATTCACGGCCTGCAAATGCAGAAACCAGCATCAGCAGCGTGGATCGCGGGAGATGGAAATTGGTGAGCAGCGCATCCACCACCTGAAAGCGAAAGCCGGGACTGATGAACAGGCTGCTTTCTCCCTGGCTGGCCGGTACCATGCCGCCATTTGTCTTGGCCGCATGTTCCAGCACGCGAGTGCAGGTGGTGCCGGTCGCAATCACCCTCCGTCCCTCCCGCCGCGCCCGCTCGATCGTGGCGGCCGCCTCCGAGGTAATCTGGTACCACTCCGCTTCCATCACGTGATCTTCAACTCGCTCAACATGCACTGGACGGAACGTTCCCGGACCCACGTGCAGAGTGATCTCGCACGTCTCGATACCCCGCTCGCGCAGGTCTCGAAACGTTCGGTCCGTAAAGTGCAGCCCGGCGGTGGGCGCGGCTACAGCGCCGGTCACGCGAGCGTAAACGGTCTGGTAGGCCGCTCGGTCCGACGCATCGTCTGGCCGGCTAAGATAGGGCGGGAGCGGGATGTGGCCAAACCGTTCTAGTTTCTCTTCCACCATTCCGGAGCGTGCCTTCAGCCGGACGAGGCGAAGTCCATAGTCGCCCCGGCCCAAAACTTCAGCTTCCAGCTCTCCATCGCCAAACACCAGCGTTTCTCCGGTTCGTACCTTCCGCCCGGGCCGAACCAGGCCGTGCCATAGGTCCCCTGTCTCGTGCCGGCAAAGCAGCAATTCAATTTCAGCCCGCAGGAACTCGCGCGCTCGCGGATTGTTTTTTCCAATTTGCTGCGCTCGCACTCCTTTTCGACGGCCCAGCAATCGCGCCGGAAAGACTCGGGTATTGTTGAGCGCCAGCAAATCTCCCGCTCGCAGCATTGGGGGCAGCTCGCAAAATTCGTGATCCTCAATGCTGCCGTCTTTGCGGTTCAGGACCATCATGCGCGCCGCATCGCGCTCCTCCAACGGCCGCTGCGCGATCAGTTCCGCCGGCAGATCGTAATCAAAGTCAGAGACAAGCATCTCTCAAATCTTAACAGGGGCGTCCGGGCGGGTCGCTTCGGATGTCACAGAGCGAGTTGATGGGCTCGGACCTGCGCCCGTGCTTGCTGATCTCTGATCTCTGATCGCTCGTCGCAGCGGATCACGGACAAAAAGTGCTACATTCATTGCGTGCATCTTCCTGAGATTCACATCTCGCATCGCGCCGCTCAGAGAATCCTTTCCGGCCATCCTTGGATTTACCGGAGCGACGTCGAATCCTCCGGCGACGCGCCGGGCGGCGCTTTGGTGCGATTAATCGATCGCAAGAAACGGTACTGGGGACAAGCGCTTTATAGCAGCAAATCCCAAATCGCCTTGCGCTTGCTGACGCGCGAAGAGCGTGTTTTCGACCGCGCATTCCTTGCCGAGCGCATCCTTCAGGCCGCGGGATGGCGCGCCAGGATAGCAAACGGCGCCGAGGCTTTCCGCCTGGTTCATTCCGAAGCAGACTTGCTCCCATCGCTCATCATCGACCGCTATCGTGATGTCTTCGTGATTCAGGCGCTGAGCCAAGGCATGGATCGCCTCATGCCGGACGTGGTTGAAATCTTGAAAGAACGCTTCACTCCCCACGCCATTATTGAGCGCAATGATGTGCCGGTGCGCGCCTTGGAGGGCCTGCCGGAGCGGCGAGGCTGGCTCGCAGGTGAAGAAGTGCGTGAAGTCGTCGTCGAAGAAGAGGGCGGGCTTCGATTCGCGTACGATTTAATGGAGGGTCAGAAGACGGGCGGCTATCTCGACCAGCGCGAAAACCGTGCCGCTGCGCTCCAATACGCAAGCGGGCGCGCGATCGATTGTTTTTGCTATACAGGCGCCTTCGCCTTGACGCTCACCGCGCGCTGCGATTCCGTCATCGGCGTGGATAGCTCCTCGTCGGCGCTCGATGGCGCCCGGCGCAACCAGGAGCTGAACGCGGACGGCAGCGCTGCGCCGAACGTGGAATGGAAGGAAGCTAACGGTTTCGATTTTCTGAAAACTGCAGATCATGACAAGCTGCGCTTTGAAACGATTGTCCTTGATCCGCCTGCCTTCGCGCGTCACAAATCCAGCCGGGAATCCGCGCTCAGTGCGTACAAGGAGCTCAATCTACGCGCGCTCAAGATTCTTTCTCCCGGCGGTTTTCTGTTTACCTGTTCCTGCTCGTTCCACATCAGTGAGGCTGATTTGCTCGAAATCGTCGCGGCTGCGGCGCTCGATGCCCATCGCACGGTTTCTGTGGTCGAGCGGAGAACGCAATCCCGCGACCATCCCATCCTTCTTACCGTTCCGGAGACGCTCTATCTGAAGTGCCTGATCCTCCGTGTGCTGTGATTCACCACAGAGAACACAGAGAACGCAGAGATGAACCACAGAGGACACAGAGAGCGCAGAGGTTAAAGGACAACGAACCGAGAACACCGGCCAAAACCCTCTGTGCCCTCTGTGCTCTCTGTGGTAAATCTTTCCCTTGATAAACCACAGAGGACACAGAGAACACAGAGATGAAAGGACAACGAACAAAGAACACCAGACCAAACCCTCTGTGCCCTCTGTGCTCTCTGTGGTAAATCTTTCCCTTGATAAACCACAGAGGACACAGAGAACACGGAGAAAAAAGGACAACGAACCAAGAGCACCGGACCAAACCCTCTGTGCCCTCTGTGCTCTCTGTGGTAAATCTTTCCCTTGATAAACCACAGAGGACACAGAGAACACAGAGATTAAAAGGCAACAGACCAAGAACACTGGAACAAAATCCTCCGTGCCCTCTGTGCTCTCTGTGGTAAGGCTTTTCTTTTATGAACCACAGAGGACACAGAGAACACAGAGATTAAAGGACAACGAACAAAGAACACCAGACAAAATCCTCCGTGCCCTCTGTGCTCTCTGTGGTAAGCCTTTTCTTTTATGAACCACAGAGGACACAGAGAACACAGAGAAGAAAGGAACCGCCTGGTTCGACAACGGACGAAGAGCACCGAACCAAACCCTCTGTGCCCTCCGTGCCCTCTGTGGTAAATCTTTTCCTTGATGAACCACAGAGGACACAGAGATTAAAGGACAACGAACAAAGAACACCGGCCAAAACCCTCTGTGCCCTCTGTGCTCTCTGTGGTAAATCTTTCCCTTGATGAACCACAGAGAACACAAACCCTCTGTCCCCTCTATGGTTAAAGTTTGGTATTCTTTTAGCCTGGAGGCTGGCGTGCGTCGCACGCTGCTCATCCATTGACCAAATGCGGCAGCGGGCAGAGACAAAAAACGGCAAAGCGCGGATTCTGAAAGTTTCCTAATTCATCCTCTCACTCGCCGGCACACGCTAACGGCCGAGGTTTCCAAAGCTTAACCGCCACGCTCGCGCGAGCCGATAAACGGGAATTTTGGCCAGCCAGTTGCTTTTGATACCGGCGGGTTTAGAACCCGTGCCAAGGAACAGGAATTCAAAATATCAAAAGAGGTGAAAGAGAATGAACTTCAAGAAAAGAACCCAAGAGGGCTTTTCATTGATCGAGCTGCTGATCGTCGTGGCGATCATTCTGATCATCGCGGCCATCGCCATTCCCAACCTGCTGCGCTCGAGAATGGCCGCTAACCAGGCATCTGCGGTCGAGTCTTTGCGGACCATCAACACTGCAGAAGTGACGTACTCTTCGAACTACAACACTGGTTACAGCGCCACCCTGGCGGACCTTGGACCGGCCGCGACTGCTACGGCCACCACCGCGGACTTGATTGACAGCGTCCTCGCGGCGGGCACCAAGAGCGGTTACACGTTCACGTACGCAGCGGGAACGGCAGACGCCAGTGGCAGCATCAACACGTTTGGCTGCGTTGCCGTGCCCGTGACCGTCGGAACGACGGGCCAGGACGCCTATGGCGTCGACCAGTCTGGGGTGATTCGTTACACCACCACAGGCACCGCCCCTGGCATCACTAACGGCGCGACCGAAGACACGACGGACCCGCCGCTGCAATAGCGACTGCTTCGTGCGGGAATCACGCGCAAACCGCAGCGCGAACGACCAGCGCACCACCAGAATGGGGCGAGCCTTGCAGGCTCGCCCTATTCTCTTTTTCCAGGCCAATAACCCGCCCTTCCGGACTGCAGGGGGCGGGTTTCAAACCCGCCCCCACACCGTTGAATTCCTGTTAATATAAATCTCACATGGCGGTCATTGAGCTTCAAAACCTGACCAAAGATTATAAGGCGGGGTTCGCGAAGAATCGCCTGAAGCGCGCGCTAGATGGCCTGAGCCTGCAAGTGGAGGCTGGAGAAATCTACGGCTTGCTCGGCCCGAATGGAGCTGGCAAGAGCACCACGCTGAAGATTCTTTTCCGCCTCATTTTCCCCACTTCCGGCACGGCGCGCATCCTGGGCCGTGACGTTCGCGAATCTTCACTTCGTGCCCGGCTTGGCTTTCTTCCGGAAAATCCCAGCTTTTACGACCATCTCAGCGCCGAAGAGCTGATGATGTTTTCTGCATCGCTTCTGGGACTCAGGAGCAGCGAAGCATGCCGCCGGACGGGCGAATTGCTGGAGCGCGCTGGCCTTGCGGAGTCTAAATCGCTGCGCATTCGCAAATACTCCAAGGGCATGGTGCAGCGGCTCGGCATCGCGCAGGCGCTCATCAACGATCCGGAGGTCGTCTTTTTGGATGAGCCCATGTCCGGGCTTGACCCGCTCGGCCGGCGCGACGTGCGCAGCCTCATTCTGAACCTTCGCCGGGAAGGGAAGACGGTGTTTTTTTCCACCCATATCCTTTCCGACGCAGAAACGCTTTGCGACCGCGTGGCCATTGTGAATCGCGGCAAGCTGCTGGGCGCGGGCGAGCTGGATCAGCTCCTGGCTCTTCAGGTTTCCGCCGTCGAGATGGTAGTCGAAAATCCTTCCGCTGCGATTTTGGAGGCCCTCAATCCTTACGTGCGCAACATGGTGCGTACGGGCGAGCGAGTTCGAATGGAATCGGTGGAAGGCTGCGAGGCGAGCGTCCTGCTCGAGAAAGCCTTGGTCGCCGGCGCGCGTGTTCATTCCGTGAATCCCGTCAAAGCATCTCTCGAGGATTATTTCATGGCGCAAGTCGGGGAAACGGCAGGCCACAAGCCGCAGGCCACCGGCAGCAGCCAGCCGTCAGCCGGCAGTGAGCAAAGAAGGGGCCAATGATCGGATATCAGGAATTAGCAGCATGACAGCCCCGCTCAATCTCTTGACACGTTCAACGGCCCGGGTCGGGGAGCGCTTCAGGCGCCACCAGGCGACAGAGCGCTCTCAGTGTATGCGTTGTTTGCTGATTTCTGACATCTGATGGCCGATCGCGCGCAAACGCGCAACTGACCAAGGACAACGGCCGTGTTTCAACGCATTTCCTCCATCGCTCTCCATACCTTCAAGCAGTCCGTGCGAGACAAGATTCTGTATAGCCTTGTTCTTTTCGCGGTGCTGATGAGCGCTGCCGCCGTTTTGATGGGAAGCATCTCGATCGGCGTCACGCAAATGATGCTCGTCAACCTAGGTCTGGGCGCCATCCGGTTCTTTGGTTTGTTGATGGCCATTTTCATCGGCATAAGCCTGGTGTGGCGGGAAATCGAGCGCCGAACGCTTTACAACGTGCTCTCAAAACCGGTGGCGCGCTGGGAGTTCATCCTGGGCAAGTATCTGGGTCTGGTTCTCACTTTGGCCGTCAATACCGGAATCATGACGGCAGGCTATTTTGCGATCCTGCTCGTTCAGACGCCGCGCCTGGTGCCGGAAGATCTGGCGTCCCTCGAAGCGGTTTATTTCATTCTCCTGGAGCTGGCGCTGGTGGTGGGAGTGGCGCTGTTTTTTTCCTGCATTTCTTCTCCAGCGCTCTCCGCGCTCTTCACGTTCTGCGTCTTCATCATCGGCAGCTTACTGACGGATATCCTTTGGTTTGGACATGAATCGCAGAGCGCTGCGATGGGCTGGCTGGCCACCTTCCTCTATTATGTTTTCCCGGATTTCAGCGCATTCAACGTGGTGAGCGGCGCCGCGCACGGAACGTTGGTGCCGGGGCGCGCGCTTGTTTCTCACTCACTTTATGCTTTGCTCTACGCCGCCATCCTCGTTTCCGCGTCGATCCTGATCTTCGAGGAGCGCGAGCTGCAATGAGCCGGCGAACGTGGGGTTACGCACTGGCGGCTGCGATTCTGGTCTCCTCTTTTTTGGTACAAATCCCGCTTCGCAGGCGAATCGATCGGGCAAACGAAAGCGCGTCTCTAGCTGTTGCCGCAGGCAAACCCGGCGAAACCGTCGGCATCTCTGGCTGGAAACTTCGTGACTTAAGCCTCGGCTTTGACGGATTGCTGGCTGACCTTTACTGGACGCGAGCGGTTCAGTATTACGGCAGAGCGCGGCTGACGAAGCGTCCGAATTACCGGGAGCTGGGAAGGTTGCTGCGCATCGCAACCGATCTCGATCCACATTTGCTGGTGGCTTACCGCTTCGGATCGATCTTTCTGGCTGAGCGGCCGCCCGGCGGGGCCGGCGAGCCGCAGCAGGCCATGCAGTTGGTCCAGCGCGGCATCGTAGCCAATCCCAATTACTGGCGGCTCTGGCAGGATTGGGGATTTGTTGAATACTGGGATTTGCACAACTACTCTGTCGCAGCCCGCATTTTCCTGGCAGGCAGCAACCGGCCCGGGGCGGAAATCTGGATGAAAACATTGGCGGCGTCCATTGCGGCTAAGGGCGGAGAGATTGAGACGTCCCGGCTGCTTTGGATGGAAGTCTACAAAACGGCTGCGAACGCGCAGGTCCGGGCCAGCGCCCTAGAGCACCTGCGCAAGCTGGAAAGATAAGGTTCACCACAGAGGACACTGATATGAACCACAGAGGCCACAGAGAACACTGATATGAACCACAGAGGACACAGAGAACACAGAGAACACAGATATGCACCACAGAGGACACAGAGAACACAGAGATTAAAGGACAACGAACCGAGAGGACGGGAACAAACCCTCTGCGCCCTCTGTGCTCTCTGTGGTAAGGCTTTTCTTTTGTGAACCACAGAGGACACAGAGAACACAGAGATGAAAGGACAACGGACCAAGAACACTGGACCAAATCCTCTGTGCCCTCTGTGCTCTCCGTGGTAAATCTTCTCCTTGATGAACCACAGAGGACACAGAGCACACAGAGATGAAAGGACAACGAACCGAGAAGACGGGACCAAATCCTCTGTGCCCTCTGTGCTCTCTGTGGTAAGTCTTTTCTTGCATGAACCACAGAGGACACAGAGAACGCAGAGATTAAAGGACAACGGACCAAGCATACGGGACCAAATCCTCCGTGCCCTCCGTGCTCTCTGTGGTAAGGCTTTTCCTTGATGAACCACAGAGGACACAGAGAACACAGAGATTAAAGGACAACGAACCGAGAAGACGGGACCAAGCCCTCCGTGCCCTCTGTGCTCTCTGTGGTAAATCTTTTCCTTTATAAACCACAGAGGACACAGAGCACACAGAGATGAAAGAACAACGGACCAAGAACACTGGACCAAATCCTCTGTGCCCTCTGCGCTCTCTGTGGTAAATCTTTTCCTTGATGAACCACAGAGGACACAGAGCACACAGAGATTAAAGAACAACGAACCAAGAACCACGGAGAAAATCCTCCGTGCCCTCTGTGCTCTCTGTGGTAAATCTTTTCCTTGATGAACCACAGAGGACACAGAGAACACAGAGATGAAAGGACAACGAACCAAGCATACGGGACCAAAATCCTCTGTGCCCTCTGTGCTCTCTGTGGTAAATCTTTTTCTTGATGAACCACAGAGGACACGAAGATGAGAAGAGGCGCCTGCTTCAATGACAGACGAAGAACACTGGACCAAACCCTCTGTGCTCTCTGTGGTGAAGTTTCCGTGGTTGCTTCTCGCGCTTATAGCCTTCCTTCCGTACGTTAACTCCCTCTTCAACACCTTCGTTTGGGACGATGATACGCAGGTGCTGCACAACCCGGCCATCCGCAGCTTCAAATATCTGATTCCCATATTTACGAAGAGCGCGTGGTGGTATCAGGGCGGAGCGATTGGCATCACCAACTATTACCGCCCGCTCATGACGTTCGGATATCTGCTCTGCTATAAAACCTTCGGCTTCCACGCGCTGGGATATCACGCCGTCAACGTAGCGCTCAATGTAGGCGTGGTTTTGATGCTCTTTGTCGTCAGCCGGAGAATCTTTCAGGATTCGCGCCTGGCTTTCCTGGCCGCCGCACTCTTCGCCTTGCATCCCGTCCACAGCGAGGATGTGGATTGGATCGCGGCCGTCACCGACCTCGAGCTGGGCCTGTTTTTCCTGATTTCGTTCTGGTGCTTCCTTGTGAGCGCGCCGGGGCGCGCCGGGGAAGGCTGCAGTCGCCGGCCAATGCGGATCGCGGGCAACGCACCAAGAACCATCTCTCTGCAATGCGGAATGGCAGTAAGCTTCGTGCTGGCATTGCTCGCCAAAGAGCCGGCAGCCACCTTGCCTTTCCTTGCCACGTTTTATGAACACACCTGCCGCCCGGATCGCCGTGAAACCTCGTGGTCCGTCAAGCTCAGCCGTTACGCCGTTCTGTGGGTCCTCCTCGCGGTTTATCTTTTGTTGCGCGTTCGGATTTTAGGCGGTCTTGCCGCCATTCCAATTCGTCCCGGCATGCAATACAACGCCGTCTTCTTCTCCGCCGTGGCCCTCATGGCCCAGTATTTTCACGTCATGGTTTGGCCCGTGCACCTCAGCGCCTTTCACCCATTTCCGAACAGCATCGGAAGGCTGTTGCCGTCGTTCCTGGCAGGCAGCCTTGCCGTGGCTTTGAGCGCCGCGCTGTTCATTTATTTCTGGGGACGAGACCGGCGGCTCAGCTTTGCCTTGCTTTGGTTCTATATCACCCTCGCTCCCGTGTTGAACGCACGCTGGATGCCCATGAACGTATTCGCGGAGCGCTATCTTTATTTGCCGTCGATAGGCCTGTGTTGGCTGGCGGCGTGGGCGGCCTTGAAATTGTGGCAGGCGATGCCGGCGCGGAGCAAATGGCTGCGCCGGGCTGCGGTGGCTGCGGCGGTCGTGCTCGCGTGTTTGCTGGGCGCGCGCATCTACGCACGCAACCGCGTTTGGAAAGATGACCTGGTTTTTTTCACCACAGCTTTGGCTGAATCTCCCAACTCCGCGTCAGTGGCGACGGATTTGGGAATCTATAATCTGGATCACGGCAACCTGAAATCC
>JASHON010000195.1 GCA_030041095.1 Terriglobia bacterium
CTGCCGACCCGTTCCCCTCCGCCGCCGGGGGAACCTGGTTTTCAAACCAGCCTTCAGGGGCGAAGTTTGTTCAATAGAATCAACAAGCGGTTTGCTGGCCCGAAGCTAATTTGGACAGCCCTGGGTTTGAAACCCGCCCCTACCCCAAACGCTTTCATCGCTTCGTGGGTGTCGCGAAGCGACATGACCAACTGATACGGGGGCACCCGGGAAACGGCGTGTGAAAGGTAGAAACTCCGGGGCACGGCTGTCGACTGATGAATCTTGCGTTTCAGAGTGACACACCCCCGACTTGGCGTTGCCGTCCCGGCGGCATTTTTCAAGGCCGGCAAGATGCCGGCGCTACGCGTTCCTGCTGCCCACGAATCCATCAGCGGCGATTCCAGCCTGGAGAAGGAGGAAAACTTGCAGGCGCGTTCATTGACAGGCTGTTTCATTGGCTTGTAGACTGATGTATTGATCTGAGAGAAGGGATGTTAAGCTGAATGTACGCAATATTCCGAACAGGTGGAAAGCAGTACAAGGTTTCGCCCGGTGAAACGATTCGCGTCGAGAGGTTGCAGGGCAGTGAAGGATCGCGCGTAGAGTTCAATCACGTATTTGCAGTACGTGGCGCGACGCTCCAGGTTGGCAATCCGTTGCTGGCAGGCACAACGGTGCAAGGTGTCATTGTCCGGAATTCCAGAGCGAAAAAGGTCCGGGTTCTCAAATATAAGCGGAAAAAACAGTACCGCCGTACGATCGGCCACCGGCAACCCTTCAGCGAGGTCCTCATTCAAACCATATCCTGCGCCTCGCAGGCTGGGTAACGTTCAATCAGCCACTTCCTGGGAGAGAAACGATGGCACACAAAAAGGGACTGGGAAGTTCGCGCAACGGGCGCGATTCCAACTCACAACGCCTCGGCGTCAAACGGTTTGACGGCCAAATCGTTTCCGGAGGTTCCATCCTGGTTCGCCAGCGGGGTAGCCGGTTAAAGCCCGGCTTGAACGTCGGAATCGGCAAAGACGACACGCTCTACGCCAAGGTGGCGGGTGCCGTGCGTTTTGAGGACAAAGGGAAAGCAGGCCGCTTCGTGAGCGTTCTCGCCGCCCCGGCCGAATCAGCATAATGGCAGGGAAACAGGCCTGTGTTCATCGATGAGGCCAAGATCCGCGCGGTGGGCGGAAGGGGTGGTAATGGCTGCGTCGCCTTTCGCCGGGAAAAGTACGTGCCGCGCGGCGGGCCGAGCGGAGGCGACGGCGGGAACGGTGGCAGCGTGTGGCTGGAGAGCAGCGAGCACGTCAATACCCTCCTGAAGTTCCGCTTTAATCGCCAATTCGCAGCAGAGCGGGGACGGCACGGCGAAGGGTCCAACCGGCACGGCAGAAACGGCAGCGACACGGTGGTCCTCATTCCTGCCGGCACTGTTGTTTATGATGATGGTACGGGCCAAAAGCTGTGGGATTTTTCAGGGCCCGGGCAACGGCTTGTCGTAGCCAGTGGTGGACGCGGTGGAAGGGGGAACGCGCGCTTTGCCAATTCGGTCAACCAGGCGCCCCGGCGGGCAGACCCGGGCGAGCCGGGGGCGGATGTGGCGCTCTGTCTCGAGCTAAAGCTCCTGGCAGACGTGGGGCTGGTGGGATTTCCCAACGTCGGGAAATCCACATTGCTTAGCTGTGTCAGCGCGGCGACGCCCCGTATCGCAGATTATCCCTTCACCACCCTCGAGCCGCAGCTTGGAGTTGTGGCATTAGACATGGATCGGACCTTTGTGATGGCCGATATTCCAGGCCTCATAGAAGGCGCCCATGAAGGCCGGGGATTGGGCATCCGGTTTCTGAAGCACATTGAGCGTACACGGCTCCTGCTGCACCTCGTCGATGCGGCGGAAGGCACGAAGGGTGACCCTTCGGAAGACTTCCGCGTCGTGATGAACGAACTGAGCAGTTTCAGCCCGGCTGTGGCATCCAAACCGTTGATCGTCGTGGCTTCGCGAATCGACGCCGCAGGCAACGGCGAAAGGCTGCGTTCGGTGCGGCAGTTTTGCCGGCGAGAGGGCCGCCGTTGTGTGGAGATTTCGGCCATTACGGGCCAAGGGCTGGAGGAGTTAAAGTGCGCGGCCTGGGATGAACTCCAGCACACCTCCGCGATCGCCCTCACCGGCTGAGCGGCGCGGCCAACTGCGGAAGCGCCGCCACTTTTCGGAATGAGAGTTGCGATTTTCGGTGGGACCTTCGATCCTATACACGCAGGGCACCTGAAAGCAGCAACCGCTGCGGCGAACAGTTTTTGCCTCGACCGCATTCTCTTTGTTCCCTCCGGCAACCCACCCCATAAGCCGCCCGGCAAGCTCACGCGCTTCGTGCATCGCTACGCCATGGTCACGCTGGCGTGTGCGGGAGAACCGCGCTTTGTACCCTCGTTGATCGAGGCCCCGCGCGACACCGGCCGGCCCTACTACTCCATCGACACCGCACGACGGGTGAAAAAGTCTTTAGGGCGACGCGACCGCCTTTTCTTCCTGATCGGCCTGGATGCATTCCTGGAGTTGCCCGAATGGCGGGCGCCCGAGCGGCTGCTGGATATGGCCGACTTCATCGTTGTGTCAAGGCCGGGCTATTCCCTCCAGGAAGTGCTCCGTGTTGTGCGGCGCCGCATGGTCGGATCTCCAAGCGTGCTCGCAGGCCAAACGACGATTCAGCTCCGGAGGTCCAGGCTGCACCTGCTGGGCAGCGTCAACGCGACGGTTTCATCGCGTGAAATCCGCGAGTGGATCGGAGAGGGAAAGCCGGTGGCTAGTCTTCTCCCGCCGCTTGTGAAAGAATACATATTGAAACAGAGCTTATATTCCTCGAAGGTTCAGCCAGGCTTGGAGAGATGACCGCAAGCGTTCGCAAGGCGATCCAAGCCGCACAGGATCGAAAGGCATTAAACCTGAGCCTTCTGGATTTGCACGAAGTGTCTTCTTTCACGGACTGGTTTGTTATTTGCAGCGGCACTTCCACGCGCCACACCCAGGCCATTTGTGATGGCATTGTGGAGACGCTCAGAAAGTCCGGATTGACGCCGGCGCACGTGGAGGGCTACGCGAGGGCAGAATGGATTCTGATCGATTACCTGAGCTTCGTTGTGCACGTTTTCCACGAGCGAGCGCGCCTGTTCTACGATCTGGAACGCCTGTGGAAGAACGCGCGACGCATGGAGATTTCCGAATCGTTTCCCGCGCCGTAGCGGGCCGCTGTTGAATGCGAGCACATGCGGATCCGCATCATTTGGGAAGGCAAAACGAAGAATCCATTCCTCCGCGCGCTTCAGGTGGACTATGTGGCGAGGCTCGCTCACTTCGGGAACATTGTGGTCGAGGAACTGGCGCCCTCGAGGAGGCTGGACCGGATGGCCAGACGCTCAGCCCTTTGGGGTCCTGAGCATCGCCTGTTAGAGCGCGTGAACGGAAGCCGCAAGGTGGTTCTGGACGAGAGCGGAAGGGAGTGGACCTCACAGGAATTTGCGCGGTGGATGGGCAAGTGCGAGATGCAAAACTGTCAAGAATTGGCTTTCATCGTGGGTGGCTCCGAAGGTTTTTCGGCGGCCTTTCGAAAGCAGGCTGACCTCCTTCTCTCACTCAGCCGCATGACCTTCACGCGCGATTGGGCTCGTACCCTGCTCCTCGAGCAGATTTACCGCGCCTACAGCATCCAGCGTGGATATCCCTACCCACGCTGATACCCGACGACAGGGGAGGCGAGTTTGCCCGAAGATCGGAAGGGTTTAATCCTGGTTTATACGGGTCCCGGAAAAGGCAAAACCACGGCTGCCCTCGGAACCGCATTCCGGGCTGTGGGCCAGGGACTTCGAGTGGTGATGATCCAGTTTATTAAGGGATCGTGGCACTATGGCGAGCTTGATGCCGCGGAAGCATTGGGCAAAGACCGGCTCGAGGTTTTGCCCATGGGACGCGGATTTGTCAAGATCGGCGCTGAAAAGCCTGAGCCGGAAGACGTGCGGAAGGTCCAGGAGGCATGGGCCCTCTCCTGCGAGAAGATTTCGAGCGGCAACTATGACCTGGTTATTCTGGATGAAATCAATTATGCCATCAGCTACAAAATGCTGGATCCTGAGCCGGTAGCTGAAGCGCTACGCCGCAAGCCCGACTCAGTCCACGTGATCCTGACCGGACGAAATGCACATCCGTCGCTGATCGAGCTTGCGGACCTGGTGACTGAAATGCGCGAGGTGAAACATCCCTATCAGAAAGGCATCCTCGCGCAGAGAGGCATTGATTATTAGTCATGGCCTGGTTTCGCACAGAAAAAAAAAGGTTGGAAGCGCCGAAAGCCAAGCGCGTGCAGACTGAAGGGCTGTGGATCAAGTGCGGTGGCTGCAAGCAGATGCTGTGGAAAAAAGATCTGGAAGCGAGCCTGTTCTGCTGTCCGAAATGCAACCATCATTTCAGGATTGGCGCGCGCGACCGTCTGCGGATGCTGTTCGATGAAGGAAAGTATTGCGAGCTGGACGCCGGGCTCAGGTCCGCGGATCCGCTGGGCTTTAAGGGACGTGAAAGTTATCGCGAGCGCTTGGAAAAGGCTCGCGCGGAGACGGGCCTCGCGGATGCGCTCGTCACGGGTGAAGGCCTGCTGGAAGGACGGCGCGTGACCGTTTGCGCCATGGAGTTCCGGTTTATCGGAGGCAGCATGGGCGCGGTGGTGGGTGAAAAAGTCGCCCGTGCGATCGACCGCTGTATTTCCGGGCACATGCCGTTGATCGCCGTATCCTGTTCCGGCGGCGCCCGCATGATGGAGGGCGCCATCAGCCTCATGCAAATGGCAAAAATCAGCGCAGCTCTAACGCGGCTGGAAGAAGCGCACGAACCTTACATTTCCGTCCTGACCGACCCAACGACCGGTGGCGTCACGGCGAGTTTTGCGATGCTGGGAGACCTGAACGTTGCAGAGCCCGGGGCGCTCATCGCTTTCGCTGGACCACGCGTGATCGAGCAAACCATGCGCCAGAAGCTTCCGGAGGGTTTTCAACGCGCCGAGTTCCTCCTGCAGCATGGCATGATTGACGCAATCGTGCCGCGCAAGGAACTGAAGCGTTACCTGGGTCGAGTGTTGAGGATGCTCTGCGATTCGCAGCTTTCCGATGACCTGCGGCAATAGGTCGAATTCCAGCTTTTATGACGTACGATGAATGCCTCGCCTGCCTCGAGGAAATGGGCCACGAGGTTCGCCACATCAAGTTTGACCTGGATGCGACGCGAGCTGTGCTCGATGCGCTCGGGAACCCTGAATGTTCCTACCCGACGGCCATCGTTGGCGGCACCAACGGAAAGGGCTCGACGGCAGCCATGCTGGCCGCCATCCTCGCTCGCGCCGGCTATCGAACCGGACTTTACACCTCTCCCCACCTCGTCCGGGTGAACGAACGGATCCGCATTTCCGGACGCGACATTTCCAACGCCCGCTTCGCCGCAACCTTTACTGAGGTCTGGCAAGCGGCACAGGCGCTCCTACGGCACGGAACGCTACCCCGTCCTTTGACGTTCTTTGAGCTTCTCACGGTCACCGCCTTGCTTCAATTCAAGGCAAACCACGTGGACTTCGCCGTCCTTGAAGTAGGAATGGGCGGACGGCTCGACGCTACGAACGTCACGGTCCCGCGTGTTGCGGTGATTACCAATGTCGCACTCGACCACGAAGAGTTCCTGGGCAGGACGCACGAAGCCATCGCGCGGGAGAAAGCAGGAATCATTCAACCGGGCCGGCCGCTGATCTCGGCTTGCGAGCATCCGGAAGCCGCCAACGTCATTCGACAGCGATGCCAGGAGATGGGCTCCCAACTCCTAGACTTGCCGGAGCAGGCTCGAGTGGAGCACGTGCGAAACCATCGCGGTCGCTTTGTATTCGATCTTGTTGTTGGCGATGCTGAGCTAAGGGACCTGGCGCCAGCACTCGCGGGAAGATTTCAAGTCCAGAACGCCTCCGCGGCGGTGGCCGCCGCCTGGATTCTTCAGCAAGAGGGTTTCGTGGTGTCCACCCAGGCAATTCGCGACGGGCTGAGCGCTGTGCGATGGCCCGGCCGCTTGCAAGCCATTCACCACGCTCCGCTCGTCCTGCTCGATGGAGCGCACAACCCCGCCGCCGCACAGGCAGTGGCGGGTTTTATTCAAGAACAATTTTCTGGCAGACGAGTACGGATGGTCTACGCCTCCATGCGCGACAAGGATATCGCGAAGATCGCGGCGCTCCTTTTCCCGCTGGCGGAAGAGGTGTATCTCACCCAAACGGGTGTTGAGCGCTCTGCTTTGCCGGAGGAAATCCTTCAGAGAACTGCCGGCAGGATGGCACGCGTCATTGTTGAGGCGGACCCGGCCACTGCCCTTCAGTCAGCCTGCCGCGCCAGCAGCGACCAAGACGTTGTGGTCGTGGCCGGTTCGCTTTACCTGGTCGGCGAGATTCAGCGTGCGCGCCGCGCCGGCCGGCTCGCTTTGGAGCCGGCTCCTATTCCTTCCTTCGCGCCTTGGCTTCCCTAAGATGCCCAACGTAAAGCGTCGCGTCGAGAATTCAGGGATTCAGATGCTTCCGCATCCGGAGCGGCGCTTTACGAAAAGTCTGCTGGATTTTCTCAGGCGCCTGCGCGCCCTCTTCATTACGGATCCGCTCATCTGCCTCTATACCTGTGTGTGTGGAGCGTTGTCGCTTGCTGGCTCGCTCTTCGATCCTCGAGGTGGCTGGCAACATCATTGCTCGCGCGTCTGGGCGAAGCTGATCCTGAAAACCGGCGGCATCCGCGTCACCATCGAAGGGCTCGCAAACATCCCCCGGGGCGCAACGGTCGTGGTGTGTTCGAATCATCCAAGCGCCATGGATATCTGGATTTTGCTCGCTGTCCTCCCCCTTAATTTTGTTTTTCTCGCAAAGCGACCGTTGTTCCGGATTCCATTTCTCGGCTGGCACTTGCGCCGGTCAGGTCACATTCCGGTGGATCGAGACAGCGCGCATAAATCCTTTGAAAGCCTGGACCGGGCGGCGGAAAAAATTCGGGCAGGACGGCCCGTCGTGCTTTTTCCCGAGGGCACCAGAAACCGCGACGGCGCTCTGGGTCCGTTCAAGCGAGGCTCTTTCTATCTGGCCATCAAAGCGAGCGTTCCGATCGTTCCCGTAACCATCATCGGAAGCAGAGCTCTTTTGAAGCCGGATTCGATCCTCGTGTATTCGGGTTGCGTAACATTGGTGATCCATCCGCAAATCTCAACTGCGGGTCTGGGCCTCAGTGAAGTTGAGGCGCTTTCCGCTCGCGTTCGCGCCCAGATCGCGTCCCGCCTTCGGTGATCGCGCGTTTAGCGCAATCGGTGTTGCAGGTCTTGGCCTGATGTTGCGCTCGTCTCCCGAATGCCTGGAGGCGGCGCGCTTAGGAGGCTGCGGAAGGAGCCTGATGACGTTCAATCCGTGCCCAGAGCGAGCACGAAGTATTGTGCGAGATGCTGGCCCGGATTGCGAATTCCATGCTCCGAATTGGAAGCAACATAGGCCACGCCGCCAGGCCCCAGGCGGGAGCTTCTTCCCGCAATGGTGACTTCCACTTCGCCGGCTCGGATCAGAAAGATCTCTTCGTGCGGATGGTGGTGTGGCGCATGCGGCTCTCTGCCCGGCGCAAGGGTGGTTTCATGCAGCTCGATGAGAAAGCCAGTATGCGTGGTACCTTCGAGCACCGGCCTGAACTCATTCTTCCCCTGCCTTTCGACCGGGAGGCTTTGGAAGGAATACGCCTGGGAAGGAAGCCTTTTGGATGGTGAGGAACTTCCGGACGCGGCCGCCATCAACGAAGGCAGCAACAAACCCAAGTCCCTTCGAGATAGATTCACGGTGAACTCCTGGAATTGGGGTCAGGCAAGCCGCAAGGGGCGCCCACAGAGCATGACATCGCAGTATGATGGTTTATCCCTCACAGAAGCCTGGTAGGGCCCGGCGGCATCACCACTTCGTTACGTTAGCTCACGAGGGTACAATATGTCAGCAGAAATCCTTGTAGAACTCGAAAGCCCCATGGATAAGCTGGTGAAAGATGCCTTACATAGAGCCTTGGACAGCAGGGTTGAAGAATTCGTCGTCCACGTGTTCAGGCTACACCAAGAGGTGGTCGTCCACATTCGGCAACCCTTCGATCGCAGGCTCAAATTCAGCGCCGCGTCCGGTGAGGAGGTTGTTCGGGAACTATCGAGTACGATCGTCGAAATCGCCGATGACACCCTCGGCGGATAACTCCCTGCGGCGCCCGATCGGTTCGTGGGGCCAGAGAGCAAGATGGCCGCCAGCGCTGTTTTAGCGGAACTTAATCCCCTTCCTTGTTCGGGCTGGCTGGTTGTTTCAATTTCATATGCGGAATGCCGAAATGCCCTTCCAGCGCGCTTAATTTCTTAAGATCGATCGATCCGACAATATTCACAACCGTCAGCTCTGTTGGTTCTGCGGTGATCACGGCAAGGCCTCGAACCGTGTTTCCACGAGTCAAAATGTAGACGCCGTCCGTTTCGTGAGTTTTGGCGTTTCGGCTGGAAACGATTGGCTGCCAGGGAGCGGCGCGAAGCTGCGAAAGAATTGCGTTGACGTCTTGCTGCGAATACTCTCCGGGTTTGCTGAACTTGAAGCTCTTTACGTATATTCCCTTCAACTGCATGGCCAATTCTCGAACTTGCTGGTCCTGGCTGTTGGCCATGAATCTCGTCGCAAGCTGGAGCAGGGGTTGATCGAGCGTCACGTCAGTCACGCGCTCCGCCCTGCTGGCCAAATCCTGCAGATGGTCGAGTTGGAGCCTTGCGCTTTGGGCCCGTGCCGGAAGTGCCATCGATGCTGCGAGCAGCAAGCCCAAACAAAGCCTCTGAGCCATGGAGGCCCATCGTTCCTGGATCATGTTTTTTTCTGAACGCATGATGATTTCCTCTTTCGTTAAGACCGCCCGCCTGCGCGGCCACGCCCAGGAGGCGGCGGTAGTTCAATCACTCTCTTCATTACGCCGTTAAGTTGGCGGCTGGCGATGCGAAGCGCCATAAGCGTCTCGGCGCGCGCCGCTTCGCCTTCACGGCGCGCCTGGTACAGAACGACGCCCACGCACAGTAAGACGAAGGCTGCCGCCGCAGCAGCCCAGCGAAACCAGGCATTTCGACGCCTGAACGGCGCGGCGCGGCGCCCGGAATCAGAATCCAAGCGCATCATCACGCGCCTTGTAAACCCCTCCGGCGGTTCGATACGGCGCAACACGGACCGCAATTCATCTTCAAAAGACTTCATACGGAAACTCCACTTGTCGTTCTCACCAGCTTTGCCCGGAGAAGCGCTAGCGCGCGTTGAAGCGAACTTTTAACGGTGTTCAGTGGCAATTCCATGATCTCCGCAATTTCCCTAAGCTCCAACTCCTCCTGATAACGCAGGATCAACACCGAACGTGCCTTAGCAGGAAGGCTGCGAATGAGCCGTTCGAGCGTCTGCCCTACGATCGGGTCCCGGGTTGCGGGCATGGTCGCCGCCACAGCCGCTTCGTCGAGCGTCACCATTCGCAGGCGGGGCTCGCGGCGCACGGCGTCTATGCATCGATGGACGGTAACCCGCCGCAACCACGCTCGCAGATGGTCTCGGGAGCAGATGCTCCCGAGATGGCGATATAACTGTACGAATACGTCCTGCGCCAGCTCCTCCGCATTCTCGCGATTTTGCAAAAAGTGGAACGCCAAACTAAACACCATCCCCTTATTCTCTTCGACCACCCTCTCAAAATCCCACTCGTTATGGCTCATTCGCGATTCGCCGCCGCCCCGACTTCCCTCCAGGCCAGTACCGCTCAATTATTTCTCCCTATTTCCCAATACGCAAAAGAGTTGTTGGCAGGTCCAGTTTTTTAGGATGACGGTTTCGCCGTCTCGATGGGTTTGTTCTCTCACCCAGATGGCATTCCGTTTGCCGCATGGGAAGCCGAACTCAGGTGCAGTCCATTTGGACCATTGGGTCGAGAACAAGCAAGCGATTCGACCGGCATCCCAACTCCAGTGCGTAACCCACTCTGCCGATAACCCTTTTGGAACAACGCTCTCTCCTGGATACGGCCCGTGTACCACCGGATGGCCACCAGCAGGGATTCGCGGGGCCGTTCGAATTGCCCGTCGCGGGCTACCGGGAAGGCGCTGAAGCGCGCAACGAATTGCGATGAAGATTCTGATCGCAGAAGACGATCCGGTTTCGCGCCACATGTTAGAAGTGACGTGTACCTCCTGGGGATGCGTTCCTGTCGTCGCCGAAGATGGCGAGGCCGCCTGGAAAGTTTTCCAAGAGGCTGGCGCGCCCCGCATTGCCCTCATCGACTGGATGATGCCGAGAATGGACGGCCTGGAGCTCATACAGCGAGTCCGAGAAACGGAAACCGATCATCCCGCATATCTCATTCTTCTCACCGCACGCGGCAGCCGGGAGGACATCGTGCAAGGCCTGCTCGCCCAAGCCGACGATTACGTCACCAAGCCGTTCGACCATCGCGAGCTTCGTGCGCGCGTCGACGTGGGACTTCGGGTGGTACGCCTGCAAATGATGCTTGCGGACAGAGTACGGGAACTGGAGAACGCGCTCAACTGCGTCAAAAGGCTTCAGGGGTTACTACCCATCTGTTCGTATTGCAAACGAATACGGAACGACCGTAACTACTGGCAGCAGGTCGAAAGTTACGTCGCGCAACACTCTGAAGCGGAATTCACCCATGGGATTTGTCCCGAGTGCTACGAGAAGATTGTAAAGCCCGAAATCGAGCGCATGCATGCTTGAGCAGAGGGGTGGGGTCTTGAAGCTTGTTTCTCTCCTGGACGATCAGTGCTTCATTGCCGGCGGCTCAGGGCTCTCCGTGCTCTCGGTTCATTTCGCTGTCGTCGGGCTCGGATGGGCCGGCGGTGCGATCACAACACGCCTCTGTTTCGGGCTGCTGTGTGTGTTGGTTCTGGTCTTAACCCGGAGAATCTGGGCTCTGAAGTCGTACGCGCGGGAGTATGCGGAGCTTGCGAAGAGGAGCGCAAGCAGGGAAGCTGCTCACGAACGGCGCTATCGCGAACTCCTTGATAATTCCAGCGATATCGTCTACACCCACGACCGCGAGGGAAGCCTCATCACCTGGAGCAAGGCGGGCGAGCTAATCACGGGCTATACTCAACGGGAACTCTTCGGAATGAACCTCGCGGACCTGGCGCCTGAGCCCGAGCGGGAGCGGCTGCGGCGCTTGCTTCATGAGCTCGGAGAAGGCGGTGGTCCGGAAACATTTGAGCTGGTGATCCTAGCCAAAGACGGCAGCCGCGTCGTGCTCGATGTCAGCACGCGACAGATCACGCGTGACCGCCAGCTTGCTGGAATTCTTGGCTTCGCACGCGACATTAGCGCGCGCAAGCGCGCGGAAGAAGAGTTGAGCAAGAGCGAGCTCCGCCTTCGCACGGTGGTCACGAACGCGCCGGTCATCCTCTTCGCTTTTGACAGCGAAGGGAAAGTGACCTTTTGCGAAGGAATGAGTCTTCAGTCCTTGGGGATCGAGCCAGGAGCCATGACCGGCCGTTCCATCGAAGACGTGGACGGCTACCTTCCGGGCATCGCAGCGGCCTTCTCCCGGGCGATCGAGGGGGAAACGGTCAACTCCGTGTTGGAGACCGGTGGCGCCGTGTATGAGAGCCGCCTCGTGCCCTTGCGAGGCCCACAAGGGCGCACGACCGGGCTTATCGGGATAGCCACCGAGATCACCGCGCTCAAAAAATCAGAAGAGGATGCGCAGCGGGCAAGGCAGGCTGCTGAAGCCGCCTCGAGAGCCAAGAGCGAATTCCTGGCGAACATGAGTCATGAAATTCGTACCCCGCTCAATTGCATTATCGGGATGACCGAACTCACGCTCGACACGGCGCTCAGCTCCGATCAATGTGAGTACCTGGATTTGGTCCGAAACTCAGCCAATTCGCTGTTAGGCATCATCAACGACATTTTGGATTTCTCCAAGGTCGAGGCTGGCAAGCTCGAACTCGACTTGAACCGCTTCAGCCTTCCGGAGGTCGTGGATGGCACCGTAAAACTGCTTGCCGTTCGTGCCCGACAGAAGGGTTTATATCTGCGAACGGAGATCGCGCGCGAAACACCGTCGAGCTTGCTGGGAGACGCCGGGCGTCTGCGGCAGGTCCTGACGAACCTGATTGGGAACGCCATCAAGTTCACGGAGCACGGCGGCATCACCCTGCGCGTGAGACCTGAATTGCAAACCGAAAACGAGGCGATCCTGCGTTTTGAGGTCAGCGATACCGGGGTTGGCATTCCACGTGAAAAGCAGGAGGTCATTTTTGAAGCCTTCGAACAGGCAGACGGCTCTACCACCCGGCGTTACGGCGGCACCGGCCTCGGCCTTACCATCAGCCGCCAGATGATCGAGATGATGAATGGGCACCTTGGCGTTGAAAGCGAGGTTGGCCGTGGAAGCACGTTCCATTTCACCGTGCGTCTTCCTCGGATTCAGGATGCGAATCACCAGGACTCCTTGGCGGCGCAGGCTCCCGCTGCAGGCGCCGCCAGGGCGCCAGCGCCTGGCGCACGACGAAGGGTGCTGTTGGCCGAAGACAATCCCGCCAACCAAAAGCTCGCAAGATACATGTTGGAAAAAAACGGATACGAGGTGCATGTAGCCAACAATGGCCAGGAAGCGCTCGCCCTCCTCGAGAAGGCATCTGCGGGCGCATTCGACGTGGCCTTGATGGATATTCAAATGCCCCTGATGACCGGCCTTGAAGCAGCGGCAGTCATTCGCAGCCGCGAGACCGCGGCGGGCCCTCGTCTTCCGATCATTGCCCTCACCGCGCACGCTTTGAAGGGTGACCTGGACCGATGCCTGGCGGCAGGCATGGACGCGTACATTTCGAAGCCGATTCATCGCGAGGAACTCTTGAGGACTATTGACAGTTTGTGCCAGCAGACGGCTCTCCCTCGTCTTTCACCGCTGCCTCTTTCCACCTCGACGGATGTTCTTGATATGGCCCAATCTCTCGATCGTGCCTGCGGTGACCCCTGCCTGCTCCGCGAGCTGGCGGGAATCTTCCTGCATACTTATAAGAATCTCCTTCAGGAAGCCCGTGTCGCCCTGGCCAAACAGGACCATCAGGGCATCGAGCGAGCTGTTCATACGCTCAAGAGCTCGGTCTCCAACTTTACGGCACGAGCTGCGCTTCGCGCGGTGGGATTACTGGAGGAGAAAGTGCGCGGGCAGAACGAGCGAGAAATCGCGCACTCCTTAGACACGGTGGAGGACGAGCTGGAGCGCCTGGCCTCCGCGCTTCAGGCGCTTACCCCAACAACGGTCAACGATGCCCTTCCGGAGGAGCGCGTCGGCAGAGAGGTGTCGATCACCGCCTGACCCTCCTTCGTTTGAGGTTGAAACTTCCCCGATATTAGTTATAATTGCGCCAGATGACCGAAGGAAAGGGGCGCGAATGCGCATCCTAATTGCAGAGGACGACGTCGTGTCACGCAGGGTCCTCCAAGCTCACTTGACAAAATGGGGATATGAGCCCGTGGTTACAACCAACGGACTCGACGCTTGGGCTGTTTTGCGAGGCAGCGATTCGCCCCGGCTGGCGATTCTCGATTGGATGATGCCGTCGATGGACGGGCCGGACGTTATTCATCAGCTTCGCGCGCAGCCTACGCCGGAATACGTCTACGTCATCCTCCTGACGGCGCGCGGCCAGAAGGAGGACATTGTCGCGGGGCTCGAGGCAGGCGCCGATGATTACCTCATCAAACCTTTCGATGCCCAGGAACTCAAGGCCCGCATTCGTACCGGAACACGCATTTTGGATCTTCAGGCACAGCTTGTTGCCGCCCAGACCTCCCTCCGCGAAGAGGCTACCCACGACCACCTGACCAAGTCCTGGAATCGCGCCGGCATCCTCGATATTCTCCAGCGCGAATGCGCTCGCGCAGTACGGGCGCACGGATCGCTCGGTGTCGTCATGGTGGATATCGATCACTTCAAGCCCATCAACGACACCTACGGCCACATGGCGGGCGACGAGGTCCTACGAGAAACGGTTCGCAGGATGACCGCATCGGTCCGGGCCTATGATTCCATCGGGCGCTATGGAGGAGAAGAGTTTGTGGTGGCGCTGCCGGATTGTGGAGCGGCAGCGGCGTTTCAGCGCGCCGAGACGTTGCGTGAGTATGTAAGTAGAAAGCCGGTGCAAACGCCCGAGGCGCTCATTGCGGTTACGGCCAGCCTGGGCGTAGCTGCGGTTGAAGACGCCGAAGAATGCGATTACCAAGCGCTTCTGAGGGCCGCAGACTCCGCGCTTTACCGATCAAAAGCCGCAGGCCGCAATCAAACCACGCTGGCTTCGCCAAAGGAAATCGCCTCTCTGGTTCGTCCCGTTAGAAACTGATTCTGATTCTTCGCTGCGCTCGGAAGGACATTCGTTGAAGGCATTTTTCAGCATCCTCCCGGCGGGCCTTCGGCGAAATACAACCCGTTCGCAACATGCGGTCTGCAGTGGGCATCACGGCGCGCAGCGCGCAAAGAGTTGGTCTAAAAGGTCGATGGCCAGCGCCACCTCTTCGCGCGTCATCGTAAAGGATGGAGCCAGGGTAAAAACGTTCTTATAATACCCGCCAACGTCCAATACGAGACCCCACCGACGCCCGCCCGATTCAAGATTCCCCTTGAGGCCCTCCTCGAAGATGCGCTCCGTGAGGCCGCGATCCGGCGTGATGCCATCACTCGAACACACTTCGATGCGCAGCGCCAGTCCAAGACCGTCTACCTGACCGATGACGCGTGGATGTCGGCGCTGGAGCTCCCGCAGGCCCTCCAGGAACCATTGGCCTTTTTCCTGCACTCGATGCTCGTAATCCTCCTCTTCCATCATCTTAAGCGCCTCGAGCGCTACCGCAGTCCCCAGCGTGTTGGAAGAAAAGGTCGAATGCGTCGAGCCAGGAGGAAATACCTCAGGGTCGAGCAATTCCTCGCGCGCCCAAAGCCCGGAAAGTGGATTGAGGCCGTTCGTCAGCGCCTTGCCAAAAACGATGATGTCAGGCGTTATGCCGAAGTGTTCGATGGCCCAGAGTTTGCCAGTCCGGTAAAACCCCATCTGGATCTCGTCGTCGACGATCAGAATATTATGCCGGTCGCACGTTTCCTTGAGACGCCTGAAGTATTCGGCCGGTGGAATCACATAGCCACCTGTTCCCTGAATAGGCTCGATGTAGAAAGCCCCATATTCAGAAACGCCTGCCTTCGGATCCCAAACGCCGAAGTATTCGCTCTCAAACAGCTTTGCAAACTGGTCCTGGCAATAGATGCCACAGCTTGCGGGTTCTTTGCCGTAAATGCACCGGAAACAGTACGGAAAAAACATGAATTGCCCGCGGTCGGAAAAGTGTCCGTAGCGGCGGCGATAACGGAAACTGGAAGTGATGGCGGATGCGCCCAACGTGCGCCCGTGGTACCCGCCCATGAATGCAAACATGAGGTTCTTGCCCGTCGCGTTACGTACGATCTTGAGCGAGTCTTCGATGGCTTGCGAGCCCCCGACATTGAAGTGAACGCGTCCCTTCAGGCCAAAACGCTGCTCGCAAAGACGCGCAATGCGTGCAGCGACCTCGATTTTTTCGGCGTGCAGATATTGGCAGGCCAACTGCGGCAGGCGGTCGAGCTGGCGCTTGAGGGCTTCGTTCAGGCGCGCATTCTTGTAGCCGAAGCTTGCGGCTGAATACCACATCTGCAGATCGAGATAGGGCGTTCCGCTCTCGTCATACAAAATGCTACCCTCACAGGAGCTGAAGACCTTCGGAGGCTCCAGATAGTGAACCGTGTCTCCGTGAGAGCACACTCGGTTTTCGAGCGCCAGAAGCTCAGCCGTTCGACTCGTTGTTTCCGAAATCGCCAAAGCCTGGACCTCCGTCGATAGGGTTCGATTCGCTACCGGGCATTCGCGCCAAGCAACTCAGTGGCTTGTGGTGGAGCGACCCTGCGCGCTTGCCTCAAGCTTGCTATTTCTGAAGCCACTCCATCTTTCTGCCACTCGCTCAAACTACGCCTCAGGTCGTCAAAATCTCTGAGGAGCCGGCAGGGGATGGCCCGCTCGCGGCAGAATTCGAAAAGCGGCCGGCGCGCATAAACGAAATCGGCTTCTTCGACCGCGTAGCGGTCGGAAAGACCATCGCCCACGTAGAGCACGGGCCGGCGACCGGCCGCCAGCCGACGGATGATCAGCGGCTTGCAGGTCGCGCAACCATGAGTGCATCCGGAAACGGCGTGCGGAAAGCATACGCTCAATCTGCCGCTGTTCAACTGCGCAGCAGTGCTGAAGAAATCTCTTCCATTGATCAGACGCTTGCACGATACGGCGCGCGTCAAAACGCGCCGGATAACCAGATCGAGACCGTCGCTCACCACGACGAACGGAACGGACGCTTGCCTGGCGAACTGCCAGGTTTCAGCAAACCTCGGATCCAACGGAATGCCATCGATGAGCGACTTCAGCTCCTCGCGGCGCGCCCTCACCAGCGCGAGTTGTTGCACCAGGCATTCGCGTGAACCGATCCGGCCCGCCTTCCATTCCTTTTCGATCTCGCGCCAGGCCGGCAGGGCGAACCGCGTGAGAATCTCATCGGTGACGTCCCGCTGCGTGATGGTGCCATCGAAGTCACAGAAAATGATCGGGGAGGACGCTGATGGATTTTGTGGTTGGTTCATTCAACTCTTTCTTTCGTCCACGAGGCGTTTAGGCTTTCTCGCACGTGTCAGCGAGCCATGAGGAACAAACTGGAAGGCTAATTGAAACATCCCACACTGGTGATTGGCCCAAACGTCAGGGAAGCGGCCTTCGAGGTTTCGCGTCACGTGTTCTTTCACGCGATCTGCGCTAATGCCGTCCACCAGTTCCAGGCGGAACTCGATCACATCTCTGAGCCCTTCCTGTCGCACGGCCACTTGCCACGTTTCAGCGACGCCGGGCACGTCATGAAGCACCCGCTCGAAAATTGCGGGATGCATATTCCCAGCGCCCATGACCACCATTTCATCGCGACGACCCTTGATCGCGTCCAGGCGTGCGAGCGGCAGGCCGCAAGGGCAAGGTCCTTCGATGAAGCGGGTGATATCACGGGCGCGATAGCGAATGAGAGGTTCAGTCCTGCGAGCGAGCGTCGTGAACACCAGCTCGCCGAAGCCCTGAGCATCAACGTCCACGACCTCGAACAGGAAGTTGAACTGGTCGACGTGATATCCCTGGCCCCGCCTGCACTCCATGCCCATCCCACCTCCTGCTTCAGTCGATCCATAGCCAAGCACCACAGGCGCATTCCATACCTGCTGGACGTAATTCCGGTAGGCGTCTGTCATCCGATCTCCGGCGGCGAAAATCAGCTTGAGGGGAGAACAGCCGTCCTTCTCTGCAATTTCGCTCAGGCTCACGAGCCAAGTAGGATCGGCCATCACTACGTTATACCGGTAAACTCTCATGCGTTCGTAAATTTCCCGCGGCTGCGGCTTCCCGGTAGCCGAGCAGAAGACGCCCAGCCGCTTGCACGCGAGAAACGTTACCCAACTGCTGATCCAGTAGCCGGGATCAAACGTACAGACGACGCGGTCGCCGACCTTGACACCGTTTTCCAACAGTCCTGCGGCCTCATAACGTGCGCTCCGGTCGAGCTCGTCGTAACTGAAATAGAGACGCTTGGGCGGTCCGGAGGTGCCTGTCGTCTCAAAAACAAGATCGGGCCTGCGGCAAAGAAAGTCCTCCGGAGGACGAGAGATCAAATCCTCGGGCGTTGTGAAAATGTCCTCCAAATCCTCGGGCCTTTCAATCCTTGAAGCGTCGAGTCCCCGCTCGTTCAGCTTCTCCGCGAAAAACTTCTGGCGCTTCGCGGCATAACGGACCACTCGCCGGAAAGCGTCCGTCTGGAGCCTGCGGACCGCTCCCCCAGGAAGCGTCTTTCCCCACCAAAGGAGTGACGCGGTAGAGTCGCGTATGAAGACGCGTTCGAACCGTTGTGCGATGCCACTTAACATAAGCTGGGAAGCTACATCAAAAATGCTGATTCTACCGTTCGAAGCGGTGGAGGAGTAAGAAGGTCGATATAGGTGCCGCGTTCGAGCAGCGCTCTCGCCACCTGGGCAATCGCGTGGGCCGCTCCGGGACGTGAGAGCTCGCGAGCCAAGCGTGCCATCTCCCGCCTGGTCTCCGTCTGGGCCAGGAGGCGGCAAGTGAGCGGCGCAAGGTGATCGAGGCTCGGCGCGCGTAGGGCTACATGGTGCTTGACCAGATAATGAATGTTGCGCTCTTCCGGCCCGGGAATGGGATGGGTGAGAATCATGGAAAGCCCGGAAGCCAGCGCCTCCGAAACGGTCAATCCTCCAGGCTTGGTTATCAATACATCGGCCGCCGCCATCAACTCCGGAACGCGATCCGTCCAGCCAAAAGAAGCCACATCCAGGGCCATTCTGCCGCGAAGCCTTTGCAGTTTCTCATGCAGACTCCTGTCATGCCCCGCAATGGCGACAACGTGCAACGGCGTCCCGCACGCCTCGAGGCAGATCGTCATTTTATCAAGTGGGGCCATCCCCATTCCCCCAGCCATCAGTAAAACCACGGGTCGATCGGGACTGAGTCCGATCGACCGCACCGTTTCTGCCCTGTCATGTCGAACGGCAAAGGCTGGGTCAATCGGTATTCCAGAAACCAGAATTCGCTGAGGGGAAATACCCCAACCAATCAGTTCCGATTTCGCAGGCTCGGTCGCCACACAATAGTAGTCAATTTCCGGCTGCACCCACGGCGGCTCCGCGTGAAAATCCGTCAAGACAGCCAGAATGGGTGAAGAAAACCATCCCTCTCGTTTGCCTAAAGCAGCAATTTCCGCCGCTGCGATTTCCGTCACAATCACCAGATGAGGCGCAAAAAATTTGATCTCCTCAAGGAGCCGGGCGCATCCCCGCCGAAAAACCCACCGCGGCGCCGTGGCCCGGTGCCGCTTGCGCAACCGCCACTCGTAAAGCCACCTCCACGCCTGGCGCCGGTACCTCAACATCCACCAGTAAGGCTGCACGTAAAGCCAGGGGAACCACGGCTCGGAAAGCGGAATCGCGTCCAGGATGCGCACGTCTGCCAGGTTGTGGCCGTCTGCAATCGCATCGCGAATGACCGATGACGCTTGAACGTGACCGGAGCCTACACTCAAAGTGAGTATGAGAATTCGCTTGAGAGGAACCATGGTAGCTGGCTTCTGATGACCTGTCCCGGAGAGTCTTGCACCGTTCATTGGATTTGGCGAACCAATAACACTGCGTTCAAGCCGCCGAAAGCAAAGGAATTGGAAATTGCCACGCGTACGCTTCTCTCGCGGGCTTCGTTGGGAACATAATCGAGATCGCACTCCGGATCGGCCGTGGTGTAATTCGCCGTAGGCGGGATCACGCCGTGCCTTATGGCGAGTACCGTGGCTGCCAGCTCCACCGCTCCTGTCGCTCCCATCACGTGGCCGTGCATGGACTTTGTGGAGCTGATTGGGATATTACGCGCGTGCTCCTTAAAAACTTCTTTGATGATGGCCGTCTCCAGGGCATCGTTGAGCCGCGTGCCGGTTCCGTGAGCGTTAATGTAATCCACCTGCTCCGGATTCACTCGCGCCTCTTCGAGGGCCGCTCGGATGGCCCGTGCCGGGCCGTCGATCGTAGGTTGGGTGATGTGCCCCGCGTCGGCCGTCATCCCGAATCCGCTGATCTCAGCCCAAATCTCCGCCCCGCGCCGCTGAGCATGCTCCATTTCCTCCAGCACCACGATCGCCGCTCCTTCCCCAATCACCATTCCTTCCCGGTCTGCAGAAAACGGGCGGCATGCACGGCTGGGCTCGCTGTTCCCGGCTGCGAGCACGCGCACGGACTCCCACGAGCGCATCATTCCGTAGGTGATGGGCGCGTCCGTCCCCCCTGCCAGCATGGTATCGGCCAGACCGAACTTGACCAGGTGAAACGCCTCGCCGATCGCGTGGCCAGAGGACGAGCAAGCGGTTGCGGTGGCGAATGAGGGCCCTTGCGCCGAATACTCCATACAGACTTGGGAGACCGGCGCGTTGTGCATAATTCTAGGAATCGTGAACGGGTGAAGACGGGTGGCCTGCTCTTGGTAGAGCTTCAAATAACCTTCGTCGAGCCCCTGCGCTCCCCCCATCCCAGAACCAATCACCACTCCAAACCGCGCACGCTCCTGCTCTGGAATCTCGAGCCCGCTTGAATTCATTGCCTCCCGCGCACCCAGCAGTGAAAACTGCGTAAAACGGTCCAGGAGGTCAAGCCTCTTAGGAGAAAAGTATTCGGTCGGCTGATAATCCGGAACCTCAGCGGCAATCTGAACGCAGAGCGAGGAAGGGTCGAATTGCGTGATTCGGCGCACACCGGAGCGGCCGGCGCTAAGGTGCTTAAAGAAGCTGCAAACATCCTTCCCGACAGATGCGAACACCCCCATCCCTGTGATGACTACTCTTCGCACGACTTGTTCTCTCGCCGGATAAAGATTAATTACTCGCGGGCTGCACGCCACCCTTGGCCACCGCGACCAGGTCCGAAATGTCTTTCCCCTCGAGGACGCGGGTCAGGCTGTCCACGACTTGATGCACGCTCCGCATGCGCTGCGCCACGCTGTCCGGGATATCAATTTTGAATTCTTCTTCGAGAGCAAACAGAATGTTGACCCCGTCCAGAGAATCAATTCCCAACTCGTCAAACGTCGAGTCCGCTTTTACAACGCCCGGCTGCAGGTGCTGTTCCCGCGCGATGATCTCGATGACTTTCTCTTCGACATTCATAAACTCTCCTTGTGTCTTACCGGATTGTCAGTCGGTTGACTCGGTCTTCAATATAAAGTCTCGATGAGTGCGTTCATTCGCCAAACCTGCAACGAGCTCCAGCAGTTCCGTCAGACGAAATGGCTTTTCGAGCAAAGCATCCACGCCCAGATCAAGCGCCTGTTCCCTCTCCGTTCCGCTGATGAAGGAGGACATCAGGATGACGTCACGCTTCGTATCTTGCAGGCGCAATGATCTTAACAACTCAAGACCGCCGCCTCCCGGCATTCTGAGGTCAGCAATGATAATTCCGTATTCGTCGCTTTCTTGCAAGAGCGCTCGGGCTGCCTCTGCGTCCTCCACCAATCCGACGGAGTATCCGTTGGTAGTTAAGACTTCGGAAAGAAGCTCTCGGCTTTCTTTGTCGTCGTCGACCACCAAGACTTTTCTCACGCTTGCACTCCCCACGCTGTAAACACTACGCCTTTCTCTGGACACTGGCAACTTACATTCCACTCTTGAGTATCAGCCATAAGTTATTGAAGTTCAGTTGGATAACCGATGCTCGCTACGCGCTTGGTTCCCGAGCACGCAGCCACTTGCGTCGAAACTGTGGCAAAACGCCACACATCCAGGTGTATTCCTGACAAAGCAGCCCATCCTCAAAGGCTAACATTGGGAAGAGTCACGATGGTGTTGCGTGGCAGTTTGCCACATTCGACCATTCATCACGGGCAAAGTAAACCCGTTTTCATTCATTGAGGTGCTTGTTTACTTGATGCAAGTACAGTAGTAAGCTGTTGGTCCGGCACATGAAATGAACGGGCTGAATCCCACCAGAATCAACCTTATTGGGGCAGCGGAAGGAAATTCCGCAGCTAAGCACTTGGATTAGGCAATCCCGGGGGGCAATACACTCCATTAGAGGTTGCGTACTGAGCTAGCCTTTGGGAGAGGTCTGCTATCCTGTGTTTTTCCTCTTTGAGGCGATTCGATGCGTACCGCATCCCTGGCACAATAACATGTCCCGGTAACTGGTTCTGGTCAGGGGCACACACGACATCCAACCCCAACGCTCGAAGTTGCTGAACCGTGATTTGGGCTATCCGGGCTCCCTGAGGGTGTCGGTTGGTACGCGCGAGTTCTTCGGGTGTGGTGAAGTCCTCGCGGAAAAATGACATTCCGTCGATGTCCCGCTTCCTGTGCGGTTCAAAAGCGTAGGGGTCTACGGTCCATCCGCCCCTTGACACGTTGAAATAGCCCTGTGAGTTCGGAATCGAGCGGAGGAGAACCTCACGGGGAAAGACCGGTTTGGATTCAAAATACCACGGCCACCCCCGAACTAAAGTGCAGAGGCGTAGGCGAGATCGCCTGCCGGGGCTGGCGCAGGCCTCCACTTTTGGCCCCCTATTACATCCGCGCTTAGCGCAGTGACGGAGACATCGAAGTCGGCTCGGGCTGGTCCCCACCCTTGCCCCTCCATCGCTTCGCACTCTGGGATCAGAGATTCGGTACTGAAGCTGGTGGGCTGTCCAGGAATCGCTCGCATCCACTCAACTTCGTCCGAATCGCTCACCTCAGCTCTGAGCAGGCCATTTCCTCTGACCCACTCCAACGCGACGGAACCACTTGGGGACAGTACCACTGCTATGGGAGGGGTCGCGATGTCGCGTTCTCGGAGAAGGCGCATGAAGAAGCTCGCTCTCGCCAGTACCGTTTGGTCTGGCACGGGTGCGTTAAAACCGTCCCAGTTGTCGCCCAATGTGCTGATTCTCGCCAAGGTCCGTTCACATTCGATCCACTTACTGAGGACGGAGACATCCTCTGAGTTCCATTTGAGAAGTTCTAGATTACGGGCGGGCTCGGGTTGCATCCAAACAATCGCCGTTGGACTTTGGGTGTCGGTCATTTATGCTCTCTCATTCCAGCGCTTATGCGCTTCGGGCGAAGTTATTGCTAGAAACGTCTCATTTAGCGCTTCATGCGCTATTTCAAAACCTTGCTCCCACGTGGTCAAGATCGTCACAGGCCCCCGACCAAGGAAGGTGACATTCAGAACCTCTTGACCTGATGGCGGAATCCTTATTTGGCGAAGCGAAATATACATGCGCCCGCGCTGATGAGCGAGTGAGAATCTCCAATCTGCACTAACAGTCTCATCGCCTTCTGAAAGAAGATGATTAACTCGCGCTGGAGGCATTGAAAGGCCAGGGAAAATTTTGCTCCAGTCACGGGCGGATTCCCACATTTCACCCTTCTTGAGTTGATCGATGTATACAATTTCCCACTGGTTGTACTGAAGCTTTCCCAGACCTGCTTTATCAACGAACAATTCAAACGCGGTAAGTGCTGCTCGAAATTCCTCTAACAGAGGTCGATATTTTGGGTATGAGCCAGATTGCTTTTTCCAATTCAGGATGAATCGGCTGTCCTGAACTTGAATCAACCTTTCGCCATCGGCGCGGATAATTTGCGTGCGTTGTGGCTGCGACGGGGGGACTTGTCTCATAGTAAACGGGGGGCGCCATACATCATCCGCGCCAAAGCGCTCGAACTGGTCATCTACGCGCGGGGCGTCTGTCGCCTGAGTCCAATTCCAGGATGGCTCTGCTTGCAACTTCTCTAAATATTCCTTCCAGTACCACCCTGCATGGGCGGTCGAATACCCCGGCAGGCTATTGAACTGCACGGAAAGTGCAGTTTCGACGACCGGAGGCGCGTGAAATTTTGGCCGTTCGTCGGCCATTCCTAACTCCAAGTGGGGCAGAAGCCGCAGTTAAGGCTAAAACCAAGCAAATAGTATATCGGAAAACGGCCACGTGCTATGCCGAATACGTGTTAGCTTAGCAGCCCGTAAAGGCTGTGTCGAGGATCTCGTCACCGGCCAGTGCAGAAAACCGTGTGAGTCGCCTTTTGTCTTGAACCGTCTTCGTCAGCTCCTCAAACGTCAGCGTCTTCCCGTTCACCAGATTCCGAATCGTGTTCTGAAAGAGCCGCTCATCGTCGCGCCCGTTGAACCTGTAGGTAAACTCATCCAGGTAGCGGTCAAGGTGCTTTTCAGAAACCTTTTGGAATGAGCCGATCAATCCGCGCTTGAACAGCGACCAGGAATTTTCAATGCTGTTGGTGTGGACGAGTCCAGCCGCGTATTCGAGCTTTGAATGGTTGATAACGGCATGATCGCAGTCGTGCCCGACTTTCTGGTATCCAGCATGCTCATCAGTCATCAATTGCGCCCCAGGCTCTACGCTCTCCCTGACAAACCCCGAAATTGCCCGTGCCCCGCGCGATTTAATCTTTTGCGCCCGCACGTCCCCGCCGCGTTCGATCACGCCGACCACACAGGGCTTTTCATAGGTGGCCCGCTTTCGGCGCTTGTCGTGCTGGCCACCGACAAACGTCTCGTCCGCCTCAACAACTCCCTTGAGTTTTTCGGACGTTTCGCTTTTCATCGCCTCCCGGATACGATGGCAGAGATACCAAGCCGTCTTGTAGGAGACGCCCAGCGTCCGCTTGACTTGGTTCGCTGGCATTCCTTTTTTCGATTCACACATCAGATAGGCGGCCAGAAACCATTTCGTCAGCGGCAGGTGAGAGTCATGGAACACTGTGCCAGCCATCGGAGAGAACTGGTAACGGCAGTCGTTGCAGTCGTACTGATGACGCTTAATCACCCGCGAGACAGACGTTGACCCGCACCGAGTGCAGCAAACGCCGTTCGGCCACCGCAGAGATTCGATGTACTCCCGGCAGCGGTCTTCGCTGTTGTATTTCTCCATCAGTTCGAGTACGTTGGCATCCATGAAGTATCTCCCAAAAGACGTTCACAAACTGAAGGACAAAGAGCTTCTAGAGAACCTCTTCCCAAAGCAAGTCTTATCAAAGCTAAAGGAAGAGGCTGGGAGTTCTAAACCAAAACCCCAAAAGAAGCCTTGATTGCGTTTTCTTCCCACGGCTTCAATGTGCCACAAATCCGACCTTGTGTCAAGTGAATGATCGCGTTCATTCTTGGCCATACTGTGTCGAGCCAACTGTACGACGGCGGCTTGAACTTTTGTCGTGGAATTTCGAGGCTTTTCAGATACAGTAGGCTCCTGTTCATCTCGCGGAGGACGCCAAGTATGCATGAGCGAAGGTGGCTGCGCGTAATTCCGGTGGCATTCACGATGTATACGATCGCGTTCATCGACCGCACAAACATCTCGCTAGCCTTGCCGGGAATCAGTCGCAGTCTTCACATGACCCCAACCGAAGCGGGCAGCGCCGCAGGGATTTTTTTCTGGGGCTATCTCCTGCTTCAGGTTCCGGGAGGATATCTTGCCGAGCGTTGGAGTGCGAAGCGTGTGGTGGGCATTCTCCTTACCATCTGGGGCGTTTGTTCTGTCGCCACGGCCTTCGTGCATACGGGCGCGGAATTTCTAGGGATGCGATTTGCACTCGGGGTCGCAGAAGGAGGGGTGTGGCCCGCCGTACTTGTCCTGCTGGCGAACTGGTTTCCCAGTCGCGAGCGCGCCCGCGCCAACGGCTACTGGATGCTTTGCCTGCCGGTTGCCGTTGTGGTTTCGTCTCCGTTATCGGGATGGATTCTGGGACGCTGGAATTGGCGCGTGCTATTGATTGCTGAAGGATTACTACCGCTCGCCTGGTTGATCATCTGGCTGAGCGTCATCGACGACCACCCGGACCGGGCGGGGTGGATAACTGAGGACGAGAGAACCTTCCTCGAGAATACGCTGCGCGAGGAGAAGGCGAAGCGTCTCCAAACCAGTGGAGACGTTGAGAACAACTGGAAGCTCGTGGCACTGATGGTGGTTATATACTTCCTTTTGAATTCCGGTAATTACGGCTACCTTTTCTGGCTGCCCAGCGCCATGGAGCAAGCGCGCAGAACCAGCCATTTGACCGAAGGCATCCTCTTCTCTTTCCCCTACGCCCTGACGGCAATTGGCATGGTGCTCTTTTCCAAGCATTCAGATCTCCACCGGGAACGCCGCCGACACGTTGCCTTCGGGCTTGTATGGGGAGGACTGTTTCTTCTGGCAGGGCTTTGGACTAGCTCCACCTTCCCGATTCTTTCCTTCCTCCTGATTGCGGCCGTTGGTGCGGGCAGTTACGGTGCTCTGGCTCCTTTCTGGGCCGTTCCGACAGAAACGTTGCCGGCAGGCCTTGCCGGTCTCTCCATGGGGGTAATTAACGCTCTCGGTAACCTGGGAGGCTATTTCGGACCTCTCATCGTCGGCTACCTTCGACAGCGGACCGGTAATTTCCTTGCCTCTTTCGCCCTTCTCGCAATCGGATTCCTGGCGAGCGGGGTCTTGGCGTATCTTTTCTTGCCGCATCACGCGATGGTCGCCGCGGCAGACACGTAGCCCACCCAACGAACAAGCTACTGAGGACGCCTGCGATTCGCTGCGAATTCAGGAACGCCTGGGCGTGGGAAAATGCAGGGAGGGGCCCGACTATAGGCGTTCTATGACTTCACAGGTTGTTTGAACGGCATCTTCGGCTCGAAGAGAACGGGCGGCTTGGCAAGCTGCTTCACGATAGCGATCGTCCGTCATCAGCTTGGAGATTTCCCTGGCGGCGCGACGCGCGCGATAACGGCGACGCGGCAGGACGCGCGCAACTCCCAGCCGAAAGAGGCGGACAGCATTATCCGGCTGGTCCATGCCGTACGGCACAACCAGCATCGGCCTACCTGCCCTCAGCGCCTGCGCCGCGGTTCCGATTCCTCCTTGGTGCGCCACCACCGCAGCGCGCGGGAAGACCTTGGCATGCGGCGCGTAATCCGTTACAAACACATTTTCTGAAACGGGCGCGTAAGGTCGGTTCCGAGGATCCTTCCCGACCAGAAACACTGCGCGGCAACCTAAGCGGCGCACCGTTGCAAGGCTTTCGTCGTAAAAATCGCCCGCTACATGAACGGCGGCTGAACCGAGCGTAAAAGCCACCGGCGGCTCGCCTTGGGCGAGGAACTCTGCCAAACGGGCGCTGGCTTCCATTGGCGGAGCTTCTCCGTCATAGAAGGGGAAACCCGTCACGGTTACGTGGGGTGGCCAATCCGGCTGGGGCGGCCCAACGACCCGTGAAAACCAAGCAAGCGTGCCGCGCTCCGAGAACCCGCCATCGAAGAGAGGATGACCCACGGGAGACGGCAAGCCCAGCGTTTTTCGAAGATCGTCAATCGGCGTCATCCAGTGACGCGTGGCCCGCTTAATCGAGCGAATCATCATACTGCGCGGAATCCATCCGAGCTGCCGGAAGCAGGTCAGCCACGGCGTACCGGGAATGACGGGCGAATCGTTGGAAGAGAAAAACGCCATCGGCTGGAGAGCAACAGAGAGCCAGGGAATGCCTAGTTTCTCCGCGACGATCGGGCAAGCAAACACAAAATTATGGCCAACCAAAACGTCCGCTTCTCGGCACGCGGAAGCAAGGTCTTTATATGCCTCCGGCAAATGCCGCAAAATAACTTCGCGGACCAAGTACTCTGTGCCGTACCGGAGATCACCGAGGCGCCGCATCAATGCGGGGTCGGCGACAAGGGGTGCGAGCTCTGGCCGGAGTGGATAGAACTCAAGCTCTTCAGCTTCTACTTTCTCCCGATAGTCTGCCGCCGAGGCGATCGTCACATGATGCCCTCGCGTTTTCAGGCCCAGCGCGACCGCCAGGAAGGGGTGAAGATCCCCTAGAGAACCCCATGTGGCCATCACAATACGCCGTTTCATATGCTGCTCTTAATTTCTCGCCATGTAGAGTATAAAGAGGCGCCATGAGACAGTGGGGACAAATAGGACAGTTTAATGTGGGAGGACGTCGCCCGTGGACCTATGCCTTCGCAGTAATTTTGGCAAAGTTGGCACAAGTTGGTCTAGGTTGGTCTAGCGTGGAAGCTGCAGAAAAATCAGGCGGTTACGAAGAGGTGGAAAAAATGGGGTGTGATCAATAAATATGGCACAAAATGGGGCCTTGGCACAAGTAAATTTTACACTGTTTGTTGAAAACGAAGGGGTTAGCGTGCGTGGGTCTTGGCACAACGTATACCATCGCGGCGGCTTGACGCCGCAATCAACGCAACTATAACAGTATCAGATAGATGCGGTTGTGCCACGGGGTAAAATGGGGTGGTTTAATGGCCAAAACATGTGCCAGACGGTTGTGCCACGGTTTTTGAAAGTTGATCGCTGGGAGGGCCGAGGGCGTCAGTTTCTGGGCTCTGGCTTGCCGTCCATGCGAAGCAGCCCGTCGTCGAGAATGGCTCTCATCTGGAGCAGGCAGTGCCGCGCATCCTCACTTCCGTTAAGCACCCAGCAGTCAACGGCCTTCTGGAGGTTCGTCAAGGCAAAGTGCATATACCTGGATTTGGTCACCTCCATCATGGATTCGAGCTCTTCGATCTCTTGCTGATCACTCATGTTGGGCCTCCTTGGCCTTGTGGTGTGCTCAGTCACTCGGGGTGATATCCCCGAGGTCTCCAAAACCTCAGCGTCCGCCAGCTCCCGTCGGGCGGCGGACGCTGCTCCCTACGTGTGGGGCGCCGGCCTCTTCGTTGCGCTCCTATCTGCGACTACGGCTGGGCCCAGGAGATCCACAGTCACAATGCGTCGTGTAAACCACGAGGCGCCCATCCTCGTCGATGCGAGCGAGCCATCTGGACCCCTTCTCGATCTTATGGTCGGTGGCCAGTTTAAGGACCAGCGAGGCGCGTTTCCTTTCGAAGTCCGCCTTGGCAATCGTATACTTCCACTCCGAATTGGTGTACTCCAGGATTTCCTTTTGCCTGATCCGCACTCCTTCATCCGGCCAGTCCTCCGGGGTCTGGAGGTACTCATCTCGCTCGCGCAGCTTGGGTTGCTCCGGCGGCCTCGGCTCGCTGGCTTTTGTTGTACGCTCCCGGGTTAGTTGCTCCATCCCCTTCTTCAGTAGCCCTAGCGGGCTCGGCTCGCCGGCTTTTCTTGTACGTGCTCTAGCCCAAGTTCGTCACGGCGGGTAGGATTTCGATAATGTTTTGCGATCCCCGAAGCGCCAACTTTCTTGTTTTCAGTCCGACCTTTCTGAAAAGTCGATGTAGTGAAAACCTACCCTCTTGTCTTTTGCCGTCGTTAGCTGGCAACATCAGCAACGATGTTCCTGCGACCTTATCGTATGGCCAAGGACGGCAAA
>JASHON010000022.1 GCA_030041095.1 Terriglobia bacterium
GCGCTTCCGCCCAGATTTGAGCATCAGGAACTTCAGAGATGGGGTTTCCACAGCGCGCCCGTATGAAGTGCACACCGTCCGTCAGGAGGGATTCGCCTTCGCAGAGCTTCACCTTCTTACTGCTCCAGAAAAGACCGTCTCCGATCCGATAGGCGACGTACGCATATTCATCTTTCTTGAGCTTGATCATACGATACTTGGCGAGGTTGAAGTCAGCGTATGCACGGGCATCCACAGGGTCTCGTTCGATCGCTGCCTTGAGTTGAGCAAGACTATGGATCCCTCCCGGACTTACCGAGTAAGGAAAGATGTATGGATGTTCCGGAGTGGACGGAAACCCGAGTTGCCGTTTTCCAAAGTCGAGCGCCTGCTGCCAAGCCGAGGGTGTAAAATCGGAAGAAGGCCGGGGCGCAAACACCCAAACCGCCAGGAAAGCGATGACTGCAAAAATTGTCAGACCAACCCGAAGCCGCAGGGAACTTCCTGCGCCCTTCTTACTTGACCGTGCCCTGCCTCGATGAGACATAGGTTGCCCCCCGCCCTCATTTGGGTCAACTACGCTTCTGAAAACGTGCACGAGAATGTAAGGCAACCCAGATTCCAAACAGCCTTCCTGATAGACAGAACTGGATTTCGATCTTGTTCAAGTCTTCTACTGAGAGTAGTATACAGGACAACCAGCCTTTTTATTCTGGTAAACACCGTCGCCAGACTGAGCCATCACCCAAATGGTGGCAGAACATCCGGGCGGGGTTCATCATCCCGGCTATTACTAGTATTATCAACAACTAGGGAGAAGTAACCCCGAGGAACAGGCTGATTGGTTAGCAAATCCCGTAGGGCGACGGCGATTGGGAAATATGAGAAATATTTTTCCCATTCTTGCCATAGCGAAGCGCGAGATGGGGCAGAAATGTTGAGGCGAACTCGACAAATCCGGCGATCGCGTGAAGCCTGCGGACTCGAAAATCGATTGAAAAGTTTGGATGATAGAGTCCCGAATTCGCCCCGGCATTCGCGCCCCTGTATTCGTTGACTTGCGTCGGGATGCAGCTTAAGATTCGGATGGCGTGGACGATCCCACGACATTGATCGGGCGAGCTATTTCTCATTACCGGGTTGTCGGAAAGCTCGGTGGCGGCGGGATGGGCGTCGTTTATGAAGCCGAAGACGTGCGCCTGGGCCGCCGCGTCGCCCTCAAATTTCTGCCCGACGAACTTGCCCGTGACCCGCTCGCCCGCGAGCGCTTCCAGCGCGAGGCGCATGCCGCCTCCGCGCTGAATCATCCCAACATCTGTACCCTTTACGACATTGACGAGGATCAGGGACGCTCGTTTCTGGCAATGGAGCGCCTGGAGGGTGCGACGCTGAAACATCTCATTGCGGGCGCGCCCCTGCCGCTCGAACAGGTCCTCGACCTCGCGGTCCAGATTGCCGATGCGCTGGATACAGCGCATGCGAAAGGCATCATCCATCGCGACATCAAACCCGCGAACATTTTTGTCACGCAACGCGGACAAGCGAAGATCCTCGACTTCGGTCTGGCGAAGTGGGCCTCTGCCGGCGTCACCCTGAGCGGTAGCGAATGCTCTCCGGATTCACCCACTGCATCTGGCGAACTCGCCCACTTAACCAGGCCCGGCGCCGTGTTGGGCACGGTGGCGTATTTGTCTCCAGAGCAGGCGCGCGGCGATGAGCTGGACGCGCGCACGGACCTGTTCAGTTTTGGCACGGTGTTCTATGAAATGACGACAGGGAAGCGGCCATTCACTGGAGCAACCGACGCGATGGTTTTTGACGCCATCCTGAACCGGGCTCCGGTTTTGCCCGCCCAACTGAATCCCGAACTGCCTGCTCAGCTCAATGAGATCATCAGCCGCCTGCTGGAGAAAGACCGCGACTTGCGCTACCAGTCTGCCGGCGACCTGCGCGCAGATTTGAAGCAGGTGAAACGCGATCGGGAATCCAGAGGGAGCTCCGCTGCAGAGTTGCCGCCTTCGGGAACGCCTGAAATGGCGGGGCCGGCGGCGCAAAAGCGCCGGCGGTCCGCGCCGCTGCTCTCCTCACCTGGCAATCGCCGTAAAAAAGGCATCATCGCCGTAGTCATGGCAACTGCCATTGCGCTCGGCGCATACTTCTATTTCCACTCACTCCGGGCGCACAAACTTACGGATAGAGACAGTGTGGTGCTCGCGGATTTCGCCAATACGACCGGCGATCCCGTGTTCGACGGCACGCTGCGCCAGGGACTGGCAACCCAACTTGAACAATCGCCCTTTTTGAATCTGCTCTCTGACGAGCGAATTGCGCAGACGCTCACACTCATGGCCCAGCCCCGCGACGCCCGCCTGACGCAGAATCTCGCGCGCCAGGTGTGCCTGCGCACAGGAAGCGTCGCCACTGTCGAGGGCTCCATCGCCAGCTTCGGCAGCCAATACGTGCTCGGTCTGAAGGCGATCAACTGCCATACGGGCGATCTGCTGGCTGAAGAACAGGTGACGGCCAGCGGCAAGGAAGAAGTCATTGCTGCGCTGGGCAAGGCAGCAACGGAAATGCGGAAGAAGCTGGGCGAATCGCTCGCTTCAGTCGAGAAGTACGATGCGCCGCTCGAGGAGGTCACCACGTCTTCACTCGCGGCGCTGCACGCCTACAGCCTGGGGGATCGCGCTTTCGTCGTAAAAAACGATCCTGCCGCTTCAGTCCCGTTCTTCCAACAGGCCATCAACCTCGATCGAAGCTTCGCCATGGCCTACGGGTCTCTGGCAGACAGCTACTCCAATTTAGGTGATACCGTGCTGGCGGCTGAAAACATGAAAACGGCGTATGCGCTGCGCCTCCGGGTAAGTGAGCGTGAAAGACTCTCTATCGATGCAACCTACGAGTGGATCGTCACCGGAGACCTGCTGGCAGCTAACCGAGCCGCTGAATTATGGGTCGAGACCTATCCACGCGACGACGGCCCCTGGGTCGACCTTGGCGCTGGGTACACCATCTTGGGGCGTCAGCACAAGGCTCTTGCTGCCTGTAAGGAGGCCTTGAAACTCAACCCCGGCAGCGGCATCAACTACAATAATCTTGTGGATGTGAATCTGCTCCTGGACCGGCTCGGTGCAGCAAAAACCATGGCGCAGGAGGCGCAATCACGAAATCTCAGCTCGCCGCTGATCCACGAGGCTCTCTACATCCTTGATTTTCTCGAGAATGACAAGGCTGGGATGGAGCGCGAGGCGGCTGCGGTGATGGGCCAGCCAGGCGACGAAGAGTTGATGTTGCAGATCGAATCGGACACCGCAGCGTACCACGGCGAATTCACGAAGGCCCGCGAGCTGACCCGCCGCGCCATCGAATCAGCTCAAGGCAACGGAGACAAAGAGACCGCAGCCGACTATGAGGCCGAAGCCGCGGTGCGCGAGGCGCTGGTGGGAAATAAAGGCCTGGCGAGAGAACGGGCGCAGGCGGCGCTGGCGGTCTCCAACGGCCGGGATACGGAAGGGGTTTCCGCAATCGCGCTGGCGTTGGCGGGTGAATCGGCGGAAGCTCTCCGGCTCGCCAGCGACCTCAACAAGCGATTCCCGAAGGATACGGTGGCGCAATACGATTATCTTCCCATGATCCGCGCCGCGAGCATGCTGGGCACACGCGGTGGCTCGAATGACGCGGGCGAAGCTATTCAGTCGCTGGCAAAAGCTGAGCCCTACGAGCTGGGCTTCCCCGTGGCCTACTTCAATTTCTCGCTCTATCCTGTTTACCTGCGAGGTGAAGCGTATCTCGAAGCGCGACAAGGCGCGGCGGCCGCCAGCGAATTCGAGAAGATTCTCAACCACCCCGGTATTGTCCAAAATGAGCCCATCGCAGCGCTCGCCCATCTTGGTCTTGGTCGCGCTTACGCCCGGGAGGCTGCGTCATCCGTTTCCGGCGAGAAGGGCGGCGCCAAGACGCCGCTACAACAAGGTGCTCTGTCCAAGGCGCACGCTGCCTACCAGGATTTCTTAGACATCTGGCAAAACGCCGATCCCGATATCCCCATCCTGAAGCAGGCTGAAGCGGAGGACGCTAAGATCAGGTAGCTTGCGCCCGATTGGGCGGACATGGCGTGTCACAGGGTAACCGGATAGATACGGGAACCGCTCTGTGGCGTTGGGCTTGCCCGAAGGCGCCAGGCGCGCAGTAGAAATTCGCCGAAGTCCCTGCCGCCATTAGGGTTGCCTCATTTTTGCCACTCCTGTGCCTGAGGCGTGATTTCGATCTTTCCGTTCTGTGATACAATTCAAGATATTTACTCTAGAATTAACCGGCCTTGGCGGTGTGGTGTTGTCGTCCCGCGCCGCGAGGCTCCAACCGAGGCAAAGGAGGTTGCAGGCGATGAATTCACAGTGGATGAGTCGAAGGTACACGTCCGTGATTACGGTGGCAAGTGTGCTGATGTTCGGTCTCGCGTCTCTAACCGGAGCTCAAAATTCCCCTGTTGCTGGCGCCAACGCTGGTCCGGGCACGATCCAGGCAAAGCCGGGCAGAGGCAGAGTCATCATTCCTGCTTCCAGCCAGTCGGAAGCGAGCGATGCAGGACTTCGCGCCCATACCAACATCGAGGTATTTGTCCCTGATACTTTGCAGCCAGACGAGGCGCCTCCCTCTTCCGGCTACGCTTATGAAACTCCGGCGTCGCTGGCCTGTATTTACCAGTTGGTTCCCGTTTCGCCGGGATGCAATCCGAATACCGTCACAGCCAACCCTACGGGAGGCAGCAAAATGATTGCGATCGTGGACGCGTATAGCGATCCGCACGCCGCTTCAGATTTGGCATACTTTTCGGAGCAGTTTGGGCTGCCGTTTTCCACCTCCCAGTTCAGCGTGGTGTTCGCGGATGGCCAACCGCCCGAGGAGGATCCAACGGGCGAATGGGAATTGGAGGAGTCGCTCGACATCGAGTATACGCATGCCATGGCTCCCCAAGCCCAGATTGTCCTGGTGGAAGCGGCGTCGAACTCGCTTAGTGGCCTTTTGCAGGGCGTGGTGGTCGCGACGAACGAAGTGAGTTGCGGTCTGCCAATCTGCGCGGGAGTTGGGAACGGCGCCGGCGAGGTTTCCATGAGCTGGGGCACTGGCGAATTCCCGAGCGAAACGTCACTTGACCCGTATTTCACGGGAAGGAATGTGGTTTATGTGGCCGCCGCTGGCGATTCGCCGGGAACCCTTTGGCCGAGCACCTCGCCCAACGTGGTGGCTGCAGGCGGCACCACGACTGCTCGCAGTATCGTCACCGGTGACTTCCTGAGAGAAATTACCTGGAGCTCGGGGGGTGGGGGCACAAGCCTTTACGAAGCACGCCCCAGCTACCAGCGTGCTGTGAATAATCTTCAAGGGTCTTACCGGGGTGTTCCGGATCTTTCGTTTGACTCGAATCCCTACACTGGAGTCTGGGTGTGGGACAGCAATTACTTTCAGGATTTGGGAGGCAGTGGCTGGTTCATCGTCGGTGGAACCAGCGTTGCGGCGCAAGCCCTGGCGGGCATCATCAACGCAGCAGGCAGTTTCTTCCCCTCAACCGCAGCCGAGCTCACGACCATCTACCAAAACCGCTTGGATTCCAACTATTTCAGGGAGATTCCGTACGGTACCTGTGGGCCGTACTCGGGCATTTTCGCAACGAGCGGCTGGGACCCCTGCACCGGAGTGGGAAGTTCCACCGGGACGGGAGGGAAGTGACGAACCGTTAGCCGATGAGGCGATTCGGCATGGGCCGGAAAAGCCCGAAAAGAGGGGAAGCAGCGCCGGCCCGCGGCCGAGAGGCGGCGCATCAGGAGTGCAAAGCACCGTCCTTTTAGCTTGCCTGAAAGCGCATTGGACCGCAGTTCGCGCCACGGATTGGGTTCGGTCTATGCCCCGGCTTCTGTGTTAAACTCGGCTCTTCTCAAAGCCCGCTCGCCATGTTGTGGTACCTCATTCCTGCCGGTCTGCTTGCTGTCCAGAGCGTCTGGTCGCTTGCGGACGGATACCGCTTTCTCAGGTTGGTTCGGCGTGACCGGAGACACCGGAGAACCAGTCAACATCCCCGGGCTGCAGTCGTTGTTCCGTGTAAAGGATTGACGAAGGATCTCCGTCGCAATGCACCGCTCTTTTTGAATCTGGACTATCCCTGCTATCAAATCATTTTCGTTGTCGCCTCGGAATGCGATCCCGCCTATGGCTTTCTCTTCCAGCTCATTGAAGAATCGGCGCAAGGTTCACCTTCAGGGAGACAATGCAGAATCGTAGTGGCCGGTTACTCCGAAGCGAACGGAGCAAAAGTGAACAACCTGCTCGCGGGTGTGGCTGCCGCGGATCCTGATTGCGAAATCGTGGCTTTTGGAGACATGGACGCCAGGCCGGAAAAAGACTGGCTGAAGTGCCTCGTGGCTCCTGTTGCCAACCGGTCAGCGACTGTCAGCACGGGTTATCGGTGGTATTTGCCGTCCGCGGGTTTTGGCTCACGCCTTCGTGCTGCGTGGGACACTTCTATCGCTACAATGATGGGCGACCACGGACATAACTTCGCTTGGGGCGGTTCGATGGCCGTGCGAGTGGAGGATTTTAACCGGCTGGGAATTGCGGAGCGTTATTGGCAGAACACTGTGAGTGACGACTATGCCCTCACGCGAGCCGTCCGGGACGCTGGTGGAGAAATCCGGTTCGTATCCCGTTGCCTGGTTGCATCGGAGGGTGATTGCTCTGTCGGCGAATTCTGGCGTTGGAGCACCCGCCAGATTGTTATCACTCGTGTTTACGCCCCGCGCTATTGGTATCTGGGCCTTGCCTCTTACAGCCTTTACGCAATCACTTTCCTCTGGGGGCTCGGCGCGCTCATCCTGGCGGGCCTTCCCATCGTATCGAAGATTGCTCTCTGCAGCTTCCTGGCCTTTATTGTTCTCCTTGGCGTTGCCAAGGGATGGCTGCGCGAGATCACGGCGCGAGAGATTTTCCCGGATGAACGCTCGTCGCTCGACCGCTACGGTGGCTGCTACTGGCAACTTGCGCCCCTTGTTCCCTGGGTGATGCTGCTTAACTTTGCCGTGGCGGGTTTTCTCCGGCGGATCGAGTGGTGTGGCACGGTCTACGAGCTCAGATCAGCCCACGAGTTAAAGGTGGTTGGGAAATAGAGGCTTTTGGGGCCTCCGCCCGATGCGCGGAAACCCAATTGGGAGTAGATTTTGCGCCGTTCGCTGGCTTCCGTTTCTTCTTTCAGAGACGTTGGTCCAATAATGAGCGGCATGTTCGTAAGTCTGCGTGACGAGGTGAACCTATGAGCGTTACTCCTTTTACAACTCCTTCGCAAGTAGACCCCCCGGACGGGCTGATTCAGATTGCCTCGCGTGAGACCGTTATCCGCCAGCGCCTGGAAGAAGAGCGCCGCCGCCTTGAGCAAGAGGCAGGCATCAAAGCTACGGTTACGGATCACTTTCTACGTCCCAAGGAGAATCCGTTCCTCCGTTCTCAAAGAGACTCCACCACCATTCTGTTCGGCGGCTTGACGTGGAAACACGAGAAGCTCGTACACGGCGCGCTGGAGAGCTTGGGTTATCGGTGCGAGGCGCTTCCAGTTCCCAATAAGAAAGCCTTTCAGCTTGGAAAAGAGTACGGGAATAACGGGCAATGTAACCCTACGTACTTTACGGTCGGCAACCTTGTTGAGTACGTTCACAGCCTGGAAGAGAAGGGGTTGACAAAGCAGGAGATCATCGACCGGTATGTTTTCTTCACGGCTGGAGCGTGTGGGCCGTGCCGGTTTGGAATGTACGAAGCGGAATACCGCCTGGCGTTGCGGAATGCGGGGTTTGACGGATTTCGCGTTCTGCTTTTCCAGCAGGGCGGCGGGCTCAGCCAGGCGGAGGCCGAGGCAGGCCTCGAGATGAACCTGGATTTCTTCTTGGGCATTCTCAACGCCCTTAACATCGGTGACGTGGTGAATGACGTCGCTTACCAGATTCGTCCATTTGAAGTGAACGCCGGCGAAACGGATCGCGTGCTGGAGGAAAGCATGGATCTCCTCCACGAAGTGATGCGGCGGAAGCAACCGTGGACGCTTGAGGGAAAGCTTGCCTCGATGTTGCGCAAATCGAAGTTTTCAGGGACGGCGACGCTTCTCGGGAAGTTCATGAACCAGCTTTACGGCGACGATTATACTGCTGCGCTCAGGGAAGTTTGCCGGCGCTTTGACGCCATCCCAATCGATCGCACGCGGGTCAAGCCCATCGTGAAAATTACGGGTGAGTTTTGGGCGCAGACGACCGAAGGCGACGGAAACTTCAACATGTTCAAGTTTCTGGAGAAGGAGGGCGCGCAGGTCCTGGTGGAACCCATCGGCACGTGGATTATGTACATGATCCATCAGGCGAAGCAGGAGATCCGGGATCACCGAGGGCTCGATCTCATCGCCAACCGCGTTTCCAAGTGGAACATCGCTAAAACACTCAACAGCCATCTCGACGTGGAGCAGAAGCTGGCCAAGCTGAGCTTCGCGGAAGGCGTGTTCAAGCGGGAATATCACAAGCTGGTGGAGACGCTTGGCGGCATTGCACATCACCTGACGGACCAGTACGAGCTGCAGCGTTTGGGTCATCCATTTTACAACTCGCGCTCAGGGGGCGGTGAAGGCCACCTGGAAGTGGCCAAGAACATCTACTATTCGAACAAAGACTTGTGCCATATGGTGCTGAGTCTGAAACCGTTTGGCTGCATGCCGTCGACGCAATCCGACGGCGCTCAGTCCGCCGTGGTCTCGCAATATAAGGACATGATTTTCCTTCCCATCGAGACGTCGGGCGAAGGCGATGTTAACGCTCACAGCCGCGTTCAAATGGCGCTTGGCGAGGCGAAGGTTCGGGCCAAGAACGAAATGAAGGCGATCCTCAGCGAGGTCTCCTGCTCGCTCGAAGACGTTCGAGAGTTTGTGAACGATCATCCTGAAATGCAACGGCCCATGTATAAGTTCGGACACCGGAAAGGCGCGGTGGGTGTCGCGTCGAATTTCGTTCTGCACGCGGCCGGGCGCATGAAGGCCGAGATGCGGGAGACGGTAGCCGTCGGATGATGATTCTGGCAGATGAGTTTCCGGGATAAAGTACGTGCCCGTCGCGTCAGTCACTGGGTGACAGCAGTGTAGCGCTGCAAGTTTACGTGGAAGAAGTGTTCGCCCGGATGGCAAAAGCGCAAGGTCAAGGGTGAGGAATTATGAATGTTCCCAGTGCCAGTGATTTGATGGTCGGCCTGGACGTGGGCTCGACCACCGTAAAGTCTGTCGTCATGGCCCGCGACAGCCAGAAGATTCTCTGGAGCGATTACCAGCGCCACGATACCAAGCAGCCGGAAAAGTGTCTTGAATTCCTGAAGCGGATGGAAGCGGAGGCTGGTATCCGGGCTGACCAGACCCGCATCTTTGTCACGGGGTCAGGCGGTAGTGGAATCGCCCATCACATTGGAGCCAAATTCGTGCAGGAAGTGAACGCCGTCTCGCTGGCGGTCGAGCACCTTTACCCGGAGTGTGGCTCCGTCATTGAGCTGGGTGGCCAGGACGCCAAAATCATCATTTTCAAAGAGGATCCGGAAACCGGCCGGAAAAAGAAAATCCCGTCGATGAATGATAAGTGCGCGGGCGGAACGGGCGCAGTGATTGATAAGATCAATGCGAAGCTGCGCATTCCTGCCGAGCAGCTCTGCGAGATGGGGTACTTTGGCCTCAAGCTTCATCCGGTAGCGGGTAAGTGCGGTGTGTTTGCCGAGACAGATATCAACGGCTTACAGAAGAGCGGCGTTCCCCCGAGCGAGTTGATGGCTTCGCTCTTTGAAGCCATCATTCAGCAGAATCTGGCTGTGCTCACCCGCGGCAACACCCTGCGCCCGGTCGTGTTGCTCCTGGGCGGTCCAAATACCTATATCGCCGGCATGCGAGATTGCTGGAAGCATAATATCCCCAAGGTATGGGAAGAGCGCGATTACCCGCTGCCCGAAGGAAAAGACCCGAAGGATCTGATCAAAGTGCCGGAGAATGCTCAGTATTTCGCGGCCATCGGCTGTGTCCGCTTTGGCATGGACGAAGACGAGGAGGTCGGCATTTATCGCGGCTGCGAGAAACTGGATTGGTATATCAACGTCGGCCGGCTTGAAGAAAAGAAGAAGCGGGGAGGGAGCGGTCTTTACAAGAACGAGACGGAGCTGGTCGATTTCAAGGAAAGATATCATCCCAAGAAATTCATTCCGCGCGAGTTCCGGCCAGGCGAGCACGTCCGCGCTTTTATGGGAATTGATGGCGGGTCCACTTCAACCAAGGCGGTTCTGGTTAGCCAGGATGGCGACGTGATGGTGAAGTGTTACCAGCTTTCCAAAGGGAATCCGCTCGAAGATACGAAGGAGATGTTCGCTAACCTGCGCACGCAGGTCGAGTCGCAGGGCGCCACCGTCGAATTGCTCGGCGTGGGAACCACGGGGTACGCAAAGGACATTCTGAAGGAAGTGCTCCAGGCGGACGTGGCGATTGTCGAGACGGTGGCGCATACGGAGGCGGCGCTGCATTTTTATCCGGATGCGGATGTCATCTGCGACGTCGGCGGCCAGGACATTAAGCTCATCATCTTGCAGGATGGCCGCGTGAAGGACTTCAAGCTGAATACGCAATGTTCGGCCGGCAACGGCTACTTCCTGCAATCCACCTGCGTGGGCTTCGGCCACGACGTCAAGGACTACGCGGACCTTGCGTTCAGCGCCAAAGCGATGCCGATGTTTGGTTACGGCTGCGCGGTATTCATGCAGTCAGATATCGTCGATTTCCAGCGGCAGGGATGGAAGCCGGAAGAGATTATGGCGGGCCTGGCAAACGTGTTGCCCAAGAATATTTGGCTTTACGTATCGCAAATCCCCAATTTAGCTTCGCTGGGCAAGACGTTTATTTTGCAAGGTGGAACGCAACACAATCTGGCGGCGGTAAAAGCTCAGGTCGATTTTATCGAGTCGCGGTTTAAAGACAAAGGCGCAAAGCCAAACGTCATCGTCCACGAACATTGTGGCGAATCGGGAGCCATTGGCGCGGCGCTTGAAGTGCGGCGTCTCTATAAGAACGGGTTGCGGACCCAGTTTATAGGCTTCGATGCCGTGAAGGATATTTCCTATACGACGCACCGCAGCGAAAATACGCGATGCTACTTTTGCAAGAACAAGTGCATGCGCACGTTTATTGACGTGAAAATCAAGGGCTCTGACGAATCCTGGAAAAAATCCAAGATACCCATACTGAAGGATGTCAAGCGGTTGATTGTGGGGAACAGTTGCGAAAAGGGCCTGGTCGAAGACGTCAACGATATGCGCGAAATCAAGAAGGGCCTCGACCAGATGAAAGATCAGAATCCCAACATGGCCGAGGTTGGGGCTCGCTATGCCTTCCGGGCGTACAATCCTCCTCTGGTCGCTGATCCGTTGCCCAAGCACGCTCTGACCAGCGGGGCGCGAAAGCGTGCAGAGCTGATGAAGCGCCGCGCCACCTTGCGCATCGGCATTGCGCGCATTCTGAACATGTACTCGGTGAATCCCATTTTCAGCGCTTATTTCCAGGCGCTGGGTGTTCCGGAAGAAAACCTGATCTATTCGGATTACACCAACGAGCAGCTTTATAAGGAGGGCGCCAAGCGCGGAGCCATCGATCCCTGCTTCCCTTCAAAGGTTGGCATCCCGCACGTCCACAACCTGCTCTACGTCCATCACAAAAAAAAGCCGCTCGATATCATTTTTTGCCCGATGATTGACGACCTTCCCAGCGATTTGAAGTTCGTTCAAGGTCATCGCGCATGTCCCACCGTCGTCACGACGCCTGAATCCGTGAAGGCTGCCTTCACCAAGGAAGGCGATATCTTCAGGCAGAACAATATTCTTTTCCTCGATACGTTCGTGAATCCGGGCAGGCCCTCTTTGCTTGCCAAGCAGCTTTACGACCAGTTTCGCGATGTCTTCGGCTTGTCCCTGGAAGAGAATCTACGCGCCGTCGAGGAAGGCTACAAGGCGCAGGATAAGTTTTTGAGTGGCACTTTGCGCGTGCAAGGACGCGAGATATTAAAGCAGCTCGAGGCGGAGGACCGTATCGGCATCGTCGTGCTGGGGCGCCCTTACCATAACGATCCTGGCATCAACCACGAAATCCTGGAGGAGTTCCAGAAGATCGGTTACCCGCTCCTCACGCTTCAATCGCTTCCGATTGATGACGATATCGTTCGGCCAGTCTTCGAGAGCGACCTTAGCGCCGGGCTGATTGCCGATCCGCTTGATATCCGCGACTCGTGGAAGAACAGCTATAGCGAGAACACTTCGCAGAAAGTGTGGGCCGCCAAGTTCACCGCGCGCCATCCCAATCTGGTGGCGTTGGAGCTTTCCAGTTTCAAGTGCGGCCACGACGCCCCCATTTACTCCGTCGTGGAAGAGACGGTGACGAAATCCGGAACTCCTTATTTTTCTTTCAAAGACATCGACGAGAACAAGCCAACCGGCTCCATCAAGATTCGCGTCGAAACCATCGGTTACTTCCTCAAGCGCTACCGTGAAGATATGGTGCGCCGCAAGAACGTGCAGCGCGAAATCGATGTGAAGCTGCGCGAGCTTGAGGCGCGTCTCCGCGCTGAGCTTGCGACCGCCCCTGTGGGCCCGCCTCCCATCCCCTACGAGCTTGAAACGCCGGTTAGCATCAACGCCATTCGGCCGGAGGAGTGAACTCCTCTTACCGTTGGGGCAAGGTTGAATCCTGCATCACACCGTAGCTGTGGCGCAAACAACCTCGCAGGCCATCGGCGAAACTACAGTAAACCGGATGAACGACGAACACCTATTCTTGCGCGTTGATGAAGCGGATCTCCTTGAGGCTTGAGAGAGGAACGGAGAAGTTGTAAACCTTCGGGCTCGCCGGATCATAATCGCCGGTGAGGCCCATAAAATGAACGACGGCAGGCTCGGCCGTGGGCATAAGAAACGTGCCTTTCTCGACCCGCCCATTTGTCAGCGTAACCGTTAAGTGGCCGCCTGCATTATCGATCTCGAGAATCTCGTTGAAGTCGACCTCGTCTGCGCCTCCGTCTGCCAGTTGGATCGGTAAATTCGTGCGCGGCGGAACGACTTCGAAAAACGATCCCACGCTGGCGGGCGGGAAGAAGTCGAGATACGCATCGTAAACACGAGTGGTTTTTCCAGCCAACGTGGTGACGCTTGCCGTGTATCCGAATTCCTTCCAAACATTCACGATTCCCCGGCGCTCGCCGGGACTGCTGACAACTGCCCGGTAAGGCAGGCTGCCCTGCTGCAAACTCTCCTTCACAACCATACGGCGCTTGAGGTCAAAGTGCTTGTAGACAATGGTATCGCTGCTTTGCTGCACCACAATGGCATTCGCCTGGATGACCTCACGTTGCCCCTGTGCGTTGGTCCGGACGATGGTGTCGGATATCGCGACAGCCGCTCCAAGAATCAGCAAGGGCACTGCCAGCGCCATCCATTTGACCGCAAATCTCATGACGTCCACCGCAACCGACACAGAGAATGTAAGTCGCAAATGGTAAACCCCGAAACCACGCTCCCTCGTCTTTTGGGTAAGAGGGATAAGGAGACTGACTGCCGGCCGTCAGGCCGCTGGGCTTCCGCGTATCACCCTGGCAGGTTGGTCCGCTACTTCTTTCGGTAGATGGTTTGAACCTTGGCTGTTAGCGCCTGGAGCATCTGCTTAGCCGAGTCTGCATAAGGCCCCGTAGGCGATTCCTTCAAGTAGGTTTTCAGCGCTTCGACCGTGCCGGGAGGCGCGACCACTTGGCCGTTCGGGCCCGATGTCGCCTTATTCAAGAGAGCCTGAGCTTCACGGAAATAAGATTCACCACCGCGATAAGTGGGGTCAGTTTCAGAGGACTTCTTGAAAGCCTGCGCAGCCTCATCCATCTTCCCGGAATTCAGCATCACTGCACCCATATTGAAGTAAAAGCTGGCGGCGTGGGCCGGGTCCATCTGCACGGCCTTCTGGAACGTTGCGTATGCCTGCGGGATATTGCCCATATGAGCGTAGACGCTTCCCAGGCTGTTGACCATCTGCGCGGCTTGCGCTGGATCGTCACTCGGCACGGAGGCAATCGCTTTTTGATAAGCGGACACCGCCTGAGGGTATTGCTTGGCCTTATCGTAAGAGTCTGCGAGCCGCCCCAGCACAACGGTGAGGTTTTTGCCTTTTGCCAAGGGAACCGCTTTTTCATAGTCCGTCACGGCCTGCGCATACTGGCCTTGGTTATACAGCATGTTGCCCGCATCAAAAATCTGTTTCAAGTTCTTAATCTGCTCGTTTGACTTCGCGACGCTTTGGGCTTTCTTGAGCTGGTTCACGTCCACGGATTCGCCGGCTGCCTTGTACTCCGTCTCCGCATCTTTGATATCGCCTTCCTTAACCAGTGCGTTGGCAAGAGCGCCGTGCAAGTCTTTATTGGTGGGATCCGCGGCGATGGCCTGTTGAAACACCTGCGCAGCCTTGTCGTATTCGGCGGCCTGATAATAGGCCATGCCTTCGTGTGCCTCCACGATCGACAAGTTCTTACCCTTCGCCAGAGGAACGGCTTTGGCAAAAGCTGCAGCAGCTTCGTCATACTTCTGTTGTTGATACAAGGCATTCGCCTGGTTGAACGCCTGCATCAGGGCCGCATTCGATTTTTGTTCCTTGATCGCCTCCAGCTTTTGCTGCGCGCCTTGAACCTTGCTTAAGTCGAAATTGACTGGTGTCGGGTCTCCGAGGCCGATATTCCGCTGTACAAAGTAAAGGGCATGGCCGTCGGGATCATCTATGGTGATCTTGTAATTTCCGGGCGGAAGTCCGATGTAAACGTATTCCCCTTTCTTGTTGGTCTTCGTTTTATATGTCTCGTTAATGTCGAGACGCTGGATCAGAATGGGATAGCCAACAAGCTTTTTCCCGTCCACACCAAGACACTTGCCCGTCACGCCGCCCGTCTGCGCCAGCAGAGGCGCGGCGCAGATAAGGAAGGTTGCAACGATCATTCCGGCCATGCGCAAGCGACTCATCCAACTCATAATCACCTCCTGTTGCCCAAGGGTTATTCTAAACTTCCGAACGAGGGCATACAACCCCCAAAAGGCCCGAAGACACGGTAAATTTGTTCTGACAGGGGGCTGAAAAAACACTTCAGGTCAGGTCATGCTGAGCATAGCGAAGCATCTCGGCACTTGAAAAATCAAGCCAATGCAGTGATCCTTCGTCGCCCTGGGCTCAGGATGACAGCGCCGCCCGTTTTCAACAAGCGCCAAGCACGCTTTTGGCAACTTGAAGCTCAGAAACAATAACTGGCGGCATGTTATGTTCCTCTTCGTTTCACGTATCGAATCAACAGGATGACCACCGCCGCGGCGAAGGCTGCAACGGCCGCAAGGTTCAGCCGGGTGAACAGCCGCAACAGCCGCTCCCAACTTCCACCCAGCAGATAACCTATCATATTCATAGAAACTGACCACGCGGCAGCGCCCAGGGCGTTTGCAACCAAGAAACTTCGAGCAGGAAACTCAAACGCGCCGGAGAGCAGCCCCGCGAGCTCACGAAGTCCAAAGACGAACCGGGCAACTAAGACTGTCCAGATGGCGTTTTTCTGGAAGACGCGCTCCGCGCGCTGGTAATGGCTTTCGGAAATCAAATGCCAGCGCCGGCGGTTCCCAAGGAGCGTTTTTCCGCAAAAGCGGCCGACGCCGAATCCCGTGCTTTGGCCTGCAACCGCGGCCAGGAAGGCCACGAGCAACGTCCACACAAGTCGTAGCGAGCCACGACGCGCCAGGAAGCTCGCAAAAAGAACAACCGTGTCACCCGGCGCCGGCACGCCAATGTTTTCAGCGAAGACCGTGATGGCCACGGCCCAGTAGCCGTAATGCGCGAAGAAGCGGGAGAACGTAATGTAAAGGTGATGCGCCATAGAATCCTTGAGAACCCTCGCAGCGGGTTCTGCGGCGGCGGGACCGGCCTCTTCCCCAGAGCTGAGGGCTGATTATCCCAAAGGGGTACCGCCAAACCTTCGAGGCAGAATAACATCCCACGGCTACTTTCCGGCAGCCGGATCGCGGTTCGTAGTTCAGCCATGTTAAACTGTAAGCATTCATGCGCACCCCCTTTCTTGAAAGGATAGAGCAGCGAGTCCTGGTGGCAGACGGCGCCATGGGAACAATGATCTATGCCAAGGGCATTCCCTTCAGCCGCTGCTTCGATGCGTTGAACCTGGAACTGCCGCCGCTCGTGAAGGAAGTCCATCTGGGCTATGTCAAAGCCGGCGCGGATTTAATTGAAACGAATACGTTTGGCGCTACGCGGCCACGGCTTGCCAAGTACGGTCTGGAAAACAAGATTGCGGAGATCAACGTTGCGGGGGCGCGTCTGGCGAGGGAAGTGGCTGGGGATGACCTGTATGTCGCCGGCTCCGTGGGTCCGCTCGGCTTACGGTTGGAGCCATTGGGCCCCACATCCTTAGCGGAAGCGCGATCTCTATTTCAGGAACAGATTGCGGCATTGGTTGAGGGCGGAGTCGACGTGATCGTCCTGGAAACCATGATTGACCTTCAGGAGGCGCGCCAGGCTCTTTTAGCTTCCCGCGAGACCGGAGTCGCGGTAATCGCACAGATTTCTGTGCAGGAGGATGGCAACACGCCGTCAGGCTCCTCACCCGAAGACTGCGCCCGGGTTCTCGACGAGGGTGGCGCTGACCTGGTTGGCGTAAATTGCAGCGTCGGCCCGGCCGGGGTTCTCGAAGCGCTTGAACGCATGGCAAAATCAACATCCAAGCGCCTCTCGGCGCAGCCGAACGCCGGCCTGCCGCGTACCGTGGAGGGCCGAAGCATTTATCTCTGCTCGCCGGAATATATGGCTGGATATGCCCGCCAGTTCATTGCCTGCGGAGCCCGCGTGGTTGGCGGATGCTGTGGAACCACTCCGGAACATATTCGCGCAATCAAGAAGGCAGTGCGCTCGCTCCCTGCCGGACCAGTTCGGCATTCTGTGGAAGTGAGAGAGAGCCAGCCGGCGCCCGTCGAGACCCTGCCAGTTGAAAAGCGATCGCGGCTGGCGGCGCGCCTGGCCAACAAAACCTTTCCGATTCTGGTGGGAATGGTTCCCCCCAAGGGTTGCGATGCGACTCGCGAAATCGAAGGGGCTCTCTATTTGCGCGATCAGCAAATCGATGCAGCCAGCATCTCCGTGGGTGCGGGAAGCACCGCACGGATGAGCGCGCTCTCGCTCGCTGTCCTTATCCAGCAGCGCGCCGGCCTCGAAAGCGTGCTTGACTTCAGCAGCCGTGGCCGAAGCGTCTGCGCGCTTCAGTCGGGGCTACTGGGTGCCTCTGCGCTCGGCTTGGCCAACATCGTGGCCGTTACGGGAGATCCTCCGCCGCCGGATGCTGACACCTCCATCGCTTCGGAATACGATGTGGATTCGATCGGCCTCGTCAACCTGATGAACCATCTAAACCAGGGGCGCGATGCAGGTGATAATCCTTTGGGCAGTCAGACGGCATTTTTGATTGGCGTTCGCGTGAATCCGGCGGCGCTGAACCTTGAGGAAGAGGTGCGGCGCTTCGAATACAAAGTGGAAGCGGGCGCGAATTTCGCGCTGGCGAGCCCGGTCTTCGACGTGGCGCAGCTCGCACGGTTTCTGAAACGGATTCAAGTGGCCGGGGCGTCACCCATTCCTGTGCTCGCCGGCATCTTCGCCCTCACCAGTTTTCGGAATGCCGAGTTTCTCAACAACGAGGTGCCCGGAGTTTCTATTCCACGCTCGATTATGGACCGAATGCGGAAGGCAGATACGGGAGAGCGCGCAAGGGCGGAAGGCTTGCAAATTGCCCGCGAGATGTTGCTTGAGGTTAGAGACCTCGTTCAAGGAGCGCAGATTGCGGCTCCGTTCGGCCGTTACCCGCTCGCCGTGGAAGTGGCGCAGCCACTGGCCGCCGAGAGGCCTGCGGCGCAGTAAGCCCTGTCGATCCATTGACACATGTCCCAAACTCCCAAACCGGCCAAACCAGATAGCTTTGAAAAGAATCTCGAGCGGTTAAGTGCCATCGTGGCCCAGCTTGAGAGTTCGGATCTCCCGCTTGAAAGAGCGCTTCAGCTTTACGAAGAGGGCATGCAGCTTTCCGCCGCTTGCCAAAAGCAGTTGGAAGAAGCTGAGGGCCGTGTCGAGATCTTGAAGAAGCAGGCCGGCGGCAAGCTGGCCGCTGAGCCGTTTGTGACGGAGGAGCCTGGAGCAAGCGAGGGGAGCTGATCGGAACGCCGACCGTGGAAATCCATGCCTATCTGGAAGATCTTCGCAGGCAGGTGGACGAACAACTTGACCGGCTCCTGCCATCGGCGGAAGCTTTCCCTCCGCGGATCCACGAGGCGATGCGGTACTCGCTGTTTGCGGGCGGCAAGCGCCTTCGACCGATCCTCTGCCTCGAGTCCAGCAAGCTTTTCGGAGCCGACCCCCACGTAGTCTTGCCGCGGGCCTCCGCTCTGGAAATGATCCATACGTACTCGCTCATCCACGACGACCTTCCCGCTCTGGATAACGACGATTTGCGGCGGGGGAAGCCAACCTGTCACCGTGCGTTCGGCGAAGCGATGGCGATTCTGGCCGGTGACGCATTGCTGACGTTTGCCTTTGAAACGCTTTCGAGCCCCGGTCCGCCGGCCGCGGAAGTTAAAACTCGCGTGGCTTACGAATTGGCTCAAGCCATCGGCACGCGCGACGGCATGGTGGGTGGGCAGGTTGTTGACCTGGAAAGCAGCCAGAACAAGACCGATGCGCCGCGCCTGAGGTATATTCATTCAAGCAAGACCGGCGCTTTGATTCGCATGGCCCTCCGTGCGGGCGCACTGTACGCTGGCGCTCCGGAAGAGGATGTCGCTCGAGTTTCGGACGTTGGGGCCAAAGCTGGCCTTGCGTTCCAGATTGCAGATGACCTCCTGGACGAAGAGGCGTCAACCGATCAGTTGGGCAAGACGGCTGGGAAGGACAAAGAGCAACACAAAGCCACCTATCCTGCGCTTTACGGCGTGGCGGATTCGCGCCGCAGAGCGCAGGAGCTCGTGGCTGAAGCCTGTCAAGCCTTACAACGCTATGGCGAGCGCGCGCAGCGACTTCAAGAGTTGGCTCACGTTCTGGTTGAAAGGAGCTCCTGATGGAATATAAATACCTCACTCACATCGATTCTCCTGCTGACCTCAAGAAGCTGCCGCGTGAAGCGTTACCGAAGGTGGCCGAAGAATTGCGAGACTACCTCATTACCGTGGTTTCCAAGGTAGGTGGTCATCTCGCATCGAGCCTTGGAGCGGTAGAGCTGACTCTCGCACTTCACTACACCTTCGATGCGCCGCGGGACAAGATTGTGTGGGATGTGGGACACCAAGCTTATGGCCACAAGATCCTTACGGGACGACGCGACCGGTTTCCCACGCTACGGCAATACGGCGGGATTTCCGGCTTTCCCGTTCGCGCTGAAAGCCCCTACGACGCCTTCAACGTGGCCCATGCTTGCACGGCAATATCGGGAGCCCTGGGTATGGCGGTTGCGCGCAGGCTGAAAGGCGAGAACTTCGAAGTGATCGCCGTGGTGGGGGACGCCGGGCTGACGGGGGGAGTAGCGCTCGAGGGTATCAACAATCTCGGCACGCTGCAGGAAAAGGTTCTGGTTATTCTCAACGACAACAAGATGTCCATCTCTCCCAACGTGGGAGCTATCGCCGGCTATCTGAACCGCATCGTTCATGGCCAAGCCTATCACCGGCTCACTCAAGAGATGGAGAAGATGATCCTCGCTCTGCCGCACGTGGGGCCCAGGCTTCTAAAACTCTCTCGCGAACTGCTCGATTCCGCCAAGACGCTCTTGATTCCTGGCATGGTTTTCGAGGAATTAGGGTTCGAGTACGTAGGGCCGGTCAACGGGCACAATATTGACGAGTTGCTCGACGCCCTTGTCAAGGTCAAGAACAATCCGGGTCCTACGCTCCTTCACGTCGTGACGCAAAAAGGGAAAGGCTATCCGCATGCCGAGAAGCTCCCGATCAAGTATCACGGAGTGACACAATTCGACGTATCAACCGGTGCATTCCATAAGGCGCCGGCTACAGCGCCATCTTACACATCGGTGTTCGGGAAGACGATGTGCGAACTGGCTGAGCGCGAGCCACGATTGGTGGCAATCACAGCGGCCATGTGCGAAGGAACGGGACTCAACGAATTTGCCCGAAGGTTTCCCGAGCGCTTCTTCGACGTGGGCATTGCGGAGCAGCATGCCGTGGACTTCGCTGCCGGCTTGGCCTGTGAGGGCATGAGGCCGGTCGCCGCCATTTATTCCACATTCCTCCAGCGCGCGTACGACCAGGTGGTACACGACATTTGCCTGATGCGGTTGCCGGTGACCCTGGCTCTCGACCGTGCGGGCATCGTCGGCGCCGATGGGCCCACTCACCATGGCCTTTACGATCTCGTGTATCTGTCAGCTCTGCCCGGCATGGTGGTGATGGCTCCTAAAGACGAGATCGACTTTCGCGACATGCTCTGGACGGCGATCACGCTCGGCGGTCCCGCTGCCGTCCGCTATCCGCGCGGGAATGGCATCGGCCTGCCGCTCGATGCGGAGTTCAGGCGGCTGGAGATCGGCAAGGCGGAGATTCTGCGCGAAGGTAGTGATATCGCGATTCTGGCTCTCGGCAGCATGGTTTATCCCTGTCTCGAAGCGGCGGCGCGCCTGGAAACCGCGGGAATCCACCCGACGGTGATCAATGCCCGGTTCATGAAACCTCTCGATGAAGAATTGATCTGCGTATTGGCTGCGGAGAAGCAGTTCCTGGTGACTGCGGAGGAGGGGGCGGAGCCGGGTGGGTTTGGCGCTCAGGTCTGCGCGCTTCTTGCCGACCGGAGAATCCCCGCCGGGGTGCTGCGTATCGCCGTGCCGGACCGGATCATACCACATGGCGCGCCCAATCTCCTTCACGCCAAATACGGCCTGGACGTAGATGGCATCGTCGAGCGCATCAAGAATTATGCGGAGTCTTTTCCCGTACGCTCCGAAATCCGCTACCGCTCCATCGGCCTCAGCTAATTGAGGTGGACTCTGAATTCAAGCCAGGGAGAATCCGCCTCGATCGGTTAATGACCGAGCGCGGCTTGGCTGCCTCGCGCGAGATCGCCCAAAAGCTGATCCTGGCCGGGCGCGTCCTCGTCAACAATCAGAAGGTGGAAAAATGCGGCGCTGCGGTCAGGGCGGATTCTGAGCTTCGGGTGACGGGTGGTTTCCCACGTTATGTGAGTCGCGGCGGCCTGAAACTGGAAGCGGCTCTGGACTTTTTTCACGTCGATCCTCGCGGTAAAGCATGCCTGGATCTTGGATCGTCAACCGGCGGATTTACCGATTGCCTCCTGCAGCGTGGCGCTCGCAAAGTCTATGCCGTAGATGTCGGGACGAATCAGTTGGATTGGCGGATTCGCCAGAATCCGAACGTTGTGGTCATGGAACAGAAGCATGCATGCACGCTGCGCCCCGAGCAGTTTGGCGAGCCGATCGGTTTGGTGACGATGGACGTATCCTTCATTTCCGTCACCCTCATTTTGCCCGTTCTTCCTCCCCTGCTTCGCCCCGGCGGAGGATTGTTAGTTCTCGTAAAGCCGCAATTCGAGGCAGGCCGCGGAAGAATCGGAAAAGGCGGCATCGTCCGCGACCCGACGGTTCGCAGAGAAGCCGTGGACAAGGTGGTTGGCAAACTTCTGGAACTTGGCTTCGAACCGCCCGCGTCTGTCGAGAGCGCGCTCGAAGGAGCCAAAGGCAACCGCGAGTTTTTTGTTTATACCACCGCGCCAGAACGTTTCTAGCGGTTGAAATACTTGGCGTTGACCTCCGTAAAGCCCTTCCACTTATCGGGTAGGTCATCCACCGGGAAGATCGCGCTGACGGGGCAGACCGGAACACACGCTCCGCAATCGATGCACTCCACCGGGTCGATGTAAAGCTGAGTGTCGTCAGCAAACTTTGCTTCATCCTTGCGGGGATGGATGCAGTCAACCGGGCAAACATCCACACAAGCTGTATCTTTGGTGCCGATGCACGGTTCAGCAATCACGTAAGCCATGAGTTCTCCACTCGTATCAGAAATTTGAGCGCTGGGTTTTGGCGAACGATCGAATCCAGCTCCAATTTGACCATACCGTATAAGCATTTGCCGGGCGACGACTTAAGTCGTTACATCACGATTCATTCAAAATGTGAGTTAAACTTCTCTCCGTTTGTGGCGTACCGGACGGGGGTATCCTCTGTTGGAAACGGAAGGCTCTTCAGGCCGCTCTATATACTATTTGTTCAGTATATAGTGAAATATATATTCATCGTCACTTGACACGCGACGGTCAATCGTGGCACCCTGACCGAAACCTCCCGCCCGACAATTTAGATAGCGTTCCGGGGCCTTTGATGGCGGCGGTCGGAACTTACTTTTATAAGAAACCGCCGGCCTCGGTACATCGAGTGAATTGAAGCCCTCTGGGGCTTTTTGTACTTGTTATTCGAAGGAGGTTGAATGCTGAAGCTTTTAATTGGAATGAGTGTGGCTGGTCTGGTCGCGCTAGCTCCGCCTTGCCAGTCCGGTCCGCTATCTCGTTTGCCCCTGTCCGAGCCCGTTCAGCCACGCTTTGCGGCCCGCAACGGCATGGCAAGCTGGTACGGCCAGCAGTTTCAGGGAAGCGAAACGGCCAGCGGCGAAGTGTACAACATGAACGGGCTAACTGCGGCCCACCCCGATCTGCCGCTTGGTTCCAGAATCCTTGTAACAAACCTGAAAAACCATCGCGCTCTGGTCCTGCGGGTAAATGACCGCGGACCCAACATTCCCGGACGCATTCTGGACGTCTCTCGAGCCGCAGCTCGCGGCCTGGGATTCAAAGGAGAAGGGTTGGCAAAGGTGAGGATTCAAGTTCTTTCTGTTCCCACTCACCCTCGCTACGCCGTCGACTGCCCGGGCGCTCACCTGTACGCGACAAAATAGACGGTGTTATCGGACAATCTTTTAAGGTTGCGAATCCTCGGCGGGGCCGGATTCCTGGTCAAGCCGGACGTCATCCACCCAAACACGGCCTGAGATGTTACTTTCGAACTGATCGCTAGGCCGGCGAGCGACGTTTACGCTAATCAGGTCCGTCTTTGGACCGGTTTTGAAGTAAATGTTCACGGGCGTCCACGAATCTGTCGTGCCGGTGAGTGCGGTCGAGTAGTCGTCCAACCCGGCTGGATTGTAGGCATCACGCACTTCAAGGCACGGCCCGCTATCCGTCGTGATGTTCTCAGTTCGCATGAAGCCGGACAAGTGGTAGGGGCGGCCGGGGCGCACGACGACGAACTGATAGACGTTGTGATAGTCGAAGTTCTGTGTGCCTGGAAACTCGATCTCGAGGGAGTGCGTGGCCGAGTGAAAGACCGTGCTGTCGCGGCCCACAAAAACTCCGGCGACGGGAGCGATCCTCCAATCGAAGCCCATATTGACCGGGGGATCTTCAAAATCACCGTTCTCGATCAGATTGGAGGGTCTCGCTTCGTATGTGGGGGGAATGAGCCCTTTCACCCTCAGCTCCGACCAAGCATCATAGGCTTGGTCTGGTTTGTGGGCGTCGATCAACGCGTCGATGTAAGGAGACGCCATGTCCGGCGGGAATTTCTGAGGATTCGCTGAAATCTCGCTCCAAACCGGCGCCACGTCTGCAAGCCTCTGAGTTGAGAGCAGGTAATTCAGGTAAGTTAACTCGCTGGTTGCATCTCCCGGGACGACTTCGTGGAGGATTTTCGCCGGATCGTCCGTGGCCTTCCACGCCAGGTTATAAACAGCCTGCCAGTAACCTGGATTCCCGGCCAACGCCATCTTGAAATGCGGAAACGCTTGATCGACGGTTCCGTGAAGCAGGAAGAAATTCCCGACAGCCCATTGATCGTCGGGAATTCGGGGCGCGAGATAATCCACGCGACGGAGGCACAAAGCCGCCGCGTGCGTATCACCTTCGAACTCGAGGCCTGTGGCCAGATCGAGCCACGCTTGGGCGCTATAAGGATTCAAAGTGGCTGCGCGCATCAACTCTTTGATCCCCAGCTTCGGTTGCGCGTCTGCGACGCTGTATTGGTACATGCGTCCAAGGAAAAGCGCATCTCGCGCGTTGCCAGGATCGAGATGCACGGCGGTCTTCAGGTTCACCACGCTATTTCTCTCGGCGATAACGCCCGCCAGGTAAACCCGGCCAATCCAGAGAGCAGCCAACACGAAGGTTACAATCCCAATCACAAGGGTTACAATCTTTGCGGGAGCGCTTTTGAGCGGAATCGTCATTAATGCTCACCTCTTCTGAATGGTGAGAAGCGGTTGGCGGTTAGCACCTACCACTGATCACTAACCAGTCATGCCCACTGCCCGGGGTTGCTGCTGGGAAAGGCAGTGGAGCGTTCCCAGGCCCCACACCAAATCGACGGCGTGAATGCCGATCACCGGCCGGTCCTGGAATAGTTCAGCGAGAATCCCGAGGGCTGTCCGGTCGCTCGGATCGTTGAACGTTGGAACGAGCACCGCGGAGTTTGCAATGTAAAAGTTAGCATAGCTAGCTGGAACGCGCGTGCCTTTGTAAAACAGGGGTTCCGGCATGGGTAACCGCACCACTTCCAGGCGTGAGCCGTCCCCTGTCCGAGTTCCTTCGAGCCGCTCTCGGTTTTCTTGAAGCGCGCGATAGTTCGGATCGCTCGGATTTGCCTCCTGGCACAGAACCACCGTTCGATGGCCCGTAAAGCGGGCGATATCATCCACATGGCCGTGCGTGTCGTCACCGGCAATTCCTTTTCCGAGCCAGATGATCTCCCGAGCGCCGAGGTATCTGGCGAGCGCTGTTTCGATTTGAACGCGGTTGAGCCGAGGGTTTCGCGCCTGGACCGAGGGGTCAAGCAGGCATTCCTCCGTGGTCAACAATAGACCTTCTCCATTGACGTCCACGCTCCCACCTTCGAGCACCAGCGGCTCACCATCCACTTCCGCTGAGATCAAGGGATACCCGAGCTGGCGCGCCAGGGAGCACGCCACCGCGCCATCACGCTTCCAGTTCCGGTACTTGGCCCACCCGCTGAAGTGAAAGTCGACAACGGACAGTCCGTCACGCGCAATCACGAAAATCGGGCCAAAATCGCGCGTCCAACCGCGATCCGTAGCTTGGCGGAAGAATTCTACCTGGGCGAGATCCAGTCCCGCATCGCGCACCACGCGCCGCGCGCGCGCTTCATGCTTCTCGGAGTTTACCAGAATGCGAAGGTGTTCTCCTGGCGCGATTCTGCGGGCGATTTCTGCGTAAACCCACGGTATGGGAGGGAACTTGCCGGGCCAGTCGGACGCATGATGTGGCCACCCGATCCACGTGGCCTCGTGCGCCTCCCATTCCGCCGGCATGCGTGCTGGAAGCAGGCGGCCGGGCTCAGTGTCGGCCACAGCTCGGCGATATTGGGGAGAGAGAAGGCCGGGCTCCATGGTCGATCCCGTCATGCGAGTCTTTGCAGCCTGGATTGAAGGTAGGTGAGCGGCACGTCCACCATCATCGCCTTTCGGGAATGGCGCAAACTATCGTGGATGAAGCAGACGTGCGTGCACCAGCATTGATCGTGGCGAATGGCTTCGGGCTCGCTTGTGCGCGCCCAACCCTCCCAGAACTTCTGAAAATCGCATCCGAAGTCCCGCAGATTGGCCAATTGGCCCCTCATCTCACACGCCCTTACGGCGCCGTCGTAGTCGATCACAATGGATGTCTGACTCGCCGTGCAAGGCATCGGCCAAGGATGCGGCCGCTCGATATTCTGAAGCTGAATCTTGTTGTGAAAGGCCAGCATGCCTTCGTAATACACTCTGCCCAATCGACGCTCCATGCCGGAAAGGCGCCGGACACTGGCCGGAGAGTAATAAGCATAAACTTTTTGCAATTGGTTGTAGAGCGCAGGCAGGCGCTCCACGGGAATCTTTTTCAGCGCCGGCTCCTTTGCATTGCCTCGAATGATGTTGAAATAGTGGCCGTCCACCTCGCAGTTCTTCCGGACGAACTCAGCGATGTCCAGGACGCAATCGAAATTCTCCGCGCAGATCACCGTGTTCACGTTCACCCGAAATCCCGTGAACTGCTGCCGGCAGGGTTGAATCTGTTCGAGCGTGGCGAGTGTCTTTTGGAAGTTTCCTGGAACCGCCCGAATGGAATCCTGCATTTCTCCCAAGCCGTCCAGCGCCACGTTCAGATCCAGACGGAGGTCTTGGTTCTCGGCCATGATTCGGGCAACAACGTCCGCGGTCCGCTCCGGCAACAGGCCGTTGGTGGGCAAATTAATCCAACGAACCCCATTCTGGCGGCAGAACAGTCCGATAATCTCCACCAGATCTTTGCGCAGCATGGGCTCGCCGCCCGAAAGCCAAAGGTCCGTAAAGCGCGGCATGGTAGCGGATAACTTGCGGATTTCATCCCCCGTGAGATCGCCCCGATGATTGAGCGATTCCCAGTAAAAGCACGTCCGGCACTTCGCGTTACACACGGAAGTGACGAAAAAGATCACCAGTTTGAGTTTTTTGTGCCGTGCGAAAACATGGTGGAGGGGCTCGGGTTTTTCGGCTGCGTGGCTCACGGGAGCAGGCTAATGGGGCCTGTCTTCTATTCTACCAGAGGCCATTCTACGCTGGGCGGGGCGGCCGCGTAGAGTTCTCTGCCAGTCGCTGCCGCTCGTGGTTGGAACAAAGATACGTTCCACGCTGAGGCCCTCCGATCGAATCAGAGCGTCGGCGCAAGAACGGCCGCTTGATTGCCGTTTAGGAGCCGGCAAGATGGCAGCGCTAGTTGGCGGCGTGGGAGTAAACTTCCCAGCCCCTATAGTTGCCCAGAGCTTCGATGACGGCGCGGCCGTAATGGCTTCGGTTGACGGCAACGTGATGCTCGTAGCCGTGTTTGCAAACGAATTGCAGGAGAGCCTGCAGCCGTGGGATTTTCACCACGCCATAACCGCCAAAACTTTGAAGCGAGTCTGTCGTAATTTCTCCTTCGCCCGCGTAAGCCCGCATACGGCCATGGAGGTCATCCGTGGAGACGCGACAAAACGTCAGCGGTCCTGCCTTGAGTTTGCCCACTACGGTGCCGAACGTGCCTTCTTTACCGACCGAGGTAGCGATGATTTCTTGAAAATCCATCTTGAAATCTTCAAAGAAGTGCTTCGGCAGGTTCGAGCAGTGAAAGATCACCGCCTTGTCCGGATCGCTGCCGAAGTTGTTGTTCCAATCGACAATCGCGCTGGGAGTTTCGGAGGCAAGCTGAAGGACGTGCATGCCGACCATGCCCACCATATCCGTTTCGCAGGCGCTGGGCAGGAGGTTGTTGGACATCAAGCTCATCAGCGTACACGGAACCACGCCGAAATATTCTTCCATCGCCGTCCAGCACTGCACGGATGTTCCGGCCAGTTCGTTGGCGCGCATCCAGTCATCCACCACAACTCCGAACTGCGCCATTTTGAGCAACGAAGCTTGTGGGATTCCCTTCGTGGACACGTAGCCATGGATACTTTCCAGTTTGACCTTTACGGCCGGCTCGTCCGGTCTGAAGCGCTGGATGCGCCCAAACACCTCCGAAAGGTCGAGCGTTTCCACGCTGATTCCAGCGTGCTCCAGGAGCTTCTCGCTGAAGCGGACCGTGTTGAAGGCGGCCGGACGGGCGCCGATGACGCCCACGCGCAGGTTGCGCAAGCCTTTCACAATGCGGCATGTGGCGGCGAAGTCTCTCAGATCCTCCCGGAAGGCCTCGGAGGAGGGCGCCACGGTGTGCTCGCGCGTGAGGCTGAAACGAATGCCATATTGCCAGAGGTTATTGCAGGCGGAAATCTTCCCGCAGAAGCTGTCTCGCCGGCCTCCCATCACCATCTTGCCCGGCTCGTCTGGAAACGCGTGCAAGAGAACAGGCACATCGAGTCCTGCAAGCCGGACGGTATTGGCAACGCTCTTTTCGTCACCGAAATTCGGAAGCGTCACGACAATTCCGTCGATCTGCTCGCGGTGCTTCCTGAACAGCTCGGCGCAGGCGCGAGCGTCTTGGAGCGTCTCGACCACCCCAAACTTCGTATCCTGGGGGGTAAGACAAACGATTCCGTAACCCTGGCTCTCCAGAACGTCGAGAACCTCCTTTCGGCCTTGTTCCGCCAAAGCAGCCGGGAAAAAGCCGCGGTTTCCGACCAGAACTCCAAACGTAGTTTTGCTCACGGGCTTATGCTCCTGTCAGAGGATTTTCATATGGATATTTGGAACTCAAGAGCCGCGAAACATCCGGAACAGCCGGGTGAGTGGATCGTAATATTGATCCACGACGCGCTCTTTGAGCGGAATGATGGCATTATCCGTAATATGAATCTCTTCCGGACACACCTTCGTGCAGCACTTGGTGATGTTGCAGTAACCTATCCCCCCTGTTTTTCGCAGGTCACCCAGGCGGTTTTCTTCGTCTAGAGGATGCATCTCGAGCGCTGCGGTATACGTAAAGAATCGAGGGCCGATGAACTTGTCGTGCAGCCGATGATTGCGGAGCACGTGGCAGACGTCCTGGCACAGGAAGCACTCAATACACTTGCGAAACTCCTGCACGCGATCCACATCCGCCTGCTCCATGCGCCACGTGCCGTCGGGCGCATCCGGTTTGCGCGGGCGGAAAGGCCGAATGCCTTTTTTTACGCGAAAATTCCAGGAAACGTCCGTAGCAAGGTCCTTGATGAGCGGAAAGGCGCGCATGGGCTCGATCGTCACCGGCCGGTCGAGAGGAAGCGAGTTGAGGCGCGTCATGCACATGAGTTTGGGATGGCCGTTGATTTCCGCGGAGCAGGAGCCGCACTTGCCCGCTTTACAGTTCCACCGGACGGCAAGATCGTGAGCTTGCGTGGCTTGAATCTCGTGAACGACATCGAGCACCACCATGCCGGGAGCCACCTCAGTGGTGTACTCCTTGAAGTCCCCGCCATTCGCATCACCCCGCCAAATCCGAAACGTGACGCTCGCCATCACTTCATCTCCTCGATAATCTGCTTCAGTTCCGGTGGAAGTTCGCGGACGGGCGCTCGCTCCACGCGCATTTCGCCGTCCTCACCCTTGCGGACAAGCAGGTTGACGCTCCCAAAGGATTCATCCTTGCCCGGAAAATCATCACGGAAGTGCGCGCCCCGGCTCTCTTTTCGCTCGAGCGCGGCGCGGGCAACCATTTCGCTGACGGTGAGCAGGTTCCTCAGATCGCACGCCGTGTGCCAGCCAGGATTATATTCTCGGTTGCCTTCCACCGAGACCTTTTCGGCGCGCTCCCGAAGCTGCCGGATAGTCCCGAGGGCCTGGCTCAACTCGACCTCGCGGCGCACGATGCCGACCGAATCCTGCATCGTCTGTTGCAGTTCTCGCTGGAGCTGATAGGGCGCCTCGCCCCGCTCACGCGCGAAAGGAGCGAGAGCGCGCTTCGCGGTTGCTTCCACTTCGTCAGGATTCACTTTGCCAGCGGCGTGGTCTCTCGCGAATTGGGCTGCGTGTTCTCCCGCTCGTTTCCCGAAGACCAGCAGGTCGGAGAGTGAATTGCCGCCCAGGCGGTTGGCGCCGTGCAAGCCTGCCGCGCATTCGCCGGCGGCAAAGAGACCGGCCACTCCGCTCATCTGCGTATCCGCATCCACACGGACTCCGCCCATCACGTAATGCGTGGTAGGGCCAACTTCCATCGGCTCAGCCGTAATATCCAGGTCAGCGAGCTGCTTAAACTGCTGATACATGCTGGGCAGCTTCCGCTTGATCTGTTCCGCGGCATTCGGAAGTTTCTCTTTGATCCACACGATATCCAGGTAAACCCCGCCGTGCGGCGAACCGCGCCCCTCACGAATTTCGCGCACGATGCAGCGCGCCACGTGATCTCTCGTCAGCAGTTCGGGCGGACGCCGGGCGGCCTTGTCTCCTTGCGTGTAGCGCCAGCCTTCTTCCGGATCGGTGGCCGTCTGGTCTTTGTAAAGCGGCGGAATGTCGTCGAACATAAATCGGCGGCCTTCCTTGTTCTTGAGAACGCCGCCTTCACCGCGCACACCTTCGGTCACCAGAATGCCGCGAACGCTGGGCGGCCATACCATGCCCGTGGGATGGAACTGAACGAATTCCATATCCTGGAGTATTGCGCCGGCGTGATACGCCAGCGAATGGCCGTCGCCGGTATATTCCCAACTGTTACTCGTGATTTTGTAAGCGCGGCCAATGCCGCCGGTTGCCAGCACCACCGCCTTGGCCTGAAAGAGCTTGAAGCGGCCACGCTCGCGATCGTAGCCGAAAGCGCCCACCACCCGGCCGGCGTCTTTCAGCAGCGTGAGGATGGTGCACTCCATGTGAACGTCGATGCCTTGGTGCACGCCGTGGTCCTGCAGCGTGCGGATCATTTCCAAGCCAGTGCGGTCGCCCACGTGCGCCAGGCGAGGATACTTGTGCCCGCCGAAATTCCGCTGCAGAATGCGGCCATCCTTCGTCCGGTCAAACAGCGCTCCCCACGCTTCCAATTCCTTTACGCGGGCCGGCGCTTCCTGGGCGTGCAGTTGCGCCATGCGGGCGTTGTTCAGATACGCTCCGCCGCGCATCGTATCGGCAAAGTGGACTTTCCAATTGTCCCGGTCGTCCACATTCCCCAGCGCCGCAGCGATACCGCCTTCAGCCATCACGGTGTGCGCCTTGCCCAGCAGCGACTTGGTGACCACTCCCACAGATACACCAGCCGCCGACGCTTCCACCGCGGCGCGCAAGCCTGCCCCGCCGGCGCCGATCACGAGCACGTCGAACTGATGCGTTTCGTATTCGGCCATCAGAAGATTCTCCAATCGTGGATCAGGCCCATCGAGCACGCCCGGACGTAAAAATCCGTAAAGCCTACCCAAAACAGACTGATCCAGGCCCACCTCTGATGGCGAGCGGTGAGGCAACTCACGCACTGGTGCGCCTTTTGGCGAACGGGAGAGCCGGAAAGCCGGTCAAGCACTCCGCCGACGCGATGGCGCAGAGCATGGCATCCGAACGTGTAGAGGCTGAGCAAAATCACGTCGATCAGCAGCACGATCGAGCCGACGCCCATCCCCAAATGGCCGTTGAACCAGAATCCGTTCCAGGCATCGAGGGCAAGGTCGGCAATGAAAAAGAGGGCGACGTAGAGAAAATAGCGGTGAATGTTTTGCAGGATCAATGGAAACTTGCGCTCCCCCCAGTACGTCTTGCGCGGCTCGCCGACCGTGCACGATGGGGGATCCGCCCAGAAGGACTTGTAGTATGCTCCGCGGTAGTAGTAGCAAGTGAACCGGAAGCCGCCCGGTCCCCAAAGAATGAAGAACGCCGGAGAAAATACCAGCCAGCCTGGATACCACCCCGGTTTGCCGCCAATCCAGGCCGTCAGCGGGTTTCCCCAAAGCTCGGGCGAGTATAACGGCGAAAGGTAAGGTCCGAACCGATAGTGAACGCCCTGAAAGGCCGCCCACGTCACATAAACGATGAAGCAGGAAAAGCCAAGAAAGACTGCAAGCGGTTGCACCCACCACAGGTCTGTGCGGGAAGTACGGCCAAATTCCCTCGGTGTTGCCGGAACGTCCACTCCATTCATCAATCATCCTCCATCGACTCAGCCTGTTGATTCCTGCAGGTCCGGCCCGTGGCGACGCGCTCGATTCAGTCAGGGTCAATCGCAACTGTGGCTGGACACCGAGGCACTGAAACCAGCGCCCCAGCCCCGACGATTCGGGGATGGCGAGCGGAGCATGCCGGGCGAGACCTCCCGGCGGTCGGAATTCAGAGCCCTAAAGAGATAAGATTACCTGCAAGCCGGGTCTCACACAACCCGGCAGAATAACGTAACAGGGAACAAGCAAAAGATCAAATATTAGCTGCCGTGCGGTGGGTAATTTGACTTACCCATGGCGTGAAAATAAAATAGTTGACGAGGTGTCCGCGCAAGCTCATCTCCGCCGCCTGCATTGAGCGGTTTTTGTTCCCGAGCGATCCTGATGTTTGATTCACTGCAGGAAAAGTTTCAGAACGTCTTCAAGTCTCTGCGCTTTGAGACGGTCCTGACCGACCAGTCCGTAGACGAGACGCTGCGCGAGGTTCGCTTGGCGCTCCTTGAAGCGGACGTTAACTTTAAGGTCGTCAAAGAATTACTGGATCATGTTCGAGTGAAGGCGCTTGACCGGACGGTTAGCTCGAGCCTGACGGCAGGACAGGAAATCATCCGGATCGTCCGCGATGAGCTAGTCGAAATCCTGGGACGGAAAGAGTCGTTACTCACGTTCTCGAAAGAGTATCCTTCTGTCTTTCTGATGGTGGGGTTGCAAGGGTCCGGGAAAACCACCACCTCGGGCAAGCTGGCGCTGTGGCTGGCGAAGAAGAAGCGGCGGCCCATGCTCGTTTCCACGGACGTCTATCGCCCCGCGGCACGCGAGCAGTTGGCAACCATTGCGAAGACGATCGGGATTCCCGTTTTTTCCGGCGACGGGATCAGCTTGCCCATCGAGCTGGCGATTGAGGCGCGGAAGGACGCCGCCGACCGCGGCCACGACGTGCTCATTGTCGATACAGCCGGGCGGCTGCACATTGACGAGCAGCTCATGCAGGAGGTCAGCGAGCTTCAGCTTAAGCTCCGCCCCAGTGAAATCCTGCTGGTGGCCGATGCCATGTCCGGGCAGGATGCCGTCCGAAGCGCGCAGGAATTCCACGAGCGGCTCGGGACTTCCGGCGTGATATTGACCAAAATGGATGGTGACGCGCGAGGGGGCGCGGCCCTTTCGATTCGCTACGTTACCGGACAGCCGGTGAAGTTCATCGGCATCGGTGAAAAATACGATGCACTTGAAGTCTTCTATCCTGATCGAATTGTTTCGCGCATTCTCGGCATGGGCGACGTTCTGACGCTGATCGAGAAGGCAGAAGAGGCCATCGACCAGCAGAAGGCGCTGGAAGTTCATCAAAAGCTCCGGACAGACAGCTTCACGCTTGCGGATTTTCAGGAACAGTTGCGCCAGGTTCGCAAAATGGGGCCAATCGATCAGATGCTGGGAATGCTTCCTAAAGTAGGCATGTTCAAGAATCTGAAAAACGTCAACGCCGGCGTCCACGAAAACGAATTAAAGGTCCTCGACGCCATCATCAACTCGATGACGATCCAAGAGCGCATGAACCACGAAGTCATCAACGGACGGCGGCGCAAGCGTATTGCGCGTGGCAGTGGCACGAGCGTTCAGCAAGTCAACCAACTGCTCAAGCAATACGTTCAGGCCAAAAGGATGATGAAATCCATGAGCCAGGGATTTCTCGGCCGCCAACTCAGCCGGTTGAGCCTGCCGCAGGATTTGAACCAGGCGAAGCCGTAATATTCCGCGGGAGGGCTTGCCCCGCGTGGGCTGCTATTTCCCGAATCGCTGCATCCAAAAAACCAGAGACTGGAGGTAAAGGGATCCATTGTTGAAGATACGCTTAGCACGGGCCGGCGCCAAAAAGAAGGTAAGTTACAGGGTGGTGGTAATCGAGGGCGAGAAAGCTCGCGATGGCCGTTTTCTGGAGATCGTGGGGTCGTATCAGCCCCGTCAAGATCCGCCGCAGGTTGTGCTGAACCACGAGCGGATTGCCCATTGGATTGGGGCAGGCGCTAAGCCCTCAGAGACGGTGCGGAGCCTGCTAAAGAAGCATCCGCAGGCAGCGGCCGCAAGCTAGCGTCGTTCTTGCGCGGCTTCGCTAAAGCTGGTTCGCCAAGGCACGTATTTCACTTACGCCGGTGGGCTCGATTCAAGCGCAAGTGAGAATGGGACTGGCGGTCCACTCGGCCCGCCCGGGAGCTTCCCCGATAGGTTCTGCACCGCATACAGATTCCGGACGATCCTGACGTGGGAGGGCCTTGTGAAAGAACTGATTGAAGCGATTGCGAAGGCGCTCGTGGATAATCCTGAAGCGGTCCAGGTCCGGACTATCGATGGCGAGCAAGTCACGGTGTTCGAGCTTCGGGTGGACCCGACGGATCTTGGGAAGGTGATCGGGAAACAAGGCCGCACGGCGCGGTCCATCCGCACGATCCTGGGCGCCGCAGGAATGAAGTTCAAGAAGCGCTTCACGCTGGAAATCCTGGAATAGAGACGCCGCTTTCCGCGACTCGATGAGGGGAGCGGAGAGGCTCCGTCGCGAACATTGGGAGTTCCCGATCCAGTCAGCGATCGAATGACGGCCAATCGCTGGCGGGTTGGAGGCGATCCTTTGGGGGTGTATGCGAAGAGGCCCCGAATGTTGCACTTTGGATAATCTGGGGGCCGGAGTCTTGGCGATCGCGCGCGTCATCCGGCCTCAAGGCCGCGCAGGTGAAGTCCTTGCCGAACTCATGACGGATTTTCCCGAGCGATTCGCGAATCTCCGGCAAGTGTATCTGGAATCAGCGAGCGGACCTCCTGCCCCGGTGCTCCTCGAGAAGGCATGGCGCCACAAAGGACGAATCGTCCTGAAGTTTTCCGGGGTGGATTCTATCTCGGCAGCCGATTCGCTTCGCGACCGTCACGTCTTGGTGCCGCTGGAACAGAGGGTTGCGCTCGATGACGGCGTGTATTATTGCCATGACCTCATCGGTTGTCGCGTGGTCGAAGCCGGCTCGCCCACCTCTAGAATTGGAACGGTGACGGAAGTTGAGCGCACGGGGGGTGTGGACTTGCTTCACGTCGCCCGGGTGGCGCCTCGGGAGGGCGAAGTCCTGATTCCCTTCGCAAAGGCAATATGCACGAAAATCGATCTCGACGCGCGCGAGATTGCGATCGACCCGCCCAAGGAGTTGCTTGATCTTTGACGTCATCACAATTTTCCCTGGGTTTTTTGACGGGATTCTGAGCCACGGGTTGCTCAAGCGGGCCGTGGAATGCTCAGTTGTCACGGTTCGGCTTCACAATCTGCGCGATTTTACCGACGATGCGCACCGCTCCGTGGACGATCGCCCGTTTGGCGGAGGGCCTGGAATGGTTCTTAAGCCCGAGCCGCTTTTTCGCGCCGTCGAGGCCATTTGCGCGGAATCAACTGGCGAAAATAGCCGGGTGATCCTGCTCTCGCCGCAGGGGCAGTTGCTCGACCAGCGCTTGCTTGAGTCGCTCCGCCTGGCGGGACGGCTCATCCTCATTTGCGGCAGGTACGAGGGTGTGGACGAGCGTGTGGCTCAACATCTTGCCACGGACGAGATTTCGATAGGCGATTATGTGTTGAGCGGTGGAGAGGTGGCAGCAGCGGTGGTGATGGAAGGCGTGAGCCGCCTTTTGCCTGGAGTGCTGGGCAACCGGGAGTCCACGCTCACAGAGTCATTTGCGGTGTCCTCAGCCTCGCCGGAGTTGCGACTGGATTTTCCACAATTTACGCGCCCGGCAAAATTTCGTGATTGGGAGGCGCCCGAGGTGCTGCTTTCAGGCGATCACCCACGCATTCAGCAATGGCGCGAAGCACAGGCTTTGGCAAAGACCCAGCGCAACCGGCCCGATCTCCTTCAACTGAAAAAAGAAAGGGAATCTTAATGTCACTGGTCGAAAAAATAGAGCAGGAACAACTGAAAAAGAATCTGCCTTCGTTCCGCGCGGGCGATACCGTGCGCGTGCATGTGAAGATCAAAGAAGGTGATAAAGAAAGGATTCAGGTTTTTGAAGGAACCGTTCTCCGTCTGCGGCGCGGAGGAATCAACTCTACGTTCACGGTTCGCAAGATTTCCTTCGGCCAGGGCGTCGAGCGCATTTTTCCCCTTCACTCACCTCTCATCGAAAAGATCGAAGTCACGCGTCTCGGCCGCGTGCGGCGCGCCAAACTTTACTATATGCGGGGGCTGAAGGGACGTGCCGCCCGAATCCGCAAAGCAAGCAGGGCGCGCGAATAATCTCGCAATATCAAAATGCCGCGTACTAGAAACCCGAAGAAGCTTCAGTGCACGTGGCAATACGAAAAGCAGGCATACGGCCGCGGGTACCAACGCGTGGCAGGCTGTGACGAGGCAGGCCGAGGCGCCCTTATTGGTCCACTCTACGCTGCGGCAGTGATCCTGGACCCGGCCATGCCAATTGCAGGGATTGACGATTCCAAGAAGCTTTCACCGCGTCTGCGGCTTGAACTGGCGGCAGAAATCCGCGTCCATTGCATCAATTTCAGCGTGGTTGCTGTCAGCGCAAAAGAGGTGGACGCGCTTAACGTCTACCAGGCTTCTCGACTGGCAATGATCCGCGCCGTACAGTCCCTCGCTCCGCCCGCCCAATTCATTCTGACGGACGCGATGCGTTTGTGGCCAGGCGGCAATGCTTCGGATCCGCTGGCTCCATTCTTGATGCTGATCCACGGCGATGCGCGTTCGGTTTCAATCGCCGCGGCATCCATACTGGCAAAAGTCGCTCGCGACGAAGCCATGCAGGAGCTCGACCGCGTGTATCCGCAATATGGGCTGGCCGAAAACAAAGGCTACGGAACCGAGAGCCATCTCCGCAGCTTACGGCAGTACGGTCCTTGCCCGGAGCATCGGAGGTCCTTCGAGCCCGTCCGTGCGTACTCCGAGCCGGGTTTTCCCGAATTTGCCTAACCGGGCCCCTTGGAGCCCATTCGGCTCGACGCAGGCGCATCGAGGAGCTTCTCGATTCTGGGCGCCAGAAACTTGATTCCTACCTCGCCGAGCACTTCGCCGTGAATCCTGCCATCGCGTCCGATCAAGAATGTGGTCGGCAAGCCGCTGATCCCGCCGTAGAGTTCCCCGATTCCGCCGGGGTCAACGCCGACGCGGTAGTTGATGCGTGCCTGCCGATAGAGATCGAGGACTGGCGCAATTCCTCCCTGATCCTCGGAAATTGCGATGACCTGAAAACCCTGGCTTCGGTAGCTTTGCTGCAACTGGATGAGGCCGGGAATCTCCGCAAGGCATGGGCCGCACCAGGACGCCCAAAAATCCAGCAACACCACCTTTCCTTGGTATTGCTCCAGACTGAGTTTCTGGCCAAGAATATCGGTGAGGCTGAAAGAAGGGGCGAGGGGCTGGGCGGGCCGTGCCGTCAGCCGCGCCACGGCCGGCCGAATCCAATACCGGTTGGCGAGGTAACCGCCGGCGACCACTGCTGCCACCACCAGCGCCGTCGCGATCATTTTGCGCGCGGAATTCATCTTAGTTTCAGGAGGCTCACTTTCGATGTCCGACGCCATCCATAGCTCTCTGGAAGGAACTGTTCAGCACAGCGGGCCGCTCACGGAGTATCATGGCGCCATGCTCCCAGCGTGGTACTCGGATCCAGTGGCGGAGCACCACGCCGTTCGGGAATCCGCTGGCCTTTTCGATTTTTCGTTCCGGCAGAGATTCACCGCAGGAGGAACGGACCGGGTACGCTTCATCCACGGTATGGTCTCTAACGATGTAAAGAGATTGGCTGCTGGCCAGGGGACTTACGCTGCTCTTCTCGATGTTCGCGGTCACATTCTTGCTGACGTCAGGATTTTCAGCACCGGAGATCATCTTATCATGGAGACTGATGCGGACCTGCTCGACAAGGTTCTCCAGACGCTGAACCGTTACAACATCGGTAATCGAGTGCCTCTCGAGCCGATGGAGACAGAAGCCATGTCTGTCCAGGGCCCGCACGCCCGCCCGATTCTAGAGGAAGCGTTCAATACGACGCTGACTGTTTCCGACGGGCTGAGCCACGCCGAATTGGCGTTCGCCGGGTTTGCCGTGGGTATTGTTGCTTCGAGCAGCACCGGGGAAGACGGATACGAGCTTTGGATTGAAAAAGCCGGCGCGTTGCCGCTTTGGAACGCACTGCTCCACGCCGGCCAGGCTCGCGGGTTAATGCCGGCAGGGTCCGTTGCCTTTGA
>JASHON010000196.1 GCA_030041095.1 Terriglobia bacterium
AGCCCGGTTTAATTGGACAGCACCGTGAAAAATTCCGTGCCCCTGCCGACCCGTTCCCCTCCGCCGCCGGGGGAACCTGGTTTTCAAACCAGCCTTCAGGGGCGAAGTTTGTTCAATAGAATCAACAAGCGGTTTGCTGGCCCGAAGCTAATTTGGACAGCCCTGGGTTTCAAACCCGCCCCTACTCAATTTTCAAGGCAGTCAGACTTCACGCTTGTCCACAGGTAAAGATCACAATCAATTTGGAAGTGAACTGCCACCTATTTCGCGAGCCGAACGCGCAGGATTCCCGGAAAGCGAAACAGGTCTACATGCTGTTCGTCGCCATTCAGCCGGCGGCGCTCAATCCATTGCGTTCCGTGGAACGTTCCTGCATCAATCGAAAGATATTGAGGCGAGCGCAAAGGACCTTCCAGCTCCCAGAAATTGAGCCGAAAGCCCGAGCCGGCAACGATGTAATCATCCGGGCCCAGTTCGATGACGATGCCACCTCCGCGCGGCCGCAAATAACCCGGCTGTTGGGTCGCGGGCGGAGGCCTGAAGAAATATCGAGGCGTGAAGTTGGCCACCGCCGCAAGCGCCGGCGTCAGAAAGAGCGAGCTTTGGTTATCAATGCCTTGAACGATCGAGAACAGTTTCCCTGTGTATTGATACTTCTCGATCGTGGGAAGCAGCGGCTCCAGAACCTTGTAAACCTGCGCCAGGGAGTTTCCCTGCGGCGTTAATTTGCCGGCCTCAACGCCGTCGTCAATGCCGAACGGTGAAAATCCGATGCCATTGAATTCTGCCAGGTCGGCGTAGGCGTATGCAGCAAAGGAAGGAGCAAAAGCGGTCTCCGGAACGAACAGCGGATTGTCTGGCCGATGAAATGCGGCCGCGGTTTCCAGCCATTCCGGCATGTAAATATCCGGCGCAAGGAGGTCAATATGCGGCGCCGCAGCCTTCCAGACGTCCAGGACGTGAATCGTGGGCCCGCCGCTCGGGTATTGGCCGGCCCGCACCACCCCCGGACCCACCAGCCAGTTGTTGCAATACATTGGAAGGGGATACGCTCCCTTGCCGGCGGCTGCAACGCCATCCACATAGCGCGCCACGGACCAGGCGCTGAACGCTTCCGGAGCCAGGCTGCCAAACACTTCCGGCCATGTTCCGCTTGTGCGGAAATGACTCTCAGACCACGCCTCATCGAGCGCAGGCATCAAGTGATCGCGATGGGCTTCGAGGTAATTCATCAAACGAGCCGGAACGGATGACTCGTAGCGCCGCGTGGCTTTTGGCGAATAGTCCCGGTCGGTTCCGTAGAGTCCGGTTTCGTTCTCCACTTGCAGCATAATGACGGTGTGTTCCGTAGAATCCACGCTTTTGATGTGCGCCATGACGGCAGCGAAAGCCGTTTCGTCCGCCTGCTCGGCTGCCTTGCAAAACGGTGAAATCACGTCGATCGGTTGTCCCACTTCATTGATGACGCGAAAATATTTGGCCGGGTCTTCTTTCAGCCACGCGGGCGTGTAGCCCATGTTGCCGTTCTTCCACGTGCCAAACCAGAGAACAACCAGATGTAAGCCGTGCTGCCGCGCGCCTTGAATCACGGCGTCAATCGTGTCGAAATCAAAACGCCCTTGCTCGGGCTCGATCAATTCCCAGTAGATAGGAACCTCGGCAGTGTTCGCGTGCATGGCTACGAGCGAATTCCAGACGGGGATGAGATCTTTGGGATTCGACGCGCTGGAGTTGTGCGCCTGTCCTCCGAGGACAAGGTAAGGTTTGCCGTCGACGAGCAGTTGATAGTGCCCTCCGGTGTGAACGAGCTGTGGCGTCGAAGGTGAGGTTTGTGCCGCAAGTCGCGTTGGTACGTAGGAGATGCCCAGTCCTATGCCTGCAGCGAGCAGGACGCGAAAGTATTTCCTGAATCCTCTTTTCATGAATGGTTCCTCCTCAGCAAGCTTACATTATCGGAAAAGCGTCATGCAGAGAAGGCAAGAATCAACCAAGCCACGGATTGGATTTCGGGCGGCCATTCAGAGCCTGGTGGTCTTGCCCTTCCTCGGTCCGCGTTCCTTCTTGGGCGCCTTCGCCGCGCTCGCATGCATAACCACCTCGTCACAAAGCGGCGGGAATTATAGACGCGACCTTGGCGCGCTGCAACACTGGCGAACGAGAACAAGCGCCTCTGAACCGGACGAGAGTTCGCAAGTTCAGCGCTCGCGTTTGGAGGTAAGCGCATCTTCTCCAGCTAATTTGGTCGCAAACTGTAGAGATGGTAGAGCAAGTGATTTGTTTTGAACCCATAAGTTCGGGTTAAAAATCCTTGACACGGAACGGTGTTTTGCTTAATCTGGACCGGCCAGTACAGTTTTAAGAGTAGCGGCAGCTTCTTGCAACTTTGTCGCAGGAATGGCTGGGCGCGCTTCGGCCTGTTTCACAACAAGCGGCGGGCATTGGGGTTTTAATAATGATGGAAGGCGCCGACAGACATGGTTCAGCGGTCGCAAGGAGATGCGAAGAAGTCGCATCTCCTTGCGACGCGTTAACGGTCGCCCGGCCTGATCCCGGCTTCCTGGCGCGCGAGCTTGCGGCCCACGGCGCGAGAATGACTGCTCAGCGCCGCATGCTTCTGCAGGTGATCGCGGAAAGTGAAGACCATCTGGATGCAGCGACGCTGCTGCGACGGGCGCGTGCCCGCGACGCTCAAATTCACCGCGCCACGGTCTATCGCACGCTCGATTTACTGAAGCGCTTCCGTCTTATTGATGAGCTTGACCTCATGCACCTGGAGGGCGAAAAGCACTTTTACGAAGCGCGCAATAAGTCCGAGCACTTTCATCTGGCCTGCTTGCGCTGCGGGCGCATCGTCGAGCACCGGTCGGCAACCTTCGAACAGTTGAAGAGCGAAATCTCCCGCCAGACCGGCTTTTCGGTTGATGTCATCCGTCTCGAAGTTGGGGGTGAGTGTCCAGTCTGTCGAGGTGGAAACGCCCGTGCAGACCTGGCGGCTGAACGGCAGCGGGAACCGCTGAGAGGCTTACAAAAATAAAGGGCTTCCCACGGCGTCTCTTTTGGCGAAGGAACCGTGCAGAAGCCCAAGACCGGCAACCCGAAGGCTGGCGACTCACCCGCAGTATAGGGCAAACCTGCCTCGGTTTCAAGGGAACCGTTTAAGACGTTGTGTAGCGGAGTTTAATGTCAACGCATCGCGTATCCCCGGCGGCCATAAACATGGAGCCGCAAAAGGAATTGCGCCTCGCGCCTGCGCGGTGGAGCGCGGTCTCCTGGGCTGCGCTTGCCTTCGCCGTGCTCGTCGTGGTCGGAGCGCTCGCTTGGCAGGCCATCAGCGCGGCCGGGCAGCCCAATCCTCTGGCACCCCACACACCATTTCCCGCAGCGACGCTCGATATCGCCATTCTGGTGTTTCGTGAGGGCCTCGAATGCGTTCTTGTACTCGCCGCCATCACCGCGAGCATGGACGGATCGAGCCGGCCCTATCGGCGGTCGATCGTGGCCGGAGCTGTGATCGCCTTTGGCGCTACCTTCCTCACTTGGCGAGCGGCCATCGGCGTGATCGACGATCTGGCGCGGCACGTTGGGGCGCTCGACGTCCAGGCAGGCACAGGGTTGCTCGCTGTTCTCGTTCTGATCATTGTGATGAACTGGTTCTTTCACAAGATGTATTGGACAGGCTGGATATCGCTGCACAACAGGCGGAAACGCGACTTGCTGGAGAGCGCGCGGGAGGATGGAAGGCGACGAATGCGGCTTTTGCTCGGCTTCGGCTTGCTCGGATTCACTTCGCTCTATCGGGAAGGCTTCGAAGTGGTACTTTTCCTCCAGGGCTTTCGGCTGAAACTCGGCAGCCGGCCCATCGACTACGGCGTGCTTCTGGGTCTGCTTCTTGCCGGGATCGTGGCGCTGATCACGTTCGTCGCTCACCGGCGCTTGCCGTATCGGCGAATGTTGGTGATGACGGGTGTCTTGCTGGGGGTGGTGCTGCTGGTGATGGTAGGTGAACAGGCCCAGGAAATGCAGCTAGCCCACTGGCTGCCGGTTACTCCCATTCCCTGGCTTGCCCGCTTGATCCCGGGCTGGATGGGCCTTTGGTTTTCCGTCTTCCCGAGTGTGGAGACGTTGGTTGCGCAGGCGCTGGCCGCTCTCCTGGTGCTTGGCTGCTATTTCGCCGCGCGTTTGAGTTTCGGCCGCCGCATTCGGATCCCAGAATCTTAAGATATTTCCATCGAGTCTCACCACCGCGAAAGGCCACCTGAACTACAATTGAAGCAAGAAATCAGCCGGCGCCGGTTGCAATACGACGGCTGATCCGGCATCAGCAAGCATCAGCATCCCCGTCGTTACGGAAAATTTTCGTATGCCCGCTGCCCGGGCCCCGGTAAAATGGCTTGCGGGATTTGTTACCCTCAACCTACGGAGGCCTCCATGCGTCTGCGCCACCTCGGTCGAACGATGTTGTGTTGCGTTGTTGGTTTCGTCTTGGTCAACTCCGTGTCGAGCTCATTGAACGCTGCAAAGACAACCAAGAGCCCCTCGTGCCCGAGCGATAATACCGGGCTAACCCTGCCCCCAGGTTTTTGCGCGACTGTGTTTGCTGATGGCATCGGCCATGCTCGTCATCTGGTGGTTGCGCCGAACGGGGTGGTTTACGTCAACACGTGGTCGGGCCGGTATTATGGCAATCAGCCTCCCCATCCAGGCGGATTCCTCGTAGCCCTCAAGGACACGACCGGCTCTGGAAGAGCCGACGTGATTGAGCGATTCGGCGAAACCGCTCAGCAAGGCGGCGCCGGAGGCACGGGCATCGGTTTGTATAGGAATTGGCTTTACGCGGAGGCCAAAGATCGAATTGTGCGATACGCGCTCACTGCCGGCTCCATCGTGCCGCGCGGACCTGCCCAAACGGTCGTTTCGGGTCTTCCCTTGACCGGCGATCATCCGATGCATCCGTTCATAATCGATAACTCAGGATGGATGTATGTAGACTTGGCTACTCCAACCAACTCGTGCCAGTTTCAAAACCGCCAGCCTGAATCGCCCGGTCGAAACCCGTGCAGTGAACTTCGAACCCGAGGTGGCATCTGGCGCTATAACGCGAATAAATTGAACCAGCAATTTTCACCGGCGGCGCGCTACGCTACCGGGATACGCAATGCGGAAGGTTTTGGCATCGATGCCGCCGGCCGGTTATTCGTCACGCAGCAAGGGCGAGACCAACTGCATACGAATTGGCCCAACCTCTACAAGGATCCCACTGAGGAAGCAACGCAACCTGCCGAAGAGTTGTTGCTTGTGAAGCCGGGAGGAGATTATGGCTGGCCCGAATGCTATTACGACGCCGTGCAGCGGAAGCTGGTGCTCGCGCCCGAGTACGGTGGCGACGGAGGGAAACGTGTCGGTGTTTGCGCGAACAAGCTTGCTCCAGTGGCTGCCTTTCCTGCCCACTGGGCGCCGAACGGTATGGCGCTTTACAACAGAAAACAGTTCCCACCACGCTATCGTGGTGGTGTCTTCATCGCCTTTCACGGCTCGTGGGATCGCGCGCCTTACCCGCAAGGCGGGTATAACATCGTCTTCCAGGCGCTTCGTGGAAACCGCGCATCGGGCGGTTGCGAGGTATTTGCCGACGGCTTCGCGGGACCAGACAAGACTCCGGGCGGAGCTTTGCATCGTCCTTCCGGCGCCGCCGTCGGTCCACGTGGGTCGCTTTACGTTTCCGATGATGTCCACGGCACGATCTTCCGGATTGTCTACAGGGGCGGCGCCGAAGACGCCAATGTCGCCGGTACCCCTTGTCCGCCGCCAACGGCTCCGGCTGGGCCAGTTGTAGAAGCTGCCATCCGGCCGCCGGAAGGAACGCACGCAAACGCCGGTGCGACTGAAACCAGAATGCTTCCTGTTCCCCCCGGCGCCACCCGGGCGATGGTTGCCCTGGGTGACCGCATTTATCACGGCCACGTGGGCGGAGCCACGTGTACGGGTTGCCACGGCCAGAATGGTGCAGGCTCGCTTTTGGGTCCCAACCTTACCGCTAAAACGTACCTGTGGAGCGACCGAAGCTATGCCGGAATCATGAGGACAATCCGGGAAGGAGTGCCGCACCCTAAAAAATATCGCAGCCCGATGCCGCCCATGGGCGGAGCGCAACTCACTCCACAGCAACTCCGGGCGCTGGCCGCATTTGTCTGGGCCCTGAGCCATTGATCGGCGTCAAAGAGCGGCGCAAGTGGGATAGACGCTTGGGCGGGTCACTGCGTTTTCGGAGCTGGAGCGCGCTGCTAACGACAAATATGAATGCCGTGCTGCAACGTCCCGCAGTAGAGCAGGCCCCAATGGCCTGCGATGTTGGCGTAGCCGAATACGTCAGTTTCCTCCATCCCCGTGCTGGAAACGGTGAAGATGTCCGGGTAACGTGATCCCTTGCGGCGTCGCACATAAAACCCCCAGCCGGCGCCCCTGAACCCGTCGCGAACCCTCCCGGCATCGTCAACCACCCACCAGATATCACAGCCTCCGTTGCCGCAGAGGCTGTACCCGGTGCCAGGGCTAGGGACGTTGTCGATGATCATGTAGACTCGAGAGGCAGGGGCTCCGGTCGGTATCTCAACCATCTTTGCGGGCAGTCCGTTCTTCATGCCTTTGAATGCTCCTTGCTTTGCCCAGAGGGAGTACATCGAACCCTTTTGCATCTGCGAAAGGAGCCATTTGCGAATCTCGGGCGGTCCGTCAGCCACCGGAGTTGCGGTTAGGAACGCGTGTTCGGGGCTGTTGACGAAGCTCTCGAACGTGACCTTCGGAGGAGGAGCAGGACGGAAGACGCTATGCTGGCCTGGCAGCTCAAAGGCGATATCCTCGGAAGTTCGCACCGCGACAGGGCGCCCGTCTTCCAAAAACGGCCGGTAGGCGTACTTGGCCGCGGCAGTCATTGCCGCTTTCCAGAGGCAAGCCCACCCTGTCAGGTTCGGACCTATCGAGTCTACGTGCCCGTCCGGAGAGATCACCACGCCGACGCGCACGACCCCTTGAATTCCCGCTGCCTTCGCGAATGCCGGATATATCGGCGTAACTTTCTTGATCAGATGAGTGGCCGCGACTTGCGGCGGAAGGATAATCCATCGCTGCGCGAGCTGGATCCTCTGCTTTTGCTGAGCTGCGACCCACGGTGGAGCGAGCAGCATAAAGGAGAGAGCAGCCACCAGCCGGAGCCTACGTGATTTTCCCCTCGCTGCCATTGGCCTGAGTATAGCGGGCGCCGGTTGCGTGCTCAAGAGCGGGGTTATTCGCGGACAGGAACGCGCGGCCTGAAAAGCGTCGAAATCATCGACTGCGGTCTATGTCATTAACTGTGACATTTTTATGCCAAGTATTCGGGCACCTATGTCACGAATCCCGGCAACCTATACCGGAACACCAGGACTGGGTTTACGACGGTGAGCAGCGCCGGAGGACAAGCGTGCCAGCGCAATTGTTTTTGCGGTGTCCGGGCCGGGTTCGCTTCGGAATTCCAAATGGTCCAGCCATTTGATGCTCATGAAACAATCTCCCCCAGGAACGATTAGGCGAACGGGGCCACCGTGCTCCGGAGCCAGCCAATCTCCGTCTAAGCGGAGAGCCAGCAACACTCGCTTCGCCGGTTCTACGGGCAGCGAAATACTGAAGTCTCCCGCGCTCGCCTGCACGTGTAGGGCATCAGGATGCGGTCTCGCGAGCAAGAAGACGGCTTCGAGAAGGACTCCACTCCACCTGAGGTTAGGAACGCTCCAACCCTCCCGACACGTAAAATCGTCGATCAGCTCTTCCTGCGGTAACGATTTCAAATCAGCCAGTGTCAGCGCGAGGCACTTTTCGACCAAGCCGTCGATGCGGACCACGTGGTTTTCGAGAGCCTTGGCGTCCGGCTGGTGGTGCACTGGCAGCTTGTCCCGAACTTCCACTTTCCGTGGCATGTCAGTGCCTTTCTTGTATCGTTAAGCCGGAGAGTTCTCCGTCAGGAAAGCGCGTGTCAGCCTGCCACACCTGTTTCGGGTGCAAATCGATGTGTCAATGCACTGTTCCAGCTCTGGGCCGCGCGTCCACGAAAAGAGAGTGCCTACCCGAAAACTGTAGCATAAACTCTTGCCCCGTTTGTGGGTAGTGAGATTGCTGATTTTCTCTTCGGCGCTTATTCCGGTTCGAGGGTTTCGGACGCCTTCTCTTACGGAGGGATGGCGGCAGGGAGAGCCGGTCCTGCCGCTTTGCGAGACCCGCAAGACCTGAAAAACGACGCCGCATCCACCCGTCGGAGTTTAGCCAGAGGCGACACCGAAGGGCTGGGCACGCCTTAGCTTCGCTCCGGACAGGCTTTCTCCCCCTGAGAAGAAGGTGGGAGTGGGACCGGGTGAGGGGCTCGCCGCCGCGCTTTTTCGAGCAGGAATTCCCGCCAACGGCTCTCGCCAGGCCCTCACCGCGTTCTTCCGTGGCTCCGAAAGGCTGGGATGATTCATGAGGAAACCGGGACCGTCCTGTGTGACGACAGCGCTTCCGAACGACTTGGGGACACTCATTCGCGGTCGTACGCTCGCGCCAGCAGAACGGCATAAACATTCGGTTGATTCCGGGAATGCGAAACGGCTCCTGCACAGACTGCGAGCGCTGCAAAAAGGCGAGGCTCGTCTGCATGACGACTATCGCAGGGCAATGGCAGAAGCGACAGCGCGCAGGAAAACCCGCCAGCCCGGCAAGAAGCATAGCGGTCTGACGGGCGCGCCGCCGAAGCTGGCCACGCAAAGTGGATCCGTGCCGCCGGGGCCGAGCTGGATTGCGCAGGAGGAGCGGAAGCGGAAAGAGGAGACGGATGAGCTTTGGGAGACAATCCAGGAGGCCGCACGCGCAGTTGTGCCTGCTGCATGGGATGTTGCGAAAGAGAAGGGCATTCCCTACGCGAGGCGTCTGCTCGAGGGTGGGAAGGCGGAGCTTGAAGAAATCTGCGATGACATCGTGCAAATGATGATCCAGATGTATGAAACCGCTGAACGGTTACACATGAGCCCTTTCACGCGGGCGAGCGGGCGGAGTTTGACGTCGCTGTGGGGGCTCGGCGATCGGCTGATTGCGCGTTGCGAAGGGCTCATCCGCGTGCTGGAGGGTCTTGAGAAGGGGTTCGAGTACGGCGGACCGGTGATCGTGGTTCTCGACTGGGTTACCAATATGATAGAACTCGTGCGCGCCCTTCGAGACCACAACCTACACGACGGCGGACGAACGGTGGCCTTTCACATCACACAAATTGTGATCCTGTCTTTCGTTGGCGCCATTGCGATAATGGCGCTCATTTTCGCTGCCATGGGCCTCACCTTCGAGCTGGCCACCTTCGGGAGCCTTCTGGGCATATGCGCGTTGCCGCTCGCATTTTTGAAACCAGCGAAGGGCTATCAGAGCCCTTTCGAAAAGGCAGTCACAAACGCCCGAGCCAGCGGGCACACGTATTCGAGAGAGTACATGGAAGCAGTCCACAAATACCTCCACGACCCCTCGCCGATCAATCGGATTGACTTAGACCATATCGAGCATGGCATGTGAGTCAGGCCTCCTGCAGTTTCGGGCGATGCTGCCATGGCGGCGATCTGCCCGGCTGCGATGACAACTCACCAAGGACTCTTCATCACGGGCGAACTTGCGCCGAAAGCGCGCCAGGACTGATTTAAGGTCTACGCGACTTCATGGTTCCCCTTCGCTTGACTTTATGAGTATAATGACCGGTCCGTAAGAGCGCGCAAGGAGGGGAACTTGCGATCTATCTCGGAACGGAACCATACCTCTTGGAATATTCGTGCCCTTCAACTTGCGGGCTTGCTGGAGCTTTTCTTTGTCATCGTTGCCGGCGCGCGAGCCCAATCCTCCGGGGCAAAGCCGCAGATCGTTGAGGCGATAGATCCCGCCGCACGGATAACCCTGCAAGGCAACACGCCACCTTGGGCGCGTGCTGAAAACGACCGCGGCGCCGCGCCGGATGATCTCACTCTCGACCGTATGCTTCTGGTCCTGAAGCGGCCTCCTGAACAGGAAACGGCGCTTCGAGAGCTGCTCGTGGAGCAGCAGGTAAAATCGTCCGCGAACTATCATCAATGGCTCACCCCGCAGCAGTTCGGAAACCAATTTGGCCCAGCCAACGCCGATATCCAGGTCATCAGCGACTGGCTTGACTCCCAGGGCTTTCAGATTGACCGCGTCGCCCGCGGACGATCCGTAATTGAGTTTTCGGGATCTGCCGGGCTGGTGCGGGAAGCATTTCACACCGCCATTCACCGGTACGAAATGAAGGGAAAAAGCTATTGGTCCAACACAAATGACCCCCAGATTCCAGCGGCATTGGCGCCGGCTATTGCGGGAATCGCTTCGCTGAATAATTTCCCCATCAAACCGATGGTCCGGCCAGTCGGCTTTCCCGTGGTTGTCAGGCGCACCGGAGGCCTCGTGCCGCAGTTCACGTTCTCGGGGCCCGACGGAACGGTCTACTACGCCCTCACACCGGCGGATTTCGACACCATCTATAACGTGCCGCAGTCGGTGGGCGGCGCGCCCGACGGCCAGGGAGAGACCATCGCCATTGTCGCCGACTCGAACGTGAACTTGAGTGATTGGAGCAACTTCCGCAGAGCGTTTGGTCTTGCCGCTGCCAATCCTAACGTCATCGTTAATGGGCCAGATCCGGGAATCGTCTCCGGAGACGAGAGCGAAGCCGATCTCGATATGGAATGGGCGGGAGCCATCGCGCAGTATGCAACCATCGACCTGGTGGTTTCGGAGGATACCACTTCCACGCCGGGCATCGGCCTTTCTGCGCTCTATATCGTTGACAATAATCTCGCCCCAGTAATGAGCGTGAGTTACGGATTCTGCGAGGCGTCGCTCGGCGTTGCCGGTAATGCCTTTTACAATTCGCTGTGGGAGCAAGCTGCCACTGAGGGCATCAGCGTGGTTGTGGCTGCCGGCGATACGGGGTCGGCAGCCTGCGCTGCCGGCGCCCCTGCAGACGTCGCACAAGCCGCATTGGGCGTGAGCGGAGTCGCTTCAACGCCGTTCGATTTGGCTGTCGGTGGGACTGATTTTGACGATGGGAGTGACTTATCGCAGTATTGGAGGAGCACGAACAATCCCACGAATGATTCTTCCGTTCTCTCTTATATTCCCGAAATCACCTGGAACGACACTTGCGCCCAGGTTGGCGACAGCGTCCCGTGTGATTCGCAAGAGGACTTGCTGGACGCCGGCGGCGGCGGACCAAGTTCCTGCGTAACGGTCGACGCCTCGGGAACTAATGTCGCCTGCACAGGCGCGGGATATGCGAAGCCCGATTGGCAAACCGGATCAGGCGTGCCATCGGACAGCGCTCGCGATATTCCTGACGTTTCGCTCTTTTCGGGACTTGGGCGCAACGGAAGTTTCTATCTGTATTGCGAAGCCGATGCGAACCTGGACGGCTCTTCAAGCTGCAACCTTGCGGATGACTCTGAATTCGAAGGCGCCGGAGGGACTTCATTCTCCGCTCAGGCGTTCGGAGCCATCATGGCGCTCGTCGATCAGAGGACCGGCCAGCGGCAGGGCAATCCGAATTATGTGCTTTACACGCTTGCCGCGCAGCCCGGCGCAAGCTGCCCGTCCACCCCTTCCAGCGTCCAAAGCACGTCGTGTATCTTCTATGACGTCATCAACGGCAATAATTCATTGCCCTGCGATATGTCAGACTGCGGGACGACTGCTTCTACGGGCGGAACGTACGTGCTCATAGTGCCGGGTAGCAATCCGCCCGTGCCGGCCTGGAACGCCGGACCCGGGTACGACCTTGCCACGGGACTAGGCAGTGTGAACGTCACCAACCTGATTAACAAGTGGAACTCCGTGAGCTTCACTCCGAGTACCACTCAACTTACCATCTCGCCCACGACGCTGGCGCACGGCACGGCAGTGACGGTCAGCGCTCAAGTCACAGCGCAGGGAGGCACTCCCACGGGCAGCGTCTCGCTGCTCGCCGCTCTGAACGGCAGCAATCTTGGCGTTGCAAGTTTTGCGCTCACGGATGGCTCAGCTTCCGGCGCCACCCAGGCCCTCCCGGGCGGAACGTACAACGTGACCGCGCACTACCCGGGCAATGGGACTTATGGTGCGAGCGATTCGAACTCGGTTCAGGTAACCGTATCGAAGGAAAGCAGCGTGACCAACCTGGGCGTGGTCTCAACCGACTGGGGGACGGGAACCGTAATTAGCACGAATGCCACCAACTTCCCCTACGGCTCGAGCTACCTTTTGAGGGTGAGTGTGGGGAATTCTGCCGGCAACGCCTGCGCGGCAACTCAAGTGCCCGGCACTGGATGTCCTTCGGGAACCGTGAACCTCACGGACAATGGCGCGCCCTTGGATTCCAGCGTCTCCAGCCTGAACAGCCTCGGGGTGATGGAAGACGATCTCATCCAGCTTACGGCAGGCGTTCATACCCTGTCGGCATCCTATCTTGGTGACAACAGTTTCAACCCGAGCAATTCGGCCCCCGATGTGGTCACAGTGACGCAGGCTCAGACCATGACCGGGTTGGCGGCAAACGGCGAGAATGGCCCCAATATCCCGTGGGGCAGCACCGTTACCTTGAGGGCCACGGTGAGCGCCCTCCAAAGCAACGGCGCGGCGCCAACCGGCACTGTGCAATTTCTGAATGGCTTAAGCGCGAATGACTCGACCCCGATTAGCGGTAACGTATCATATTCAAATCTCCCCACTGGCAACTCTACGGCGCCTGACCTCGTGGCGACTCTTTCAACTACATTTTCGTCCACGACAACACTGACCGCGCAATACTCGGGTGACCAGAATTACTCCTCGTCGTGGGGCAATAACTCGATCACGGTTGAGCCAGGTTTTGGGGTCTCTGTCAATCCCGCAAGTGTTACCATTCCAGCCGCCGGCCAATCCGGAACCACAACAGTCACGGTAACTTCCGGAGGAGGATTCAGCGGAGCTGTCACGTTGAGTTGCCAGTTGCCCACAGCTTTGGCGCAGGCTGCTTGCGCATTCAACCCTCCGGCCGTAACGACTTCCGGCCAAAGCACACTTTCCATCACCACAGTTGCGCCGCAAGCCGCTGCGGCTCTATTCAAATGGTGGTCGCCAACCGGTTACCTGCCCGCAGGCCTTGGCCTGTTTTGCCTGGCGTCCCTCATCGTCGCCGGTCTCGCAGCCCGTCGCCGGTTCAGGTTTGCAGCCGCTCTTTCGCTGTCGCTCATTCTATTGTTCTGCCTCACGATGGCCGCCTGCGGCGGTGGCAGCGGGGCGAGCGTATCCGGTTACACCGTGCCGAATCCAGGCACGCCGGCCGGAACGTACAAGGTCGTAGTACTAGCAACGAACGAGACCATCTCGCTGCCAGCCACCCTCAACCTTACGGTTCAATAAGCGTCAGGATCAGAGCGGCAGAAATCGATAGGAGTAGCATGCCTGCCATCATCGGTTCTGGAAGAGCACAGTACCTTCCTTTGCGTTTCTACCTTTCGGACTAATCGAAGCCGCCCCGTATCAGTTGGTCATGTCGCTTCGCGACACCCACGAAGCTATGAAAATGCGCCATTCCGATCTCCAGGGCGTCCTGGTGACGGAATACCGTCGCATTTTCAAGACAGAGCACGACTTCAGTCATGCCGCAAAGATGCTGAAGGAAAAAGAGCTTTACAGGCTGCGGAAAAACTCGACGCCGCCGCGAACGTGGCGCCGGCATCTTGCCGGCCTCCGTTGAATTGAAGCGAGTTGCCGGCTGGAAGCCGGCGCTACGTCAACTCCCGAAAAGAGTTTTTCCGCAGGGGCTAAAGCCCCGCGATCGGCGGACCTGAGTCGGCATGACTGAAGTCATGCCCTGATACAGGGGTACGAAGCGGCTGCCGGAGCCGTGCCCTGGACTATCTACTGTTGCTCAGCAGTGTTGCATTGGCATGATGCGGCTCTGCCGCCTGACCTGCGGAAAGGCTTGCCTTTCCGAGAGCGCCAGCGATCGAATTATTTAGAGAGAGGCTGCGCCTCGCGCCGCCTGCTGACCTTGGTCACGATCGGCCGCAACCCGTTGCCGCTGAAATCTGTCGCGCTTACTCTCGAAAGCGTTCAGCCGTCTGAATCCCGCCACTGGCGCGGTGGATATGTGAGAATCCGGCGTGCTTCTTGCGGGGGTTTCCCAAGCCTGCTGGAAGGACGGCGAAGCTCGTTCCGATACGAACAAGCCTTCATTCGTTCACTCGCTGCACTTTTTTGCGGTTCAGGTACCAGCAGGGCGCGTAGCCGAGATGCGGAAACAGGCTGTGGACACAAGTTTGGTTTTGCGGTGTCGCGAAATAAAGGTCGTGCTTGCCGCTTTTGAGAGGAACGGCGTAATAGCGCCGTATCGTCACCGATCCCAGAATCTGGCGCCCCTTCGGGATGTGGAAGCGTATTGAAATGGTGTCCGCCAGGTAGACTAATACGGCGAGCGCGATCAGAGTCAAAAGCATTCTTTTCACTTGCCCATTATCTCAAACTAACTGGCCGGCCGCTGATCGCCACCTGGCGAAGGCGGGCGTCGACGAGTGGCAGCACGCTGCTATGGAATGAGGCCGGAGATAGTGCATATACTGAATGCAGAAAATAGGGACGCGCTTGATGCGTCCGTCGAGCCGCGCGACGATCCGCGAGCACATCCGCCAGGAATCACGCCTGACGGCGTCCTCTTCGAGCAGCACGCATATGGAAGCCCTTTGCATTCCGGGAGCGGAAATTTACTACGACAGAAAGTTCCTGCCGCCCGATGAAGCAACAGCGCTTTTCAACGCCCTGCGCGCGCACTGCGCCTGGGAACGACGCCGAGCTTCATTCAACTATGCCGTGCCTCGGGACGAAGCCTATTACGGCGATCCGGGAACCGAATACGTCTATTCGCGGCGTAAATACCAGCCACTCGCCTGGATTGCGGAATTGCGCTCCTTGAAGACTCGCGTAGAAGAGGCCACTCCCGAAGCTGCTTATTCCAACTTGGGGCTGCCGAGGCTGGGCTACAACGCCGTGCTGTGCAATCTATATCGCAACGGAAACGACAGTGTCGGCCTGCACGCGGACGCGGAGCCGGAAATGGGGCCGGTGATCGCTTCGGTCAGCCTGGGAGCCGAGCGTCTATTTCGCTTCAAAAACCAGAACGGGACCGTTGCCTTTGCGGAGCGGTTGCCCCATGGCAGCTTGTTGATTATGGCGGGAAGAACCCAGAAGAACCTGAAGCACGAAGTCCCAAAAGAGCCAGGCGTTGCTCTCGCACGCATTAACCTGACATTTCGGCACGTTGAACGCGGGATTCTCCCTTGATGCTGGGCGCCAGAATTTGCGAAGCCGAAGGGCTGTCCGGTTGCTATGCCGCGTTTTCGAGCGCAATCGCCAGTTGACGCAGATTTTCTAGAATTTGCCGAACTTGAGCGCGCTCCCAATCTTCCGATGTCGAGGAGTCAGCTCGCAGCGATGTATAGCGTCCCTGCTCGCCAGCAGTCTCGGCCGGAGGAAGGTTTCTTTCACTTGCCAGCCCTCCTCGAACTCCCCAAACGAGTTGCCCCTTGCTCAGTGCGATTTCGCATCGATGAGAGTCGTGGTGGAGCATGCCGGCGATTTGCTGCTTATTCTCCGGCCGCTGAAACCAAGCCATGAAACGGCCAGCATCCTCGCTGATGAAACCAAATTCCTTGTCGAGGGCCGCGTCGCCTGACTCGAAGGCGTTCTTCGGCCTCCCGAGGCTCACCGTAGCGCGGGGGAAAATTCCAAACTTGAGGGGTGACGAGCAGGCAAGCTGAGCCTTGAAATAGACGGGGCCGCGTTTCCCACCGCCAGAGTTGAATAGCTCCGCCTCGCGCCCGCCAAACCGGCCGAACAGGCGTCCGTGCCGTATTGCCCCTGACCCACCGTCCAATACTTGACCGCGAAGCAGCAAGCGCTTACGGTAGGCGCGGTGCTGGCGGATACCGAAAAAGACGAATAAGACAACAACCACAATCGCGGCGAGTACGACATAAAGACCCGCCGTGTTTGAAGCTCCGGCAGCCCAGTAAAGCAAGAGCAGGGACTTCCCCGCAGGGACCCAGAAACCAGCGACTGTGACCATGGCTCACTCCTCACTTCCAGCCTGGAGAAAGTTCAGTTCCTTACCGGGCTTCTCAGATTCGAAAAACAAGTCGATTGCAGAATGGCTCGCACGGCCGGCGTAAGCCTCGCCAGCACCGCCTTCGTTTCCATCCTGGACGACGCAAACAGATAAACCAAGGACATTAGCTCCTTATGTAAGCGGATCGGGTGATGAGAGTCAAGTTTACTTCTTGGAATTTCTAGAGTTGTTGAGAAACGTCGCCCAGGCACCGTGCGGCTCCGCCGCCTGACGTGCGGCCAGACTTGAGGAATGTTTTGCCTTTCCGGGCGCTTCGGCAGCCGCTTCGTACCCCTGTATCAGGGCGTGACTTCAGTCATGCCGACTCAGGTCCGCCGATGGCTGGGCTTTAGCGCCTGCGGCTCTTCGCTTTGCCAAGTGGCTGAACAGGCTGCGAAAAAACTCGCCGCCGCCGCGAATGGTGCGCCGGCATCTTGCCGGCCTCCGTTTAATTAAAGCGAGTTGCCGGCTGGAAGCCGGCGCTACGTCAACTCCTAAAAGAGTTTTTCCGCAGCCTGTAAAGCCCTCTTTCCTTCTGCATCTTTGCGGCACGATTAAAGTCATGCCCTGACACGAGGCGGCTTCGATCAATCCCAAAATGTAGAAACTCGAGGGCGAGGCGCAGCCTCGCCCTAATAAATTCAGCCGTCAGCACTTTCGGAAAGGCAAGCCTTTCCACACGTCAGGCGGCGGAGCCGCATCATACCAATACGACGCCGCTGCGCGAATCGGACGCAGCCCCTCCCATTTGCCCTTTCAGGTGATACATTTATCTCGTCGGGGCATCGGAGGTGCAGCCATTCTCGAGCCCTTGAGAAAACGTCTATGGCGAACGGAAGAGACGGCGTAAGCCCAAAAGGCAGGCTGGAGCTCACCTGGGCGGGTAAGGAAAACCGGCCGTGCCTTGAGCCGCGCATCCTGATCGAGGACCGGAGGCTTTCCTATGGCGATCCGAGCGCTGAGAATAGGCTCATCCACGGACAGTGAACTCCGTTGATTCAACCCGTGTTGAAACCACCGGTCACCAGTCTGATCCGGGCCGCGCGGTTTCATATCATCGAAGAAATCTTTGCTTCGAATAAATTGCAATAACCCCGTGAGCGGTCAAATTTCTCCAATACCCAATCGCCGTCTGTGCGCGATAACGAAAGATCGGTACATTCAGCACTTGCGAAGGAGAATCGAATGGCAAACCCCACTCCAGCCGAAATCGAGGAGAAACTGCGTGGCGAGAATCTGAACGAGTGGCTCCGCCTGTGGCACACGGAACAGGGTCCGGCGAAGCCGCAGGCGCTGAAGCTCATCGCCGCAGCGATTCCGTTTTCAATTGAGCAACATCTGCGGGTGCTTGACCTGGGTTGCGGACCAGGCGATGCAGGGCGCAGCATTCACTCCCGATTTCCGCACGCGCGGATCGATTTCGTCGATCGGAATGAGTTCTTTGTGGGTCTATGCAGCGCGGTCAATCGACGCGATAGCATCGGCGGGCGAACCTGGGTGCGAGATCTGTCGGAGCCCGGCTGGCAGCGAGATCTGGCGAGTGAATACGATGTGGCGGTGGCAGTCAACGCCCTACATTGGTTGAGCATCGAACAGACAACAAAACTCCTCGCCGTCGTCTTTCAGTTGCTCCGGTCCGGTGGTGTTTTTCTGCTCATGGAGCCAGTGACGGCGGAGCCGCTCTTTGCGCCTGGATTCGAGGCGTGGCAAAAGGAGCAACCGAGCCAGCACAGCTATGAGAATTGGCAGGTATTCTGGTCGCGCGTGAAAGCCCTGCTGGGCTGCGACTATGGTTTTCTCGGCGACCCTAACAATCAGGATTCTATCGGGGACACGCTCTCTGTGAAGCAATGGATTCGTTTGCTCACCAATGGCGGCTTTCAGTCAATCGATATTCTGCTGAGAGACGCTGAGAAGGTTGTCCTGGCCAGCAACAAATCCTGATCTCTGGTTCGTAGCGTGCCAGCGCGGAGGTGAGTGAATAGATGGGGTCCTGGATGCACGTTCGCGTAGGCGATCCTCTTCAGTCTCGAACGAGCTATAGCCTCGGCGGTCACCCAAAACCGGCCATGGATGGTCACCTGAAAACCGGCCAACGGAGACGCTCTGCCCGGGAGTCTCTACATTTGCTCAGCGGCGTCGCATGGGTATGATGCGGCTTGGCCGCCTGACGTGCGGAAAGGCTTGCCTTTCCGACAGCGTCAGTGATCGAATTATTTAGGGCGAGGCTGCGCCTCGCCCTTGCGGTGTCTACATTTCACACGCCGTTTCCCGGGCGCTCCGGCAGCCGCTTCGGTACTCCCGTATCAGGGCATGACTTCAGTCATGCCGACTCAGGTCCGCCGATGGCCGGGCTTTAGCCCCTGCGGCTTTTCCCTTTGCCAGGTAGCTGAAGCCGTACCGCATAGGGTTGGACACGATGACGAAATCACGCAATTGGAATTTCCTCTTCGCCACGTAGGAGCCCAACAGATCGATCATCAGCGTAGCGTTGCGCTCCAATTGCGGCAGGGCTCGTCCCTGGCACGTCTTGGCGGAGACGAAGAACGTACGCGAAGAGCTCACGATATGGCTCGGGTTGGCATTACGGGTAGGCCGTGACATCAGCAGGGGCTAAAGCCCTCGTTCCTTGAGCATCTTTGCGGCACGACTAAAGTCATGCCCTGACACGAGGCGGCTTCGATCAATCCCGAAATGTAGAAACTCCAGGGCACCGCTTCAGCCGTTCTGCCTTTGTTTCTGGGCTGGCCGCTGCAGCCTCCTGCCCCATCGCTAACAGCTTGTTGTCCTCTGCAATTGTTGCTAGACTGAATTCACATTGCGCTCCGGGGCAGCAACGCACGGAGCGTCAATAAGCGCCGAACCGGTGCGGAGGAAATGCTGCAGCAATGGTAGAAGAAGGGAACCAGAGTTCTGGCTTCAAGGTCGTTGACCGCCGGTCGTTTGCGGTGGATGGAACCCGCCGCACGGACGTTACGGCGGAAGAGGCGAAAGCCGCAGCAGAAAAGAGCCGGGTGGCGCAGGAACCTGCGTCCAGCGCGCTTGACGATCGAGTCGATGAACGGTTCGTCATGCTGGTGGAATTCCTGGGCCAAGCCGCTTTTGCGCATCTTGGAGTCACGGCGGGCCCTGCCGGCGAAGCGATTCCCATCGACATCGAAAACGCTCGCGTCGCCATCGACCTGCTCGGCGTACTGCAAGATAAGACGAAGGGCAACCTCTCTTCCGCGGAGCGGAAGTTCTTGAGCGACGTCCTCTTCGAGCTCCACACCCGCTTCGTTGAGATTCAAAAGCGAATCGCCGCCAAGCACAAACGATGAGGCTGACGTTTCTAGGCACGGGCACCTCGACAGGCGTCCCTAGCCTTGGCTGCCATTGTCCTACGTGTAGCTCGTCCGATCCCCACGATAAGAGAACGCGCTCATCCCTCCTACTCGAATTCAACGGGCACATCGTCGTGGTGGATACCACGCCCGACTTCCGCCAGCAGGGTCTGCGCGAGCGCATTGACCGGCTGGACGCCGTCATCTTTACCCACACGCACGCCGACCATGTTTTCGGACTCGACGACGTGCGCGTCTTCAACATGCGCCAGAAGAAGCCGATTCCGATTTACGCCGACGCGCATTCGATCGAAGACCTGCGGCGCATTTTTAAGTATGTTTTTGAAGGGAACTATCAGGGAGGCGGGATTCCGCAGCTAGAGCCGCACCTCATTGACGGCCCGTTCGACCTATGGGAGGAGCGCTTCGTTCCGCTGCCGGTTCTCCACGGCAAGCTGCCCATCCTGGGATTTCGCTTTCGCCGGGTTGCCTATATCACGGACTTTAGCGCGATCCCCGCGGAAACACTCCCTCTGCTTGAAGACTTGGACGTGCTGATCCTCGACGCGCTTCGCCACGAGCCGCATCCGACGCACTCCACCGTGGCGGAATCGCTTGAATGGGTTCGCAGGATAAGGCCGCAGCGCGCGCTCTTCACGCACATGGCGCACGATCTGGCGCACGAGTCTACCAACGCCTCGCTCCCTGCGAATACAGCGCTAGCGTATGATGGCTTGAAACTGGAAGTTTGATTTGGGGCGCCTTGCCGGGAGCTGGCATCTCACGGCCTCCAGCGATAAATGTGAGAATGGCCCGGGACTGGGATGGGGCGGTTTGCAAACTCTTCATGGACCGAAAGCCGTCGACGTCTGATAATATCGTGAAAATTGTGTAGAAGAGAGCGTTTTAGGCGGTAAGACCACAAGATATAGTGGTTGGCGCTTGCTAGGTGGAAAGACGCGGAAATCCCATGACCAACAAACCCAGTAAGTGTTTTAGAATCAGTGAATGTGATATGAGACTCTGCCATCAATCCCGGCAATTGCATGAAAAATAATACTGTTATGCGAATTTGAGTGGCAATATCCCAGTAAGTTTTTGAAAATAGGTTACATATCTAAAAACTCAGCGTTTTGTCTTTCCAAGTTTATCCATGGCGCTCATTCGTAATTTGAGCGAACTTCCGCCGCTGCCGAAGGGCAGTGTGGTAGGAGTCGGAAACTTTGACGGAATGCACCTGGCTCATCGGGCCTTGGTGGCACGGGTAGTTGACCGCGCCGCTGAAAAGTCAGCCGTGCCCGTAGCCATCACCTTTGATCCGCATCCTATTCGCCTGCTCGCACCAGCCCGTGCTCCGAAGCTGCTCACCTCCATCGAGCAGCGCGCGAGGCTGATGGAAGCATTAGGAGTGCGAGTAGTTGTCGCTCTGCAGTTCAATCGCGCACTGGCCCACTTGAGCCCGGCCGAGTTTGTGCATCAAATACTGGCCGAACGCCTGCACGCCATCACGGTGGTGGTTGGCCCCAATTTCCGGTTCGGCTACCGACAGGCCGGGGATGTCGCAACACTTCGGGACCTGGGCGAGGCGGAAGGATTTGGCGTTGAGCTGCTGGCGCCGGTGCTGGTTCGCGGCGAGCTGGTCTCAAGTACGCGAATCCGCGAGCTTCTCACGTGGGGACAGGTTTATAGGGCGGGAAGATTGCTTGGAAGGCCATTCTCCAATTCCGGACTCATCGCATCCGGGCTCGGCATCGGCCATCGCCACACGGTTCCCACATTGAACCTTGTGCCCGTCGAAGAGCAACTTCCGCAAAATGGAGTGTATGTGACGCGGTCGCGCCTGGGCGAAGGTTTCTATAACTCGGTCACCAACGTCGGTCACAGTCCCACGTTTGGTGAGCGTCCCGTCACGGTCGAAACTTTCCTTCTCGAGTGTTCAGGCGAAATCCAGGCGAATGAGATGACCGTCGAATATCTTCACCGGCTCAGAGACGAAATCAAATTTCAGAATCCGGCGTTGCTGAAAGCGCAGATTCTCGAGGATGCACGGAGGGCGTCGAAGTATTTCCGGCTGCTGGGCGGGCTGCAGCTTTCTCACTGAACTTTGCGCCGGAGCTCTTCGAGCCTTTGGCGAGCGAGAGCGTAGTCCGGGTTAATGCGCAACGCGGCTTCAAAATGCCGGCTGGCTTCGCGATACAACTCCTTCGCCACATAAGCCCGGCCCAGATGATAGTGGGGTAGATGGTGAGAATCGTAGCGGCGCGATTGAAGAGCGCGTTCAAGCCATGGTATGGCTTCGTCGTAACGCTCGCGGTCGATGAGGTAGCACCCGATGTCGTTATAGGGAGCGCCAAACTCGGGATCGATCTGGATGGCTTTCTTGCACTCCTCAATAGCTTCGTCCAGCTTACCTTGATAATGATAGGCCCAGCCGAGAAAGGTGTAAGCTTCAGCAGTCGGATGAAGGTTCAGGGAACGCTTGTAGAGCTCGACGGCCATATCGTATTCGCCGCCAATTTGATATTGGTAAGCTTCTCTCACCAGCTCCCAAGCTGCCTGGTGCGCTTCCACGCTCATACCCGCGCCCAACCTCCGAAAGGGCAGTTTGCGCGTCGAAGGATCGATTGTCAACCCCGTGTTTTTCCCGGTTTCGACGCCGCGGTTGGTGTTCCCGCGCGCACCGCCTATAATGTGTTCGTCGCCAGTGATTCTCGAGTTGGAGGGTGAGCCCCTATGAAAAAGATCGAGGCGATTATCCAGACCTCGCGCCTTAATCCGGTGAAGGATGCGTTACAGGAAGTGGGCGTGGACGGGATGACGGTCTCAGAAGTGCGCGGCCACGGCCGGCAAAAGGGACACACGGAGGTCTACCGGGGAAATGAGTACACGGTGGACCTGTTACCCAAGATCAAGGTTGAGATTATCTTGCCAGATGCGCGGGTCGAGCTGGCGGTTCAAGCCATTGTGAAGGCGGCGAAGACCGGGAAAATCGGCGATGGGAAAGTGTTCGTCTATCCGGTGGAAGAGGCCATCCGCATCCGCAACGACGAACGCGGCGACATGGCATTATAGCCTTCAACGTACGATCATTTCCCTCGCAACGGCGCCGTGTCAACCCACTTCATTCCTGCACTCGCGGATTCTTATGCGGCTGAGTTAGCCCGGATCCGAGCCCGATTCGAAGCCGGAGGAGATCCACTCGTCTGCCTTCGGGAGCGCTCCGCGCTGGTGGACTCCATCGTCTCCCGCCTCTATGCAGATTTCTTCGCGTCCGAAGATGCAGCGCCTCGAAACATCTGTTTGGTGGCTGCAGGTGGGTACGGACGCGGGGAGCTCTTCCCATCCTCAGACATCGACTTGCTGTTCATTTCATCCGACCCACTTGCGATCAAGAGGTTGCGCGAGCCGATCACCGCTCTGGCACGTGCCTTGTGGGATACCCGGATGAGAGTGGGACACACGGCTCGCACGCTGGCCGAATGTGGCCAGCTTCACGCGGGCAATCTCGAGTTCAGCATTTCGCTGCTCGACGTTCGCTATCTTGCGGGAGAGATGCGGCTTTTTGAGGCGCTTCGCGAAGAAATCGTTCCGCATCTTGCGGCGCGCGACCAGCAAGACCTCGTCCGCAACCTCGTCGATGTGACGCGCAGCAGGCACGCGCAGCACGGCGGCACGGTGTTTCAGCTTGAGCCCAATCTCAAGGAGTCGCCTGGAGGGCTTCGCGACTATCACGTGGCGCGATGGCTTTCACTCATCAACACGCTCGCGGAAAACGCGCGCTGGCCTAAGCCCGAAGAGCTTACACCTCATTCACTGCGGGAAGGTCTCGATGGCGCGGTCCGTTTCCTTTCCGCCGCTCGCTGCTTTCTTCACTTTGAGCGCGGCCGGGATGACAACGTGCTCGCCTACGAGCTGCAGGACAAAGCGTCTGCCTTGGGACTGGGATTGGAATACGGCCGGCCGGTGAGCGCCGCGCAGTGGATGCGCAATTATTTCCTCCGAACGAGGTCGATTGCGCGGTTGACCACGCGCCGCATCGATGACGCCGTCTATCCTCGCTCGTCGCTTTATAGTGCCTTCCAGGACTGGCGGTCACGGCTGTCGAATGTGGAATTCACCGTGGCCCGAGGCAAGATTCTTCCCCGCGCTCCGGCGTCCGGCGAGCCGCCGCTATATTCGATTTTGCGGATGTTCGAAATGGCCGCTCGCCATTCGCTCGAGCTGAGCCGCGAGGCGGAAGAGTGGGTGAGGCAAGCGGTTAAGAGCGGAGCGGCACGGGAGGGGTTCGAGGCCGTTCCCGGCGGGTCCGGAACGGCGGACCCTGCGCTTTGGGCGGCGATTCGAAGGATTCTGGTATTACCCAACGCCGCCGGCGCCTTGCGGGAAATGCATGCAACCGGCCTCCTGATTGCGTTATTCCCGATCTTTGGCGTCATCGACGCGCTGGTCATCCGTGACTTTTTCCACCGCTACACTGTGGACGAACACACGTTCATGACCATTCAGCACCTTTGTGAATTGCGTTCGCCGGTAACGTCGCGCCACAAGGATCCTTCCGAAGAACCCCTCCAGCTCTGGCTCGGCAAGCTGGCTGAACTCTACCAGGAAATCGAGAGGCCGGATCTGCTCGCGCTCGCCCTACTGTTCCACGATGTCGGCAAAGGCATGGACGCGCCCGAGCACGTTCAGGGCAGCCTCGAAGCTGCCGGGCAAGCGTGCGCTCGCCTTGGCCTCGATCTTCCCGATCGGGAAATCGTGCTGTTCCTGATTGCCCACCATCTTGATATGTCTGCCGCGATGACGCGCCGGGATATTTTCGATCCTGAAACTGCTCGCGGTTTCGCGGAAAAAGTCGGCACGAGCGAACGGCTGAAAATGTTGTGCCTTTTCACTTACGCGGATATTCGTGCCGTCAATCCTGAAGCGCTGACGCCGTGGAAAGCGGAAACACTTTGGCAACTTTACGCGATGACCACCAATCACCTTTCACGCAGCCTTGACCAGGAGCGGCTGCCCGCCGTTCAGGAAGGCGCTGAGCCTTTATTATCGGCGCTTCAACTTCCAGGGACCAAGGCGAACCCAGCGGCGTGGAATGCATTCCTGGACGGTTTTCCGAAACGATATCTTCGTTCCTACCCGGCAGAGCAAGTGGTGCTGCATTTCGGAATGGCTGGCAAACTATCCGAATATCCGGTTCAAGTTAAAGTGCGGCAGCTTCTTACCGACCATGAGCTATGCGTCGTTACGATGGATCGTCCTCTTCTGTTTGCTTCGATCGCAGGAACCCTGGCAAGCTGGGGCATGAACATCCTGAAGGCGGACGCCTATGCCAATCGTCACGCCACCGTTGTGGATGTATTTCGCTTCCACGACTTGCATCGAACGCTGGAGCTGAATCCGTCGGAAATTCCTCGCTTCGAGCAAAGCCTGAGAGAAGTGCTCATGGGGAAGCGTTCGCTGGAAGAGATGCTGGCGAGCAGAACCGGTAGTTGGTGGCCGCAAGCGAAGTTGTCTGTCGCCACGCGCGTCGTGTTTAACGATTCCGCCTCTTCGCGCTGCACACTGCTCGAACTGATCGCTCAGGATCGGCCCGGGCTGCTTTATGAGGTGACTTCAACGCTCGCGGAGCTCGGATGCAACATCGAAGTCGCGTTGATTGATACTGAAGCGCAGAGAGCGATTGACGTATTTTACCTCACAGCCGGCGGCGGGAAGCTCGAAGCGAGGCTGCAGGATGGCGTGCGCAAGGCGCTGCTTGAGCGTCTTGGATGAGAATAAAACTGCATGGGATCCTGGCATGCGCATCGTACACGCGGTTCCGCTGCAGCCGCCAGGATATCCAGCCACCACCCGCTACATTGAACGGCTTCATTCGTATCGTAGCGCGTCTACGGGATCGATCTCTGCCGCGCGCCGCGCGGGAAGGTAACAAGCCGCGAGTGCGACGGCCAACAACGACAAAGCGACAACAGTATAGGTTGCCGGGTCTGTGGCTGTCACTCCGAAAAGAAGCTTCGAGAGGAAGCGGGCTAATGCCAGCGCGGCGCCAACGCCAACTGCGATTCCCCATAACGCCAGCGCGCCGCCCTGCCTCACTACCAGTTTCAGCACATCTCTTCGTTGCGCTCCAAGCGCCATTCGAATGCCGATTTCATGCGTGCGCCGGCTGGTGGAATACGAAATGACGCCATAAATGCCGACGGCAGCCAGCGCCAGCGCCAGCCCCGCGAAGATTCCCAAAAGCAGCATGGGAAATCGCCGGTCGGCAATCGAATCCGAAACGATCTCACTCATCGTCTGAACGTTATAAACCGGCTGGTTGTTGCCGGATCCAAAGACCGCGCTCCTCACGGCCCGCACCAGAGCGTCAACAGGCAGGCGAGACCGCACGATAAACGTCACGCTCCCGCTGACCGTTTTCATGAATGGGTCGGGAATCTGGTCGAACGGGATGTAAATCTCATTGCGCACAAGATCAGCCGAACCGCCGGCCAGGCTCCAATGTTTCACGTGTCCTGCCACACCCACGATCTGAGCCTTCCCGAGCAGCGCGAGCGTCAGCGACTGTCCTACCGGGTCCTGGCCGTGAAAATAGCGGCTGGCCAGCTCGCGGTCAATCACCACGACGTGGGCGGAGTGGGCTGTGTCATCTTTCGTGATGAAACGGCCGCGCAGTAGCGGAATGCCCATGGCGCGCAGATAGCTGGAGCTTGTGCAGTAGAACAGCGTCAGAGGCGCTTTATTCCATGCGGTTGGCGTTTCCGATCCCGTCCAAAAGGGAATGTCGTCATCGTTGCCCTCGAGCGGCACCAGGTCCGTCACGGCGGTCGCTTTGACTCCGGGAATGCTCTCAATGCGATCGATGAGCTGGCGATAGGCCGTCCGAATCGCGTTGGGCGTCTCCGTGGATGCCGGAGAGAGCGCCACCGAAAAAGTGAGCGCGTGCTGGGGGCGAAAGCCCGGATTCACTCCGCTCAGGCGCCACACGCTCTCAATCATCAACCCCGCGCCTACGAGCAAAACCACGGTGAGCGCCATCTGGAAGATGACCAAAGCGCGCTGCGAACGCTGCCGCCCGCCGCTGACGGTGCGCCCACCTTCCTTGAGAGTTTCGTGGAAGCGCACTTGTGAATTTTTCAGCGCGGGCGCCAGGCCAAAGAGCACGCCCACGGTCATGGAAACGGCAAACGTGAACAACAGCACCGGCAAGTTCAGGCCGATATCACCACTGCGCGGCAAGCTGCCCGGCACCGCGGCTACCACGGGCTTGGTTCCCAGGAAAGCCAGCAGCAAGCCCAGCACGCCGCCCGCTAGCGCCAGGAGCACACTTTCCGTGAACAATTGCCGGACCACGCGCGGCCGGCCGGCTCCAAGAGCCGTGCGAATGGCGAACTCGCGGCTTCGCGCGGAAGACCTCGCGAGTAACAAATTGGCCACATTCGCGCAGGAAATCAACAGCACCAAAGCCACCGCGCCAAGCAGCATCCAAAGCGTTCGGCTGGCCCAGCCGACCAGAACTTCCTTAAGCGAAACCACGTTGGCTTCGAGGCCCTGGTCCGCTTTCGGATAGAGCTGATCGAGGCGCCGCTGGACGTTGGCCATATCCGCTTGCGCCTGGGCAAGGGTGAGTCCAGGTTTCATTCGAGCCATCACTTGAATTCCCGGACTGATCCGCCGGTCGTCAAGCAAGGCAGGACTGCCTTGGCCGAGCGGTGCCATAATGTCGGCACGGCCCCTCATCTCAAATCCCTTGGGTAGCACACCCACAATCGAATAAGCTTTTCCGTCCAGCGTTATCGATTGACCTAAAACCTGCGGGCTCGCGCCGAATCGGTGTCTCCACAATTTGTTGCTGATGATTGCTACGGGTGGTCCGCCTTGGTGGTCTTCCTGAGACGTGAATTCGCGGCCAAGCTGTAATTTCACTCCCAAGGTTGCGAAGAAACCCGCAGAGATGTTTTTGCCCCCAACATGTTCCACCGGTCCGGGGTGAGTGAGATTGAAATCCGCCCAATTAAAGGCGGCCATACGGATAAATGCTTTGTTATAGCGCCTCCAATCCTTGAAGTTGAGATAGGAAACAGAGCTACGCGTGAAGTGAGAGCTTTTCTGGAAGACGTTCACCAGTCGGTCCGCATGGCTGTAGGGCAGCGGGCGCAGCAGGACGCCTTCGACCACGCTGAAGATTGCCGTATTCGCGCCAATCCCGAGCGCCAGAGCGATAATGGCAATGGCCGTGAAACCGCGATCCTTCAACAATAACCGCAAGCCGAATTTCAGGTCCTGGAAAAGCCTTTCCATTGCCAACCCTCGTTTCGCCGCTCACGCTGGATGCAGCGCCATCCACTCATGCGCAGTTGTTTTGCGCTCCTGATAGACTCATACGCGAGATTTGTGGCAGATGTTCCAGAAACTGAGCGTGGCGAAGAGGCAGGGTCGCCGGCTGCACAGTAAAGCCGGGAATTCTTGTTCTGTTGGAGGCTAACCTATCTTCATAACAACTCTTGCGGGCGTCAATCCAGTTGACCTGGCCAGCAAGACGACGCTTCCGGCCGGTCCAGTGGGGCGAACAATCGCAAGGCATTTGCCGTGATAGGTGGTGGGTTCTGTCTGGCGAAAACTTCGGACATCCTTGGGATTGGCCGTTCCAGTGGCGGCCAATTCGGCTGCGCCGTCGATCTCAAAGCGCACGGGAACTGCCGCATCAGGCACCAGATTGCCCGACGGGTCCAGAACGTCGAGCGTTACGTAAGCAAGATCGTTGCGGTCCGGCCGAAGCCGCTCACGGTCTGCCTTCAGGCGAAGCCGTGCAGGCTTGCCTGCCGTTCGGAGCGCCATCTCGCCAACGGGCTTGCCGCCTTCGAGCGCGATGGCTTTTAGCTCGCCGGCAGCGTATGGCGCCTCGAATTCCGCCTTGAACTGAGTCTGAAGCGAAACGGCCTTCCTTCCAATCTCGCGGCCATTCAGCAGCAGCCTCACCTGATCGCCTCGTGAGTAGACATGGACGTTCAGGGTTTTTCCTTCCTGGCCAGGCCACGTCCAGCTTTTAAGCTGGTCCGGCCAACCCCAGGCGCTCACAAGCTGTTGGCTGCCTTCGGGGATCGGGCGCTCGACGGCCATTTCAAGCTTGCTTCTGCCCCACAGCACTTTTTTGTAAAAGAATTGCGGCTTCTCCTCGCCCAGCAGGTCGATATCTCCACAATAGGAGACGAACCATGGATAGTCTTTCGAGAGGCTTTGCGCGAATCGTGCCAGGGGTTCTCCTCCCAGATTGCCTTTAGCCGTGGGAGGTTGAAATAAAGGCATAGCAGGACCTAGCTCAACATTGCCGATGCCGGCTTCACCCAGATAATCCATGCCGGTCCATACGAAGTTGCCGATCACGTAGGGGAACTTCTCCACGGACTGCCAATTCTCAAACGCAAGCAGCGGTAATGATTCTGTCCCCATCATGATCCGTTGGGGAAGCCGTTCGTGGTCCTTTTCGTATTCTTCCCACTCGTAGTTATAACCTCCCACGTCGAGATATCTAAAGGCAGGGTCGTTATCCGCCCACGGCGCCGGCTTGCCGTCGTCAGAGTTCGGGTTGACGGCAGCAGTGATGAGCCGCGTATGATCCAGCCGCTCGATTTCATCCACAATTTTCTTGGCTTCCGCCACGCCCAGGGGCGTGGCGCGCTCCGGAATCTCATTGCCGATGCTCCAGAAAATGATGCTGGGATGATTGCGGTCACGAAGCACCATGGAGTCGATATCGCCCTGCCACCAATCCTTGAAGTAAAGATGATAATCCTGCGGATTCTTTTGCAGCGACCATTGGTCAAAAGCTTCATCGATAACGGCTATGCCCAGGCGGTCGCAGGCCTCCAGAAAGCGCGGCGAAGGCGGATTGTGAGCGCAGCGGATGGCATTAAAGCCGTGCGCTTTCATCAGCTCAACCCGGCGTTCCTCAGCGCGGTCAATGGCAGCGGAGCCCAACAAGCCATTGGCGTGATGCATGCATCCGCCCCGCAGTTTTACGACTTCGCCGTTGATGCGAAGGCCACGCCCGGCGTCTGCCTCAATCTTGCGGATGCCGAAAGCGGCGGCTGTTCGATCCATTCTTTCGCCGCCGGAAACCAGCTCCACTTCTGCGCGATAAAGATTCGGCGCAGAAAGAGACCACAATGCGGGCGAAGAAACGGATATGGATTGCTCCACTTCCGCACTGCTTCCTGCCGCAATCTGCGCGGACGCTTCGTGTGTGCCTACAACGCGGTTCTTTGAATCCAGCAGCCGGGCCCGGACGCTAAGCTCGCGCGTGGCGTTTTCCCGGTTCTCAATCTTCGTGCTCACTTTCACACTCGCAACTCGCTCCGAAACTTCCGGCGTCGTCACGTACACGCCCCACAACACCACGCGCACCGGGCCGGTGACGTTCAGCCACACATGCCGATAGATTCCCGAGCCGGAATACCAACGGCTGTTCCGTCCCGTATTCCGCACTCGCACGGCCATGACATTCTCGCCCTGGCGATCAAGGTACGGCGTCAGGTCATACGCGAAGCTGGTGTATCCGTAAGGGTGAGAGCCCAGGTGGTGGCCGTTCAGCCAGACGTCGCTGTTCATATAGACGCCTTCAAACACGATCTCGGCGTAGCTTGCGGGAAGCATGCCATCAATGATGAAGCGCTTCCGATACCAGCCAACCCCTCCCACGCACCAGCCGGTGGCGCGCCCGCCTTCACTCAGATATCGGTCAAAAGGGCCGACGCGCAACGGAACATCGGCGCCGCCCCAGACGGCGCACTGGCCGTTCTCTTGCGGCAGCGGCGGCAGAGCCTCAACGCTCCAATCATGGGGAAGATCGATCGGGCGCCACGCACTATCGTCGAAACTCGCAACTTCTGAGCCGGAAGCGTCTCCGCGATAGAAACGCCAGCCGCTATCGAACAACTGATCGCGGTGCGCGCTGGCATGAGCGCTTGCTGCCGCAGACGAGCGAGCCGGTTGTTCTTGAGTGCCGCCGAGAGCTGCCAGAAGCGGCGCTGCCGTCAGACCTGCAACCATGGATTTGATCGCGTCACGCCTGGGAAGGCCACCCATCTTGTGGCTATCGGTTGGAAGACGCGTATCTGCGGCTGGCGATTGTTTTGATGTGTCCACTTCTGAATCTCCTTGGAGGCCTCTCGTCGCGGGCATCTAATACCTCCTGCACGGCTCAGGCAGATTTGAGCGAAGCCAGATCGATGGAGAAGCGGTATTTCACGTCAGACTTAAGCAGCCTCTCGTAAGCTTCATTCACCTTCTGTATGGGGATGACTTCAACATCCGCGGTGATGTTATGTTGGCCGCAGAAATCGAGCATCTCTTGAGTCTCGGGAATGCCGCCGATGAGCGATCCGGAAAGGATACGATTGCCGAACAGAAGTCCGAAGGCGGCGACGGCGAGAGGCTTCGGCGCCGCGCCCACAAGGGTAAGATTGCCACCACGGCGGAGGAGATTGATGTAGGCGTTGATGTCGTGATCGGCCGAGATGGTGTCAAGAATGAAGTCGAAGCTGCCGGCGTGTTTCTGCATCTCGCCGGCATGGCGCGAAACGACCACGTCGTCTGCGCCGAGTTGGCGCGCGGCTTCCTTTTTGCGGGATGAAGAGGTGAAGACGACGACGTGGGCGCCGAATGCATGCGCAAATTTCACGCCCATGTGACCCAATCCGCCGAGACCGACGATGCCAACCTTCTTGCCCTTGGTAACGCCCCAGCGACGCATGGGCGAGTACGTAGTGATGCCGGCGCAGAGAAGCGGCGCCGCTCCGGCCAAATTCAGATGGGAAGGAACGCGCAGGACAAAGTGCTCGTTGACGACTACGCTTTCGGAGTAGCCACCAAAGGTAACGCCTCCAATTTGCTTGTCCGGCGAGTTAAACGTGAAGGTCAGGTTCGGGCAAAACTGCTCGAGGCCGGCTTGGCACTCAGGGCAGGCGCCGTCCGAGTCTACCATGCAGCCAACGGCAGCGATATCGCCTGGCTTGAATCGAGTGACTGCTGCGCCAGCCTTGATAACCCGGCCGACGATCTCGTGTCCTGGGACGCAAGGATAAATCGTAGGATTGACGTTGCCCCACTCGTTGCGTACCGTATGCAGGTCAGAGTGGCAAATGCCGCAGAAGAGAATTTCAATTTGCAGGTCACGTTCTGACGGATCGCGCCGGGCGATCGTGGTTGAAGCAAGCGGCGATGTTGCACTGGCCGCAGCAAAAGCTTTTGCGTTATACATGAATGGACGCTCCAGGGTAAAGAATGTTGGACGCATTCAAAATGCGTGAGGACGCTACCAGCATGAGCCTTCGATTTTGCATCGCATGTCATCAGCGGTAGGACATTTGTTCCAGCTTTTCAGGATATCGCGCTCCTTGCACCGCGATCTTAGATGCAGCGTCATTGATCTCCCGCAGGTCACCAGGCGAGAGTTCCACCGAGATAGCTCCGATGTTTTCCTCCAAACGGCTGAGTTGGGTCGTGCCCGGGATCGGAACGATCCATGGTTTCTGGGCCAGAAGCCAGGCGAGCGCAATCTGTGCCGGTGTAGCCTGCTTCCGTTCTGCTATGCGGTCGAGAAGTCGAATCAACGCTTGATTAGCCTTGAGAGCACGCGGGGCAAAGCGCGGCAGCATGCTGCGGAAATCGGCACTGTCGAACTTTGAGTCTTCCCCGATCTTGCCCGTGAGAAAGCCTTTTCCCAGAGGGCTGTAGGGAACAAAGCCAATTCCGAGCTCTTCGAGTGCCGGCAGTACATCCGCTTCAGGACGTCTCCACCAGAGAGAATACTCGCTCTGAACTGCGCTGACCGGCTGAACGCTGTGAGCCCGGCGGATGGTTTGCGCTGCGGCTTCGGAAAGGCCAAAGTGCTTCACCTTACCCTGCTGGATCAGATCTTTCACGGCGCCGGCAACGTCTTCAATCGACACGTCCGGGTCAACACGGTGCTGATAAAACAAATCAATGGCGTCGACTCTGAGGCGCTTGAGGGAGGCCTCGGCCACCTCCTTGATGTGCTCCGGCCTGCTATCAAGTCCGGCCAAGCCTCGTTCGGCTTTAGGATCGATTTTCCAGCCGAACTTCGTGGCAATCGCCACTTTCCCGCGGAACGGTGCAAGGGCTTCTCCCACGAGTTCTTCGTTGAAGTAGGGGCCGTAAGCTTCTGCTGTGTCAAAGAACGTGACGCCACGCTCGACAGCCGCCCGAATCAGAGAGATCATTTCCTGTTTATCTTTGGGCGGACCGTAGGAATAGCTCATGCCCATGCAGCCGAGCCCGAGAGCCGAAACTTCCAAACTGCTCTGTCCAAGTTTGCGCTTTTGCATTCTTTCTCCTTCAACTCGAAGTATAGTCTGCTCGCGCTGCCGGCGCTTGCCTGTTTCTCCTAACTTGTTGCATGATCCTCCTTAGATCCACTGAAAAATCACAGTGCAAAGAACGAAGGACTAAAATCCCAGTGGAGGAGATCTTTACAATGAAGAGCCGAGTAAACAGTCTGCTCCTGTTGGCCGCTTGCATCTTCACGGTAACTTCAATCTCTTGGGCACAATTGCCCCAAGCGCCCGCGGTCCCGCCGCCTGACGCGCGATACAAGGCGGATATCCTGGTCATTGTGGCTCATCCTGACGACGAAACGGAAATCACCGGTTACCTGGCGCGTGCCGTCTACGACGAGCATAAGCGGGTGGCAATGCTCTACTGCACCTGTGGTGGCGCTGGCGGTGATACGGTTTCCTTTGCCCAGGGCCGCGCCCTTTGCGAAGAACGTAAGATTGAGGCGCGCCGCGCCGACGCCGCGCTCGGCATCACGAACGTGTGGTTCTTGGGCGGGCTCGATACGCCTTCGCAAAACGTGCTCAATTCGCTGGGACACTGGAACCAGGGCACGGTGCTCGAGCGTGCTGTGCGCCTGGTTCGCCTGACGCGCCCGGAAGTGATCATCACCTGGATTCCTGACTTTGTGGACGGCGAAAACCATGGCGATCATCAAGCATCTGCCGTCATCGCCACTGAGGCGTTCGACCAGGCAGGGAACGCCACGGTTTTTCCGGCGCAGGTGGCTGCTCCGCGCGACTACGAAAATTACGGCAATCTCACCGAAGGCCTCGATCCGTGGCAGCCGGAAAAGCTGTACTTCTTTTCGAATCCCGCGTATGCGGCATTCGAACAGGGCCAGGGCCCGGTCTATTCCACCACGGACGTTTCTCCCTCGCGTCACGCGCCTTATTACGAGCTGGCAGCTCGCTCCGCAAGCTATCATTTAACGCAGCTTGCGACGGGACCTGAAGGCTACGAAGCCACGTACCAGGCGTCCCTCGACCAATTCAAGCAGCCGGTGCCATTGATTTTGGGAAAATCATTGGTTGGCGGATCGAGAACGGGCGATGTGTTCGAAGGGGTCGTTCCCGGGCCAATCTCTTTTCATCCCGTGGCCGGCTACCGTCCCGAGCCTCATTCCGGGCTTTCGATTGAGCTCGGCGGGCCGTGGCAGTTTTACCACCGCTTCTGGCGTGCGCACGATCCGGATCACATGGCCACGCTCGTCTCGCCGGAAGCCGGCGTGGGAAATGGCGGAACGCTGGCTCTGCCGGTAATCATTCGCAACGACACTTCCGCACTGGCCGAAGTGACGCTCACGGCGTCAGTGCCCGCTGGCTGGAAAGTGAATTCGGGCGAGGCTGTCTATCCGGTGAATGCTGGCGGCTTTTATCCCACTCGCGTTGTTTTTGCCGCTCCCGCGGGCGCACGGCCCGATTGGCAGACGCTGACGCTCAAAGCCGAGTCGAACGGAGAATCCGTGGGAGAACTTTCATTTCGAGTGAGCTATGGAAGGAGTGGCCCTTGACGCGAATAGCGTCGAACCATCGAACGGCGCAGGCGGACTACTTTGGTTTTTCGTGCCCATCTTAATTCTCGCTAGGCGAGCCGTTTTGTTTGAGTCTGTCGGTCAAGGCAGGATCGCGAAGGCGCGCGCCGGAAAGCCCAGACCGTGTTTCGGCTTGGGCCAGGTCACGACGATCAGGGCTCCCGTCGCCGGAACTTCATCCAGATGGGCCATTGCTTCAATCTGCCAATGGCCGTGCCTCAGCAGCCATTTCTCAGACTTAAGATCTTTGCTGGTGTCGGTGTCCAAAGACTCATGCCCGTTGGCGACGATGCCGCGCCTTTCGTAGAGGAACTTGATCGCCTCGAACGACCACGCTGGAAATGGGTAGCGTTTGAAGCGCTTGGGGTCAGAGGTCCAGTCCTTGTCCATGTCAGTGCGCAGCGCGGCGAAGCATCCGGCCGGCACGCGGCCGTGCTTGCGCTCCCAGGCCCGGATGTCCGCAACCGTGAGTGCGTGGTTAGGATCCTTTTTAAGCAACGGAGTCATGTTGAAAACCACCAGCGGGAGGATCATCTGCTTGACCGGGATTTCATCCATCGTCATGCCGTTCGGGTCGAAATGAGCGGGCGGATCAATGTGGGTACCGTATTGCCCGACCATCGAGTAGAAGAAGGCGTGAAAACCGTCCCGGGCGATGGTGTAAGGACGCCCCGTTTGAGGGTTTGCGGCGAGTGAAAAAGTGGCCGGGCCGAATCCTTTCCACACGGGTGTCAGCGGGCTGAACGTATGCGTGAGGTCGACAAACCGCTTCGAGGAAATAATTCTGTAAGCCTCGGCAAGCGAATCGTTCTGGGCGAAAGCGGCGGAAACGCCGGTGGAGACGAGAACCAACGATAACGCTGCTGCAATCAGGTTGAAGCGAACTGTGGACTGCTTGCGAATCATGGAGCCTCCCGGATGCGCCACCTCTTCCCACAACGGTTGAGGAAGGGATTTTTCAATTGTGGCGGAACGTCTTGCTGGATTGTTATGGTATCACCCACTCGGCGCCGGGTCTAAACACTTACAGTCCGCCGTGAGCTGCTCTCCGGGTGGGCGACCCGGTCTGGGCCAGGCTCCGGGGTCAGGCCGCTGAATCTTGTGCTTTCATTTCCCGCCAAAACGAGATAAGGTTTCGTTTCTTCAATTCCGGAGGCGACGAACTATGGCAAAAAGACAAAAGAATGCGCGCAGGCGCGTGAGCCGGCGGGAGTTTATGACGCTTGCCGCGGGCAGCGCGGCGCTGGTTATGACGTCCGGGCTGCAGAAACCGGCATTGAGCGAGGGACTGCCGATTCCGGCGGCGATGAGGAATGAGGCGCTGGATACCGGCGGCATTGCTCTGGAACATTTCCAAAAGGCACGCCAGCGGGCTGCGGCAATTGTGGCCCAGATGAGTCTCGAAGAGAAAATCTCCCAGTTTGGCACCCTCGTTCCCGCGATACCGCGCCTCGGCCTGCCCGCATTCAATTTTTACGCCAGTGAAGCTCTGCATGGCCTCATCCATAGCGGTCCCATCACGTCGTTCCCGTTGCCGCTGGCCCTCGGCTGCTCGTGGAACCGGCCGCTGATCGAGCGGGTTTTTACGGCGGTCTCCGACGAAATATGGGCGTGGCACAAGAAGAACGGACAGGGACTGGCAATGTTTTCGCCGCCGACCGTCAATATGGGCACGCGCGATCCCCGCTGGGGCCGCATCGGCGAAAACTACAGCGAAGATCCCTACCTCGTTGGACAAATGGCGATTTACACCATCCATGGGATGCAGGGCCGCGACACGCAATACCTCAAAACGATTGCCTGCGCCAAGCACTTTTGTGCCAACGACACTGAGGACGACCGTGAAGAAACTTCTGCGACAGTCGATCCGCGCAGCTTTTGGGAGTATTATTCCCGCGGCTTTGAGGCGTGCGTCAAAGAGGGACACGTATTCACCGTCATGAGCTCTTACAACGCGATGAACGGAATACCCACCACAGCCAACCGGTTTCTCCTCACCAGTCTTCTGCGGGATCGCTGGGGACTACGTGGCTACGTCGTGTCGGATTGCGACGCAGTGGGCGACATCTGCAGCACCCATCATTTCGTGCCTACGCTTGCGGAGGCGGCGGCGCTCGCTGTAAACGCCGGCTGCGATATCAATTGCGGAAGCACGCTTCCACAGAATCTGGGTAAAGCCGTAGACGAGATGCTCATCAGCGAATCAGTGCTCGACCATTCTGTCACGCGATCGTTGACGGGCCGCATACTGCTCGGTGACCTGGATCCGCAGGATCAGAGTCCGTACAGTAAGATTCCGATTTCCTGCCTGGAGAGCCCCGCACATCGCACGTTGGCCCGCGAGGCGGGCCGGCAATCGGTTGTGCTTTTCAAGAATGAGAACCACACGCTACCGCTCGAAAAGGGCCGAATAAAGAAGCTTGCCGTCATTGGCCCCATGGCGGCTACCTGCCATTTGGGAAACTATAGCGGCGTTCCGGATTATCGGGTGTCGCCGCTCGCAGGCATCATGACCTATTTGGGCATTGGCAGCGGCCCAGCCTACCAGAAACGCGCTTCTGATTTTTTGCGAACGGGCGCTCAGCCGGGCGCCAGGTCCTTCATCGCCGGCCCGCAATTGGAATGGTGCAGTGAGGGAGGGGAAGCCTTAACAGGAATTCATGACGGCTCATGGGCGGAGTATACAGACGTTGCGTTCACGGGCGCCACGGAATTTCACGCGCGTGTTGCCGGTGACAGCGCCGGGGGAAGTATTGAAGTGCGCCTCGACCAGATACGAGGTCCTGTGGTCGCAAAGGTCGGCGTCACGAACACGGACGGTTGGCAAAAGTGGGCGAACGTTTCTGCGCCGCTACAATCCGTTACGGGCGCGCACTCGGTTTTCCTGCATTTTGTGGGCGGTTCTGGACTGCTGTTCAGCTTGGAGTCATTCAGTCTGACGCCGGAGCGTCCAGCGCCGCCGCCACCCCCTGGAACCCTGGAAGTGATCTACGCGGAGGGTTGCACCGTCACGGGCGAGAAAGACCCTGCAGAATTCGCCAAAGCTGTGAACGCCGCTCAAGAAGCCGATGCCGTGCTGGTGTTCGTCGGCGCCAATCAGCAAGTGGATCGAGAGGGGCACGACCGCAACTTCATCAATCTGCCGGGCGTTCAGCACGAGTTAGTGCAGACGGTCTATGCAGCAAATCACCGCACTATTCTGGTGATTTCCTCGAACGCTCCCGTCGCTGTGAACTGGGAAGAGGAGCATTTGCCAGCAATCGTAGGCGGACTCTTCCTGGGCGAGCAGCAAGGCCTCGCGCTCGCCGATGTTCTGTTCGGAGCGTATAATCCCGGCGGTAAATTGAACACTACCTGGTTCCGGAGCGTTCAAGACCTTCCGGACTTCCATGATTACAACATCCGCCACGGGCGCACCTATATGTACTTCAAAGGCAGCCCTCTCTATCCGTTTGGGCACGGCCTGAGCTATACCACGTTCCGTTACAAAAACCTGCGCATCAGCGATGACACACTCGGGCCCGGTGGCAAAGTCACGATGAGCCTGGATGTGACGAACACAGGCAGCCGCGACGGAGATGAAGTTGTTCAAGCTTACGTTCACGTAGCGGGCGTAAAGATCGAACGGCCCATCAAGCAACTGGTTGGATTCGAACGCGTGTCGATCAAAGCGGGCCAAACCCACACGGTCAGCTTTGAGTTGGCTCATGATGATCCGGCGCTGTGCTACTGGGACGAGGGGCGCAACGAATTCGTGGTTGAGCCCGGCGCCGTTGAGATTATGATGGGCGCTTCGTCTGCAGATATCAGGCTTCGGGGCCAGGTGAAGCTTATGGCGTAGGCGATGCCAGGAGCCTGACTTTCCGGAGCGGCCATTATGTAGCCGCTCACTCATTTCAATTCTTGTAACAGGAGGGCCGTTCGATGTCGCCGGTGAATCGACGTGATTTCATCTCTCGTGCGTCTGCGCTGGGTTTGGCTCCGCTGGCCCAGGGCTGGCTGAGCGCTGCGCAGACGGAAGAGCCTGCCGAGCCTGCAACGCCACGCGCTTTTATCGACCCCCAATTTCGCGTCTCCAGACTCGATGGGAACTTGTTCGGATCCTTTCTTGAGCATCTGGGTCGTGCGATCTACGACGGCATCTACGAGCCTGGCTCGCCGTTGGCTGATGCAGACGGATTCCGTACAGACGTCTTAGCTCAGATTCGTGAATTAGGTGTGCCGATCGTCCGTTACCCGGGCGGGAATTTTGTCTCCGGCTACAACTGGCTCGACGGCGTTGGACCCAAAAACGACCGGCCCACCGTGCTTGACCGTGCGTGGGATACCATTGAGAGCAATCAGTTCGGGACCGATGAGTTCATGGAATGGTGCCGAAAAGCAAATACGAAGCCGCTGCTGGGACTCAACTTGGGTTCCGGCGCCGCGAAGCAGGCCGGGGACCTGGTTGAATACTGCAACCTGGCGAAAGGGACCAAGTGGAGCGATCTGCGGCGTAAGTATGGGCACGAACAGCCCTACGGAGTGAAACATTGGTGCCTGGGTAACGAAATGGATGGGCCGTGGCAGATCGGCCACTGCACGGCGAAGGAATATGGCTTGAAAGCGGCGGACGCGGCAAGGCAAATGCGCGCCGTTGACCCTTCTCTGTTCCTTGTGGCCTGCGGCTCGAGTGGGCCGTTCATGCCAACATACCTCCAGTGGGATCGCGAAATGCTGGAGCAATGTTACGACGTGGTGGACGCGGTTTCGTTGCACCGGTATTTCAACAACACCAGCGAAACCGGCGGGGATAGCCGTCACTACCTAGCGCTGAACCTCAGCATGGACCGGCAAATCGAGGAAGTGGCAGCGGTTTGCGATATGGTTCGTGGCCGGCTCCATACACCCAAGCGGCTCCATCTTTCATTTGATGAATGGAACGTGTGGTATCGGGCGACGGACGGTGACGGCCACAAACAAGTGGCGCCTCACCTTCTGGAAGAAGTTTACAATCTCGAGGACGCGCTGCTTGTCGGCGGCCTCATAATCACTTTGTTGCGCCACTCCGACCGCGTGCGGATTGCCTGTCTCGCGCAGCTTGTCAATGTGATCGCGCCCTTGATGACCAACGAGCAAACGGTGATTCGACAGACCATCTATTATCCTTACGCATGGGCGCTCCATAACTGCCGCGGGGATGTCCTGAGGCCCGTCGTTGAATCGCCCACCTACGAAGTACCCGGCGTGGGTCCGTTCCGGTCCGGGGGTCTGGGGCGCGTTCCTTACCTCGACCTGGCTGTAACTCACGACGGTGAGAGCGGGAAAACTTGCCTGCTGGTGTTGAATCGCGACCTTGATAACAGTCACGAGCTGGAAGTGATCTGGCGGGCAGAGGCGCCCACCCGCGTGCTAACGAGCCAGGTGCTGACCGGAACGGACTTGAAAGCTTCGAATACCTTTGCAGAGCCAAACAGGGTGGTCCCTCGAGCCTTGGACGCGCCGGAGCTCCGCGGAACGCGGCTGACGCTCCAAGCGCCCGCAAAATCGTTCAGCCTGGTTGTGCTCGAAGCGTAAGATGCGTGCCCTGGGATTGGAACGCGGCGAGCGACACCTTCGGCTTATTCGCCGAAGACAATTGGATACTATCGAAGCGCTATATAGGCTGCGGAAAAACTCGGCGGTGCCGCAAATGGTGCGCCGGCATCTTGCCGGCCTCCGTTGAATTGAAGCGAGTTGCCGGCTGGAAGCCGGCGCTACGTCAACTCCCGAAAGCCTTTTTCGCAACCTGTATAGCGGCGGAGTGACGATCAATCCAGAATGAGTCATTCGAGAATCGACCGGGCCGGCGCGGGCGTAGTTACAGCCGCGAGTCTGTCTTCAGAGCTACGGCGAGCCCGTCGCGCAGAGGGATCACGGTCGTGACGAATTGCGGCGCTCGATGGAGGAGCCGGTTGAATTTGATGATGGCGCGGGTGGAATCATCCTGCTGAGAATTCTGAGCCACCCGGCCGGACCAGAGCACGTTATCCGTCACAAAGAGACCGCCCGGCCGGATGCGCGGACCTGCCAGAGCCAGGGCTTCCGGGTAGGAAGGTTTGTAGACGTCGTTGAAAATCAGGTCAAAGGCGCCTCTCGTCGTTTTCAGTAACGCGAGCGCGTCGCCGACGAGCAATCGAACCCGGCCCAGCACGCCCGCCCTGCGCAGGTACTTTTCAGCGCGAGCAGCATTGGCCGGGTCTGAATCCGTATAGAACACCGTTCCGCCCGGTCCAACGGCGCGCGCCAGCCATAGCGTGGAATAGCCGATCGCCGAGCCCATTTCAAATACCCGCCTTGCCCGCACCGCCCGCGCAAGCTGAAAGAGCACTCTTCCGCAGGCTGGTCCAACAATGGGAACCTGGTGCCGCACCGCGTACCGCTCCATTTCCCGCATTGTGCGATCTCGCGGAGGGAGCAGCGAATTAATGTAATCTTCAACAGGTTTTTCGAGGATTCCAGACATTGGCGTCTCTCCGCTCAGAGAAGTTGATTATGAACCGCTCTTGAAGACGACGGTCGCGAGTGGGGGCAACGTCAGCAACAATGAAAAAGGACGGTTGTCCCAGGCCATCGGCTCCGCCTCGAGCCCGCCGGCGTTTCCTCTTCCACTCCCACCGTACTCAGCCGCATCGCCATTCAGAACTTCGCGCCAAAATCTGCCACGTGGCGCTCCAACCCTGTAACCCTCACGGACGACCGGCGTGAAGTTACAAACCACCAGGATTTCATTTCCTTCCGAACGGCCTTTGCGAACGTAGCTGAGGACGCTCGTGGAGGCGTCATTGCAATTGATCCATTCGAACCCGGCAGGATCAAAGTCCAACTCGTGCAGTGCGGGCTCAGCCCGGTAGAGCCGGTTCAAATCTTCGACCCACTTCTGAATTCCTTGATGCGGGGCGTATTGGAGCAAATGCCAATCCAGGCTGGCGCCGTCTTTCCATTCGTCCCACTGGCCGAATTCGCCTCCCATAAAAAGCAGCTTCTTTCCAGGCTGCGTGTACATGTAGCCCAGAAGCAAGCGCAGGTTCGCAAATTTTTGCCAGTCGTCTCCCGGCATTTTCCCGAGCAACGAGCGTTTCATGTGGACCACTTCGTCGTGTGACAACGGAAGCACGAAATTTTCGGTGAAAGCATAAATCATCCGAAACGTGAGCTCACCCTGATGGTACGAGCGGTAGATGGGATCCTTTGAGAGATAGTCCAGCGTATCGTGCATCCAGCCCATGTCCCATTTCATTCCAAAACCCAGTCCGCCCATTTCCGTGGGGCGTGAGACCATGGGCCATGCCGTCGACTCTTCCGCGACGGTTTGAATATCGGGATGATGCCGGTATACGTCAACGTTGAGGTTTCGCAGGAAATCGATCGCCTCCAGATTCTCCTTGCCACCGCTCGGGTTGGGAACCCATTCGCCGTCTTGGCGGGCGTAGTCCAGGTAAAGCATCGACGCAACGCCGTCCACCCGCAGTCCGTCGGCATGGTAAATGTTGAGCCAGAAAAGCGCGCTCGAGAGCAGGAAGGAGCGAACCTCATGCCGGCCGTAGTTGAAGATGAAACTCTTCCATTCCGGATGGAATCCCTTGCGGGGATCTTCGTGCTCATAAAGATGAGTGCCGTCAAAGAAGCCCAGGCCGTGGCCGTCCGTGGGGAAATGCGATGGCACCCAGTCCAGAATCACGCCGATCCCTCGCCGATGGAGAGCGTCAACAAGTTGCATGAACTCCTGCGGAGCGCCGTAACGGCTGGTTGGAGCGAAATACCCCGTGATCTGGTAGCCCCAGGATGGGTAATACGGATGTTCCATAACAGGCAGAAATTCCACATGGGTGAATCCCATGCGTTCCACGTAGGCGGGCAGCTCTCGGGCGAAATCGCGATAACTTAGAACCTCTTCCGGATGCTCCGGCGACCGCCTCCAGGAGCCCAAGTGCACTTCGTAGATCGCGAGCGGACTCTTCCCGTTGTTCCGGCTGCCGCGAATTTCCATCCACTCCCGATCGTGCCATTCATAATCAAGGTCCCAAACGATGGAAGCAGTTTGCGGTGCAATCTCGCTATAAAAGGCGAACGGGTCCGCCTTGTCAATCTCATAGCCGTTATATCGCGAATAGACCTGGAACTTGTATTTCGTTCCGCGCCCAATGCCGGGGATAAACCCTTCCCACACACCCGAGAGCTGGCGCTGGCGCAGGGGATGATTGCTCTTCTCCCAAAAGTTGAAATCACCACAGACGCATACGCGCTCAGCATTCGGCGCCCAGACCGCAAAATAGACTCCCTCGTCGTTGGCGTCCCGGACGCGGTGAGCTCCCAGCTTTTGATAGAGACGGTAGTGCGTGCCTTCGTTGAACAGGTAAAGATCATCATCGCTGATCAGCGAAACGTCGTAACGAACCATTCGTCCTCCGGATTATTGGAGCCATTGGAGATGGACTGATGCAGGGAACGCGATGAGCCAGAGAGCCCGCGACGCGCAACGATGGGGAACGACGAAGCCGGGTCGTTCGTTCTTCACTCGTCGCTCGCCACGGCGTTGGGAGTCTCCGGTCGAACGTGAGAGCGAATAAAATCCACGATGTCTCCAGTTGAAGCGCCCGGCTGAAAGACCGCAGCCACACCGGCCTGTTTCAGCCCAGGGACGTCTTCGTCAGGAATAATGCCGCCCACGACCAGCAGCACGTCGTCGAGTCCTGCGTGGCGGAGGAGTTCCGCAATGCGCGGAAGGATCGTATTGTGCGCGCCGGACAGGATCGAGATGCCGATGGCATCCACATCCTCCTGCACGGCAGCGCTGACAATTTGTTCCGGCGTCTGGCGCAAGCCCGTATAGATCACTTCCATGCCGGCGTCCCGCAGCGCGCGGGCGACAATTTTGGCGCCGCGGTCGTGGCCGTCAAGGCCAGGCTTCGCAACCAGAACGCGAATGTGCCGGTTCATCGGAGCCGTCATCGCGAATAAGAACCAATATTAACATTACCTCGGTGTTCGCCGTGTCCGCCGCGGTCAATGGTGCTATGCAACCGCGGGCTCTTCGTAGGTGCCGAAAACCCGGCGCAGGGCGTCACACATCTCTCCGACGGTCGCGTAAGCCCGGACACATTCGAGCAGATCAGGCATCAGGTTCCTTGTGGTGCCGGCCGCTTTCGAAAGCGCGTCGAGCGAGGACTGCACGCGCCCGTTATTGCGGCTTTTTCTGAGCGCGTCGAGCTTCCTGCATTGCTCTCGAGCCGCGCCCGCGTCGATGATCAGCAGATCGATGGGCCGCTCTTCCTCCGCGACATATTCGTTGACGCCCACCACGAATTTTTCCTTGCGTTCTACGGCTTTCTGGTAGGCATAAGCAGCGTCGTGAATTTCGCGTTGCGGGAACCCTTTTTCGATAGCGGCAACCATGCCGCCAAACGAATCGATTCGATCGAAGTAGCCATAACATTCCCGCTCCGTTCGCAGCGTCAGAGCTTCGATGAAGTAGGAGCCGGCCAGCGGATCGACTGCATCAGCCACGCCGCTTTCGTGAGCCAGCACTTGCTGAGTGCGCAGGGCCAGAGTGGCTGCCTGTTCGGTGGGCAATGCCCAGGCTTCGTCAAGCGAATTGGTATGGAGCGATTGGGTTCCGCCCAGCACACCGGCCAGCGCCTGGATGGTGGTGCGAATGACGTTGTTATAAGGCTGCTGGGCCGTGAGCGAGCATCCGGCGGTTTGCGTGTGGAAACGGCACCGCCATGACCGGGGATCGCGCGCGCCAAAACGCTCCCTCATCACCTTCGCCCACACTTTGCGCGCCGCTCGAAATTTAGCCACTTCTTCGAACAAATCATTGTGCGAATTGAAGAAGAAGCTTAAGCGCGGCGCAAACTCATCCACGCCTAGCCCGGACCGCAGCACCCATTCGACGTACTCGATTCCGTCGCGAAGCGTAAACGCAAGCTCCTGAATGGCGGTCGAGCCCGCTTCGCGGATGTGGTAGCCGCTGATCGAAATCGGATTCCATCGCGGAGTTTCCCGCGCGGCAAAAACGATGGAATCCACCACCAGCCGCATCGATGGTGCGGGTGGAAAGATGAATTCCTTCTGGGCGATATATTCCTTGAGGATATCGTTTTGAATGGTTCCTGAGATCTTCTTCCAGTCCGCGCCGCTCTTCTCCGCCGCCACCAGGTACATTGCCCAGACCATGGCGGCGGGCGAATTGATGGTCATGGAAGTTGTAACGCGCTCCAACGGAAGGCCGCGAAGCAAGGTTTCCATGTCTGCAAGCGAGGAAACGGCTACGCCGCATCTGCCCACCTCGCCTTCCGCGAACGGATGGTCGCTGTCATATCCCATCAACGTGGGAAGGTCAAAAGCGATGGAAAGGCCGGTTTGGCCCTGATCGAGGAGGAAATGCAGACGCCGGTTGGTATCTTCGGGCGTCCCGAAGCCACTGAACTGACGCATCGTCCAGAGCCTGGCCCGGTACATTTGCGGGTGTATACCGCGTGTGTAAGGGAATTCGCCAGGATCGCCAAGATCGCGTTCGCAGTCGAAATCGGCAAGGTCGCCTGGGGTATAAAGCCGCTCGATGGGGACGCCGGAGGTTGTGCTAAAGCCCGGCAAGCGCTCCGGCGCGCTTTTGAGCGCCTGCTTCAGTACTTTCTCCTCCCACTCGCGTTCAGCCTCGGAGGGCCGACGCGATGAGTTGCTTGCCTGTTCCGCAGTATCTATCTTGGCTTCCTGGCTCACTTTCCCATTGCAACTCATGCGCCAGCCGATGTCAACGCGCGCAAGATGCGGTCCGCGAGCCGCCGCGGCCTCGTTGCGAGTGTTGAATGGAGGCCGCGGACCTGGAACGACGGACGAAGGGCGAGACACAGATATCGGGTTTGGGCTCCTCAGTGCTGCGTAATGGGGGCGCCGGGAATATTCGGCATACGATTCATATGACCAGAGACCGCATCGGTCAATTCGATGTGGTTAGCGGTGAGCACGGTTCCAGTCGCCTGCTCGAACTGCGTAATCGCCTGCGCGTAACCAGACTCTGCTGTGACAAGGTTCCCTTCAGCCTGCGTCAGGCTGTTTTGCATCTGAATGACGAGGGCCACCGTCGATTCTCCCACTTTAAATTTCTTCTCCTCGTCAACATATTGTTCGCGGGCATAAGTCACCGCCTTTTGCGCCGCGTCGATACGCGCCTGTCCCTGGGTCAGTGCAATTTCCGCCTCGCGTACGGCCTGATCGATGGCGTTCACCTCCTGTTGATTCTCAGTTTGCAGCATGTGCTCTTCGAGCAGCGCGCGCGCCGCGTCCGCCTGAGCGGCGCGGTTGAGGATGGGCATTTCGAGCGTAAATCCTACCGAGTAATCGGGGTACTTGTTACGAAACATTTGAGAAAGCGCCTGCGATACACCGCCGGGAAGGTGTCCAATAATTGGAGGCGATTCCAGTTGCTCCAGGTTGGTTGGCGTGCCGAAAAGTACTTGTTGTCCGGCTAAGCCGCTTGGAGAATACGTGGCGAACGCGTCCAGCGTGGGTAGCAAAGAATTCCGGTTTGCCTTCAAAACGTAGCCTTCGTATCTCATATTCAGCCGGTTGATATCGATTTCCGGCCGATTCTTGTGGGCGATGTCGAGGGCTGCCTGGACTGTGGGAATGCTGCCGGGAATCGGCTGAGGAAACTTGGTGGTCGGGTTGATGGTTACCGTCACCAGCGGGCCGCTCACCTGTTTCGCAATGTCGTCCTTGATCACTTCCTCTTCCTGGCGGTAAGTGGTTTGAGCGACGATCAGGTTCTGCTGAGCGGTGGCGAGCGACGACTCCGATTGGATCACATCGAGCGGAGCCAGAGTTCCGATCTTTACCTGTTCTTGATTTTCTTTGAGAAGCTCCTGATTATAGTCCACCGCTTCCTGGGCCACTCGCACCTGGGCTTTATCCTGGGCGAGCGCCCAGTAGTCATTTAACACCGTGCCGATAACCGATTGAAGTTGTTCGTTAAAGTAAGCCTTGGAAATCTTGATTTCGTTCTCGGCAATGCGGATGAACTTCGCGTTCGCGCGATAGCCGAAGCCGTTCAGGATGTTTTGCTCGATACCGACGGATAAACCGGTCACTACTTCCGGGTTGAACAGCGAGTCTGTGGTGTTCGTGGAGTAGCGCTCCCCGCCGGCCGTGATCGAATAGCTTGTGCCGGTTGGAAACTCCTGGCCGAAAAAGACGTCGTAGTAGCCGGTGTTTCCCGTCAGAAGGGAAACGCCGTTCAGCACGGCGTTGGGCAAGGGCAATACTCCGTATCCCCATCCCGCGGCAAAGCCTACCACCGGATCAAACGACCCCACGGCCGAGGACTGACGGACGCTGATGGCGCCGGAAGCCGACCCGGCTCCGCCGGATGCGAAACTGGTCGGCGCAGTGGAAATCCCTCCGCCGAGTGCACCGGAGAACAGCGCATTGGAGCTAAACATTCCGTTGATGCCGCGTGTTGCCTGGCCGCTGGCTGCCCGCACCCGGTCGATATACGCATACTTAGGGTTGTAGCGATCCACGGCGATGTTGAGATTATTCTCAATGGCCAGGGCAAGAGCATCATCCAAAGAAAGGTGCATCACTCCGTTTTGGATCAATTCGTACAAGAACGCCGTGTTCGCCATGCGAAACGCCGGCACGCGAGGCGGAACGTAAGGCCCGGCAAGGTTGGGAAACCATCGCGTGTGCGTGTAGGTGTTCCCGACGGCTTGCTGGAAAGTCAACGGCTTGTCAGGTTGACCCTGCGCGACGCACACGGGCACAGTTGTGAGGCAAATGAAAGCCGCGCCGATTGCCGCGCTTGCTTGCAAACGATTTCTTTTGTAACTCATTGCTATTCCTTTCCCTTAGACTAAAGAGTATCTACGAAAAATTCCGGTTCCAGGTTTCATGGATCGGCCCCGGAGAGCGTCAAGCGGGACTGAGAGAAGGTGTTGGGCGATTCCCTGTAATGTGACCTGGAGGTTATCGTACAAAAGTGTATCATGGGCATTGAGCCGCCAACACCGCCGTAAGAGAACGACATGCGAATAGCCTTGGCCCAAATCAACACCACAGTCGGCGATTTCGAGGACAATCGCCGCCGAATGGTTGCTTTCGCCCAACGCGCACTCGCGGAGCATGCTGACCTGGTGGTCTTTCCGGAGTTAGCGTTGTGTGGCTATCCGCCGCGCGACCTTATAGAGCGCCAGGATTTTGTCCGGCGCGCCGAAAGTGAGTTACTCCGACTGGCGCAAGCGCTGCCGCCACTTCCCGCTTGGGTCGGCTCCGTGCAGCGCTCCGAAGCTTCCCAAGGTAAATCGGTCGCGGATATCGCGGCGTTGATTGAGGGCGGGAAGCTGAAGCTGACCTACGCCAAGGCGTTGCTTCCGTTTTACGACGTATTTGACGAATCGCGATACTTCGAGCCAGGGAACGCGACGGCCACGCATCTCGTTGGTGGCGAATGCGTGGGAATGACCATTTGCGAGGATATCTGGAACGACAAGAATTTCTGGAAGAGGCAATTCTATACGCGCGATCCGGTGGAGGAGACGGTGCGGGCGGGAGCGAGCGTTCTCGTCAATATCGCCGCGTCGCCATATTCTTGCGGCAAAATCGGGTTGCGAAGAGAGATGCTGCGCGCCATTGCGCGCGAGCGTGGGATTCCCGTTGTTTACGTCAACCTGGTGGGCGGGAATGACAGCTTGGTTTTCGATGGCTCGAGTTGCGCCCTGAACGCGCGAGGCGAGGTGTGCGCGCAGGCGTGCTCTTTCGAAGAGGACTTGGTCATTTTCGATACGGATTGCGCGACGTCGTCGATGCACTCTCAGCCCGGCTCGGAAATCGAGTCGGTGTTTAAGGCGCTCGTGTTGGGAGTCCGCGATTATATGCACAAATGCGGATTCGACAAGGCCATTGTTGGGTTGAGCGGCGGGATTGATTCTTCCGTCGTAGCCGCTATCGCCGCGCAAGCGCTCGGCCGGGAAAAGGTGTGGGGCATCAGCATGCCCGGCCCTTTCACTTCAGAGGCGAGCATTACCGACGCAAAGCAATTGGCGGCAAACCTCGGTATCTGCTTCCGGGCCATCCCCGTCACTTCCATTTACGAAAGTTACTTGAGCGCGCTCGATCCGGTGTTTAGCGGGTTGGCACGCGACGCCACGGAGGAGAACATTCAGGCGCGAGTGCGAGGCAACATCCTCATGGCGCTCTCCAACAAGTATGGCGCTCTGGTCCTGAGCACCGGCAACAAATCCGAGTTAGCCGTTGGCTATTGCACCCTCTATGGAGACATGGCCGGCGGGCTGGCCGTCATCGGAGATGTTCCCAAGACCATGGTCTACGAGCTGGCGCGTCATATTAATGCCGCAGCCGGCGATGGTCCCATTCCTAAGGCGTGCCTCGATAAACCGCCTTCCGCGGAGTTGCGGCCGGGCCAGACAGACCAGGATACTTTGCCTCCCTACGAGGTTTTGGATACGATCCTGCGCGCTTTTATCGAAGAGAGCCTGAGCGCGGAAGAAATCGTTTCGCGTTACTCTCTAGACCCCGAGACGGTGCGCCAGACCCTGCGCCTTGTCTCGCGGGCTGAGTACAAGCGCCAGCAGGCCGCCCCCACGCTCAAGGTCACCGTGAAAGCCTTCGGCATCGGCCGGCGCTTTCCCATTGCGCAGCGGTTCATTCTTTAGGTTACAGATCCCTCTGGCCAAAATAGCGCAGCGCGAGCGCCAGGGCGACCGCAAGGTACACGGCAGCGTATCCGATCATGGTGTGGCTGGGAACCGAAGCATTTGAGAAGGGCGATAGCCGCAGCGCGCCAACGACGGGCGATTGCATATCGTAGGCGGCGCGACGCCACAGGGATTCGCTCGGCATGATGAGGCTGGCGATAACACCGACGTCCACAGCATGGACGCTCCGGGTGAGCGCTCCCACCTGTTCGACCCAGCCGCCGAGGAACGCCATGCCAAAGAGCCCCAGAACAATGACGCCGTTAGTGAGTGTTGAGAACGCGGTGCCGCACAATAGCGTCACGTTAAGCATGAGCAGACTTTCCAGCCAGATCAGCGCCGCGCCACTCGCAAGATGCAGAGCCGTGGCGCCGCTCGCCGCATAGGCGATGACCGTGACGCCGCCCAGCATGATAGCAAGATACGCAGACATCATGCCGACATAGCCAAGCCATTTGCCGAGAAGCAATTCACTGCGCCGGATCGGTTTGGTCGCGACGGCGTGAATGGCGCCTGAAGCGATCTCGCCGGAAAGCGCGTCCGATGAAGCAAGCACGGTCATCACCATCGTCAGGAGATCGACGGCATAAAGACCAACCATGAGCAAAGCGTTCGGAACTTGCCCGCGAATGAGGCTGGGGGCTCTGGCCATGCTTTTCGTCTGGAAGCGCATGCCGAGCCCGAAAAGGATGAGGAAGGCCGCGCCTGTGACCAACGCCATCCACACCATTTTCTTTCGCACCGCTTCGCGGAAAGCGGCGCCGGCCACGATCCAGACGCCCATCACAGGCCTCCATCCGGACCGACGATTTGTACGAAAAGGTCTTCGAGCGAAAGATGCTGCGGTGTGACTTCGTAAACGTTCGCGCCGCCCGCGACGAGGTATCGAATGATTTCGGGAATGGATTCGCTCGAAATCACACTGAAGGATAGCTCTCCATCATGGAGCTGAATCCCTTTCGCCCAGCGCTCGAGCCCGGCCAGCATTTCCGGCCGCAGGTTTCCCGCGCGTATGCGGAAGCTTGTGGCGTTTTCGCCGTTGGGCTGAAGGCTCCGGGTTTCAATGACCTCGCCGTGCTTGATGAAGGCAACCCGATCGCAGGTGACTTCGACTTCGCCGAGAAGGTGGGAATTCAGAAAGACCGCCGCGCCCCGGCTGCGCTCCGCTTTGATAATGTCCCGCACCAGCCGCCTGCCTGCAGGATCGAGCCCGGAAGTGGGCTCATCCAGAATGATCAGGTCCGGCTTGTTGAGCAGCGCCTGCGCGAGTCCGATGCGTTGCATCATTCCCTTGGAAAAATCTCGCAGACGCCTGCGGCGATGCGGCGCGAGGCCTACCAGTTCCAGCAGTTCGGGCACGCGCCGGTAAAGCTCGGAACCTGCCATGCCGTAAAGCCGGCCGTGAAAGAGCAACAGCTCCTCGGCGCTTAGCCAATCGTAAAAGCGGAAATGTTCCGGAAGAAAGCCGACCTTACGCCGCGCCTCCACATTTCCCGCCGGGAATCCGAGGATGCGCGCTTCACCACCCGTCGGCGTAACCAGCCCCAGGAGCATTTTCACCGACGTGCTCTTTCCTGCGCCGTTCGGACCCAGGAACCCAAACGCTTCTCCAGGCGATACTTCAAGTGTGAGGCTCTTTACGGCAACCTTTTCCCCAAACAATTTTCGGAGGAAGCGGGTTTGAATGGCGGGAGAGCCGGATGACTTACATGTGCTGGCCATTATGAGAAGGGGTTTCGAAATTCGAGAGCGCCAAGTTGACAGCCGTGCCAGAAGTTCTCACTTCTCATACGGCAGCAGTGTGCGGCGTATGAGTGCGCTCAACAACCCTGTGCCGGTCCTCTTCCGGGCTCAGGCTCGCGATTCGGTTAGCTCAGCGAGCCCGCAAGCGCCACGGCATTGGCGGAATTCCCGGCGCCCATCAGCGAATAGATGATGCCATCTTTCACCCAGATCAAAGTGTACCGCGGCGGCTGGCCATGGAACGAATTTCCCGTGATCAGCGTCCCATCGACGCCGTCTACGGCCACTTGAGCGGCAGATCCCGCACGGCTGGGAACCGGTACGACGAGCGTGGACGTCCAATCAACCGTCTGGCAAAACTCCTGAGCTTCATTTGCCGTCATTCCCGCCGCCTGCAGCGCGATTTCCGCCAACTGGCTGATATCCATACCGGGCGGCACGCTGACGACTGGGCTGGGCACTTCCACCATCATCATGCAACCGATCGCGCTGATTTTCTGACGCCCTTGAGCGCTTCCTTGCGGCCCAACGGTATGTTGCTCGCCGTAATCGGCGCAGTTTCCATACCGAATGAATACGCCTTTACCAATGTGGACAGCAACGGTGGCGCCATTCACTGAGGCGGGAATCTGCAGGTCAGGCCGCCCCAGCTCGTTCATCACTTCCTGCAATCTCTCCTGGTTCAGTGTCATCACATAAGCCTGCTCGCCTTCGACGGCAATCTGGGGCGGCGTGGGTTCGCTTGCCAAAGTTCGGACCGTAAAACCGGCAAGCTTGCTGGCCTGCGACGCGTTTGACACCGTTACGGGCTTGCCCGGAGAGAGCGTTTCGACCACCTGGTCTGAGAGTAGTTGGCGAATAGTTGCCTGAGTGTTGGGCCCGGGCGCAACAGCGAAATCGACTGGGACCACGGTCACCCTTTTTACTCGGAGCATATCCAGCACGCGCTGGCCCCAAGTGCGAGCGGGCGCAAACGAAACGAGAATCACAGCAAGCGCCGTAAGTGCGGCGCCGCCCCAGGCGGGAAATGGATGAGCGGAGAAGACGCGTGCCGCGCCCTTGAGCCAGCTTCGTGAGGGGACTTCCGTCTCTTTCGGCGCTTCAAACTGCGCGAGCCCCTGCTGAGGGCTCGTCGAAACATCGCCACGCGGCTCGAGGGCAGCCAGTGCGTGACGTACGCGCTCCGCTTCCGCCGCCATCGTTTTCAGCCGCTCCCGGCATCGCGCGCACGAGCCGAGATGTTCCTCAGCGTGCTGCAGTTCATTCGGTCCCAGTTCGCTATCGATTTTGGCGCGCAACATCACGTCGGAAAGGCAGTTCATAAATCCTCCTTGTAACGCTTCCGGAATGCGGCTTCAGCGCGAATCAGCATCACGCCGATCGAGCCGGATTCCGCGTTCAAGATCTGGGCCAGTTCTTTGTAGGAAAAACCGCTAGCGCGCAGAATGAGGAGTTGCGCTTGAGCGGGGCGAAGCGTGGCAAGCACTGAGCGCACCAGCACGCGCCTTTCGGCGCGCAGAACGTCCTCCAAGGGATTCGGGCCGTCGAGATTTTGAGCCTGTGCGGCTGCGCGTTCGTAGCGCCGCCGGCGGGCCGTGGCGCGCAGAGCGTCAATTCCCAGGCGCGTTGCCGTGCGGTAAAGCCAGCCACCCGCATTCCCTTCCTTTGCCGTAATAGAAATCCCTCGCTGATAAAACCTCCAAAAAACGTCATTCGCCAGCTCTTCGGCCTGGGAAACATCTCCGACGAGCCGGTATAAGACGCTCACCACGCGGCCGTAGTTCTTCAAAAAGAATTCCCGGAAGGCAGCTTCAGAATCCGCCGAATCCCCGCGCACGCCTGCTGTCTCCTCAGTGAACGTTCCCAGTCCGTTCAAGCCGCCTTGCGCAACCGCGGGCATCTGAAGCCTCCGGGCAATCTCTAACTCATAACGTCTCTCGCACGCGCGATGTGACAAGGCGGCAGTGAGAACCTGGCACAAAAAAACGAAATTGGAACCGCGTAACGGCCCTGGACGGCTGCTGAGCTCCGGGTCGTGAATAACTGTTGGCGGTAATCTACGGACATGAACGCAGCAAGTCCGGCCAGCCCCGCTCGAGCTGACATGAGCAATCTACGCGGACGTTTGTGTGGCGAAAGCTCTTCGGTCGAGCCAGTTGGCCAGGTTCTGGAAGATCTTCAGACCATCCTGAGAATAGTGGGCGGGAAGGGAAGCGCGTTCGGGATGCGGCATGAGTCCTAGCACTAATCCCTTTGAATCTACGACTCCTGCAACTCCGCCGGCAGCGCCGTTTGGATTGTCAGGATAGGCATCGGTCGGCCTGCCCGATCGATCCGCGAACCTCAACGCTACGTGCTTGGCCGGCAGACTCTTTGCGTTCGGAAACAGTGGCCTTCCCTCGCCATGAGCGGAAGGCATTTCAAGAATCGTCCCCACAAGTCCTTCCGTCCAGACGCAACGAGCCGAAGAGACAAGAAGCCTCACTTTGCGATCCTCAAAATGCGCCGATTGGTTATCCACCAGCGCCATGTCACGCTGGCCCATCGAGCGCGACGGAAGAATGCCGGCTTCCACCAGCACTTGAAAGCCGTTGCATATACCGAGTAGCGGTTTGCCGGAATCAAGGAATTTGTGGAGTTGGCCGGCTAGCTCTGCGACGAGCAGCGCGCCGAAGACTCGCCCTGCCCCAAGATGATCTCCGTAAGAGAAGCCGCCTGGAATGATAGCTGCCTGAAAACTTTCCAGGCGCGTCTGGCCGGCAGCCAAATCATACAGCAGGACGAGTTCCGCGCGCCCACCTGCACGCTCCACGGCCGCGGCGGTCTCCTCGTGGCAATTCGTTCCCGGCGCGTAAAGGATTGCGACGAAAGCCGGGTTCATTCCAATGCCTCCCGAAACGTGCGGCTCCAGATCTCCGCGAGGACTGCAACTTCCTCCTGCCAGAGCGTCTTCGCGCCGTCCGTCAGGATCAGGTGCCCTTCTGTAATCACTTCTCCAAGAATGACGTAGGGAACAGACTGTAACGAATCAGTCAGGTCGAAGCCAGCCGAAACCTCAATGAGTACAGAGCCTATGAATTCTCCGAAAACCAAACCATCCCTACGCGCCCCAGGCCGCTTAGTCGGGGTTGGTAGCACGCGCTCGAACGCTTCGAAATCGATCCTCGCCCCAAGACCTGAGCCGTAAGCTGCTTCGAACAAGCGAAGCGCCAGTCCGCCTTCGCCGATGGCGCTGGCGGAGACGTAGCCTGAGTGTGAATGGAGTTCGAGCAAGGCATCCCATACGTCGCGGATTGACGAAGCGGTATAGGCGTCACACAGCCGGTCACCGCGCTGCCCCCGTGTATCAGCATAAACGCTTCCTCCGAGCGTGTCAGGGTCGGAATGGCCCACCAGGAGAAGTTGATTCCCGGCGTGTTTGAAGTCCTTGGTCACCAGTCGCGTGACATCGGGCACGCGACCCAGAGTTGTGATGGCAAGCGTAAGCGGCGCATCGATCCGCCGTCCTGCCATTTCAAACGTGCCGGAGCTCGAATCCTTGCCGGAAATGAACGGGATGCCCAGCTCGACGGAAAAGTCCGCGATGGTCTCAACCATGCGCGTCAAATTCCACGCCACTTCCGGGCGGGCAGGCGGAGTATAAAAGTTGTCGCAAAGCGCTAATTCCCGGTACGAAGCGCCGGCAGCTACGGCCTTCGTCACCGCTTCAATCATCATCAATTTGGCCATCACTGCCGGATCGATTTCGCCGTAAAACGGATTGATGGCCAGCGTGGTGATGAATCCGTAATTCTTGCCGCGAAGCGGGGCGCCGGCGAAAAACCCGGAGGGCATTTGGTGGTTCTTCCCGCCGTAAGGGCCAACGCTTGTTCGCCCCTGTACTGTGGAATCAAACCGCGCTCCTGCCGCGCTCTGGTCAGAGCAGTGATAATGCCCAAGAACAGAGTGAAATGCTCCGGACCAGTCTTCATGCGTTACGGGCTCGGGAATGCATAACGGGTTCAGCTTGCGGGAGGGTTCGGACAGGGGAAGAGGGTCTATAGGGCACGCGCCCCACAGGAAGCTCATCTCGAGATCCACAACTTTCTCACCGCGCCAAAACGCTTCGAGCCGACCGGAATTGGTGAACTCGCCGATCGAGGCGTAGTTCACTTCGTAACGGTTGAGGATCGCTTGGGCCTCTGCGAGTTTTGCCAGAGGCACGGCAATCAGCATGCGCTCCTGGGATTCCGACAGCAGAATCTCCCACGCGGTGAGACTTCGGTCCTTGAGCGGCGCCGCGTCAAGATTGAGCCGGACACCCGTCTCCGCGCCCATTTCTCCTGCCGCGCAGGAGATGCCACCTGCGCCCAGGTCTGAGATGGATCGAATACAGCCGGCGTCTCGCAATGCGGGAATTGCGGAGGTGAAGCGACGCTCGGTAATCGGATGGCCAATCTGGACGGCGGCAGACTCTTTTTCGAGCGTTTCCGTCGTCATTTGCGTGGAGCTTGCCGTGGCGCCGTGGATGCCGTCGCGGCCCGTCTCACCGCCGACCAGCAGAGCGAGATCGCCCGGACGGGGATCGTCCTTCAGCGCGTATTGCTTCGGAATCAAGCCGACGGAATGGCCCAAGGCAAGGCACTTGGCATAGCCCGGATGCTTCCGGTAGAGGGCGTGCATCATTGGAATGCCCATGGGATTCACGTAGTAGGAAGTGGCTCGCACCGATTCCGAGAGAATCAATTGCGGATGCAGAGAGCCTCGCGGCACTTCGTCTTCCGGCATGAGCGGATCCATCGTTCCCATCACCGTTGTCCCGCCGATCGGGTAAGCGCCTTTCCCGAAGCCCAGCGTGTCACGAATGACGCCTCCATGTTTTGTAGCCACGCCTCCAAACGGCGCGATGGAGCTGGGAAAGTTGTGGGTCTCACCCTTTAACGTGATCGCCCAATCTTCGTAAAACTCCAGCCCGCCCGCATTGTCTTTGAACGACGAAATCACCAGGGGATGGTCGATGCGCGCGGTGGCTTCCGAGAGCTTTTTCAAAAGGCCGAGGCTCTTCCAGGTGGTGTGATAGCAATGATCGCTCCATGACTGAATCAGGATTTCAATCTCAGCATCGGTATGGGGCCGGCCGCGGATCGCTTCACGCGCCTGGATCACTCTCATTTGGGAAACCGGAGCGTACCAGGAGCGACGGGCAGAAAGTTGCGCGAGCTCAGCGTCGCTGAGTTCGGATAGCGAGACCGTCGTCACCGGATCCGGCTCGCCCGCCGGGCGGAGAGCCCGCACGCTCTCGTTGGGGCTAAGGATCCGCTGTACGATCTTATTGAAGAGGAATCGGCCGGCAAGCGCACGAGCCTCGCGGTCGTCGACGCCAAAGAATTGATAGCGCTTGGTCAGCCGGGCCCATTGGATGCCGTTTTCGCCCAGGGCACGTGCCGCAGTGAGAATCGACGGAGTTTCCGGATCGGTGACTGCAGGGCGGTATCCGATCTCAACGATGGGACCTTTTGCTGGATCAAGCGCGGAAGCCGGTGCCGCCGTTTGATACACGGGGTTCACGAAGAGCGGCATCAGCCGATTCGCGTCGAAGCTGCCTTCGAGCCACACGACTCGTTCGATGGTCAGATCCGAAAGTTGTGGAAAGCCGCGCCGGCGAAGGAAAGCCAGCCAGCTCCGTGCTTCGGCGTCATCACGGGAACAAGTGTAGATGCGCTGGATCGGCATAGTTAGAGAATGATCCGCTCGTCGCCGGAGCGCCGTGTGATGCGCTCGCGGTCCAGATATTCAAGCAACGGGATCGCGTACTTGCGGCTCACGCCCGTCAGCTCCTTGAACGCGGGAACGCTGAGCCGGCAATCCTGTTGTTTCCGTTGCGCCAAAAGCTCGCGCAATTCATCGAGAGCGGAATGATGGAATATAAGATCTTCCCCGACTTTGTGCAGTACTTTTTCCTGGAGCAACAGCTTCAATATCTTGTCAGCCCTTTTGCGGTCCACGCGAACAGAGCCCAGAACTTCTCCGGCTGGCGGCACTCGAAGTCCGGCCGCCTCGAAGGCTCGAGTGATTTCGTCTCGGGCGGCCTGTTCGTCGCGCGACATCATAATGCCCCGACCCGCCAGCCTCACGCCTTGCTCTTGCACCTCAATCCTTCCGTGCTGCGCGAGGGTATGGAGCGCAGCCTCGAATGCCGCCGGCGAAGGGAAGCCGTTTTGGGCACTGAAATCTGAACTCCGGTTTTCCCTGCGCGAAATCGCTTTGGCTGTTCCCCGATCTGGGGAATGCCGCACTTTTGCGCGCAATTCTTCCTTGGCGATGCCCTGGCTCAGCGGCTCGGAGCGATGAAACCGCTCCAGGCATTGCACGATGTCATCGCAAAGGAGCTGAAACGCCGCGCCATCGATGAGGCGGCTCATGGGCCGCGTCAGAACCACAATCTGGTTCTTCTCCGCCAATCGGGCCGCGGTACCCAAAATCTCGTCTTCAGTCCAACCCGTACGCGCCCGGAATGTTTGAATGGTGGCCTCACCCATTTCTCGGACGAGCAGCCCCAATCGCGCGTCACGGCTGCCACTTTCGAGCGATTCCAGGAATTGCCGTGCGGCCGCATCGCCCATCCGGTGGCGCGCAGGCAAATTGTCCAGAATGATTCCGCCACCGATGGTGACAACGGGAGAAAATTGACGAATGATGAAGCGGTCGCCGGGCAGATAAAGCCCAGGCTCAGCCAGCCGAAGCTGAACAAAACTCCGCTCATTCGGCTTGATCTGCTTTCCTTCAATCAAGGCGACTTCGGCAATCGTCTCCGCCGTCCAACAATGGAAATGAACGCGGGAGCGATGCGTCAGCGGCCGAACGTTAGGAAGAAGAGTGAGCGAACAATCCAGGCGGGCGGTAGCCTGAAAGATATCGGGAAGCGCCAGCGTCATCCCGCGCTCGATATCTCTTGCTTCAATTCCTGCCAGATTGAGAGCGGCGCGCTGGCCGGCAATCGCAGTTTGCGCTGGAGCGTTGTGTACCTCGATGCCACGGACGCGGAGCCTGCGGCCGGAAGGGAACAGCTCCACCTCGGATTCTTTCTGGATGGCGCCGGCAATCAGCGTCCCTGTCACGACAGGGCCAAAGCCCTTCATCACAAACGCGCGGTCAACGGGCAGGCGGAACAGCGCGTTTTGGGGCTTCGCGCTCGCTTCGCGCCCAATCTGCGCCAAGGCGCCTTTCAGTTCTTCGAGTCCCTCGCCCGTCCGCGCGCTGACGCCAACCACCGGAGCACCCTCCAGGAATGAGCCCGCAACGAATTCCTGGATTTCCAGACGCACCAAGTCAAGGATGTCACGATCCACAAGGTCGCATTTGGTTAGCGCCACCAGACCCCGGTTAACACCCAGCAATCTGCAAATATCGAAATGCTCGCGGGTTTGGGGTTTGATTGATTCGTCGGCGGCGATCACCAGCATCACGGCGTCAATGCCGGTTGAGCCGGCGAGCATGTTCTTTACAAAGCGCTCGTGCCCGGGAACGTCGATGAAGGCGATGCGAAGCTCATTATCGAAATCGAGGTGGGCGAAGCCCAAGTCAATCGTGATGCCTCGCCGTTTTTCCTCTTCCAGCCGGTCCGGATTGGTCCCCGTCAGGGCCATGACCAAAGCTGATTTCCCGTGGTCGATGTGTCCCGCCGTGCCGACAATGACGTGCTTCATAAACCGGGGATTAGGGTTGGGGAACTAGGGATTGGTAATTGACGATTGATGATTTACGACTCGCGACTTTGAAACCTCACGTCTCAAGCTCCCACTTTCCACCGAACGTGCGTTTCAATCAGCAAACCGGCAATTGAAAACGCTCAGTCACTGATGCCCAACCTCCAACTCCTATCCTCCAATCCCTAACTGCTGCTCGTCATGGATGGTCTGCATGGAACGGACTTCGAATTCGCGGGGGCCATTCGGAGTCCGGATGGTCACGGTGTCGCCCTGCTTCTTTCCAATCAAACCGCGACCAATCGGCGACGTGGTTGAGATAAGCCCGTTAGCTGCGTCCGCCTCCTCGCTCATCACCAGCTTGTATTCCACTTCCGTATCGCGATCCAAATCGTAAAGCACCACTCGCGTTCCGAAGCCAATCCGATCCTTCGGAATGTTGTTGAAGTTGATCATGGAAAGGCCGGCGAGGCGCCTCTGAAGCTGCCCCAGGCGTGCACTGACGTAGTCCTGGCGTTGCTTGGCCATGATGTATTCCGCATTTTCGCTTAGGTCTCCCAAGGCCCGCGCACGCTTCAGCTCGTTCGGCAACTCGTGGTTCAGTTCGTACTCCAGAGCTTGAATTTCTTCCTCGAGTTTCTTTTTGATTGGAATCGACATAGGCAGACGTCCTGTGTTGGGATGGTCCTATTATAAGGCATCCGGCTGTCGTCCCGGATAGCTTCTTACGCTGGGTGCAGGAGGATCTTGCCGAAGAAATTTCGGCCTTCCATTTTCTGCTGCGCGGCTCTGGCCTCTGATAGTTCGAATGTTGAATCGATGACTGCTTTCAAACGGCGCGAGGCAATGAGCTTCAGCACATCCATCAACTCACCCTTTCCTCCCATAAACGATCCCAGAAGCGTTCGCTGCCGCCCGAAAAGCGCTTGCAGGTTCAGGGAAACATCGCTGCCGGTGGTGACTCCGCAGGTCACAAACCGGCCGTAAGTGGCCAGAGATTGGAAACAATCGTTCCACACGGCTGCGCCCACATGCTCGACCACCACATCCACGCCGCGCTTTGCCGTCATCCGGAGCACCTCATCAGCGATGGACTGTCGCGCATGATTGATCACCTCCTGTGCCCCGAGGCTGCGGGCCTTTTCGAGTTTTTCGTCGGTTCCCGCGACCGCAATAACCCGCGCGCCCGCCGTGGCAGCAACCTGAATGGCAGCGCTGCCCACGCCCGAGCCTGCCCCGATCACCAGCACATCTTCGCCCGGCTTCAGTCCGGCTCGCGTCATCAGCATGTGCCACGCCGTCAGGAAAACCAGGGGAACGGCGGCAGCTTCATCAAACGACAGATCACCGGGGATCGGCAGGACATTGGCTGACGGGGACTTCACGTATTCGGCGTAGCCTCCGTCGAGTTTCAATCCAAACACCGTGTAAGCGCGGCACGCGCTGTCGAGCCCCTTGAAACATTCCTTGCACTTTCCGCAGCTCAGGCCCGGCGCAAGCAAAACGCGCTCGTCGCGCCGAACGTGCGCGACCGCGGATCCCACTTCCGCCACCGTTCCGGCAACGTCACTGCCGAGGATATGCGGAAAATTGAGCTGCCAGCCGGGCACACCTTCCCTCAGCCAGATATCGAGATGGTTCAGCGCGCAGGCCCTTACACGAATCAAAACTTCGTCTACGCCGATCTTCGGCTCAGGCGCCGATTCGTATTTTAGAACGTCCAGCCCGCCGTGTTGGTGGATTCGCACAGCTTTCATAACTTACCTCCTGCGCTCGCAAGTGACGGAAAGGTACAATTATATGCTGCATACGGTTTACGATGAATCGTTCTGGCCAGAAGAAACAGTTGCCGGAGAGACGCGCGCTTGCAAGCCAGGGTATTGGCGGCGCCCAATGCCCCTCTCTTCAGTTCTGCCTTGAAATCGGTGCCCCCGTATCAGGGCATGACTTCAGTCATGCCGACTCAGGTCCGCCCGATGGCCGGGCTTTACAGGTTGCGGAAAAACTCCTCCGAGAGCCCCCAACGGCGCTCCTCAAGGTTTGTAAGTTATTGATTCTCCGTTCGAGCGACCGCCATTTTCGGCCGATTTTGGCTCCGAAAAACCGTTTTTCCGCAACCTGTTTAGCCCCTGCGACTTTTCGCTTTGCCAGGTAGCTGAAGCCGTACGGATACTCCTCGGGCGACTCGACCAGCCCCCCTTCACCGGGTTTTCCGCAATATACCTCCGATGCCGTAGAAAACTCTGCTGGTCTTGGACCCGCACCTCCGAGAAGCCCCGCTGCCAGACTGCGCCCAAGTACCTGAACTCCCTCTTCAGCCGAAAAGAAAATCCACCCTTGATGAATTGCACGGCCTTCTCAATCGTCATCTCCCCGCTCACCGTGATGAGCAAGTGCATGTGGTTGGGCATGATGACGAAATCATGCAATTGGAATTTTCGCGCCGCCACGTAGGAGAGCGGCAGATCATCAGCGTAGCATTGCGCTCGGACTGCAACAGGGCCCGTCCCTGGCACGTGTTGGTGGAGACGAAGAACGTACGCGAAGAGTTCACGACCTGGCCCGGGTTGGCATTACGCGTAGGCCGTGACATCAGCAGGGGCTAAAGCCCTCTTTCCTTCAGCATCTTTGCGGCACGACTAAAGTCATGCCCTGACACGCCGCGGCTTCGATCAATCCCAAAATGTAGAAACTCCGGGTAGGGGCGGGTTTGAAACCAGGCTTGTCCAAATTAGGTTTTTGAAAAAGGCGGAATCTCCGGTAAGTTGAGGTTTTGTGTTGCCGCACGATTAATCTCAACTGAAGGAGGTTCCACCGTGAATCGAGTATGCAGCATCTTCTCTCAAATACTCCAGCTTTTCCCCCGCCTGGAGTTTGA